>JBLHIH010000010.1:0-47841 GCA_047616645.1 Flavobacterium sp. | reverse complement strand
TTGGTCATAGCCAACGAAAAACTTGCCTTCGAGAATAAAGAGAAGACAGCGCGGGCAGAGGAGTTGGTCATAGCCAACGAAAAACTTGCCTTCGAAAATAAAGAGAAGACAGCGCGGGCAGACGAGTTGGTCATAGCCAACGAAAAAGTTGTCTTCGAAAATGAGGAGAAGGTAGCGCGGGCAGGCGAGTTGGTTGTAGCCAATGGAAAAATCAAATTGGCGTTTGCAAAACTAAAACAAAATGCGCTTGAGTTGAATGAAGCGCAGCGACTAGCCCATTTGGGGAGTTGGCATCTGGACATTGAGAGTAGCAAGGTCACTTGGACAGAAGAGCTATACCGAATGTATGGATTTTCCCCAGAGGAGCCTGTTCCGCTCATCACTGAAAGCCAGAAGTTATTCACTCCCAAGAGTTGGGATTTATTGGACTCTGCCATGTCCAACACGATAAATACCGGAATCTCCTACGACCTTGAATTGGAAATCGTACGAGGGGATAAAAGCAATGGGTGGATCTGGGTCCGAGGCGAGGCAGAAGTTAATGCAGTTGGTGTAATTTCTGGTTTGCGGGCAATGATTCAAGATATAAGCGAACGCAAACAATCGGAGGAGGAGAAGCTAGGTCTTGAACGGCAAATCCAACATGCGCAGAAGCTCGAAAGTCTAGGCGTATTGGCCGGCGGTATCGCTCACGACTTTAACAACTTGGTAGCGATAATTCTGGGCAACGCAGACTTGGCTTTGGACGGTCTTTCACCTCATTCCCCGGCCCGAGAAAACCTCCATGAAATTGAAGTAGCCTCTAGGCGTGGAGCCGATTTGGCCAAGCAGATGCTGGCCTACTCAGGCAAGGGTATGTTCGTGGTTGAGCCGGTCGACCTGGGCGAGTTCGTCGAGGAAATGGGCCACCTTCTCGATGTCTCGATTTCGAAGAAGGCCGTGCTCAAGTATAACTTTGCCGAAAACCTGCCTACCTTCGATGGAGATGCCACCCAGATTCGTCAGGTCATCATGAACCTGATCATCAATGCCTCGGAGGCGATTGGCGATCGGAGTGGCGTCATCGCGCTCTCGACAGGTGCCATGCACTGCGATCCGGCTTACCTCGAAGGAACTGAACTCAGTTTTGCCTCCGGCCTTGATGAGCCACTCTCCGAGAGCCTCTACGTCTACCTCGAAGTAACCGACACGGGTAGCGGCATGACCTCTGAAACCATCAGGAAGATCTTTGATCCGTTCTTTACTACCAAGTTCGCCGGGCGCGGACTGGGCATGTCGGCAACGATGGGCATCATGCGCGGTCACAAGGGAGGGATTAAGATCTACAGCGAGCTTGGTAAGGGCACGACGTTCAAAATGCTCTTTCCTGCGAACGAGTTGCTCGAAAATGGTGTCACGGAAAAGAGGGAAGAGAGTGTAACGACGACGTGGCAGGGTGAGGGAACCATTCTGATAGTCGACGACGAGGAGGCAATTTGTGCCATGGGAAGAAATATGGTCGAGCGTATGGGTTTCACCGCTCTAACGGCGGCCGACGGCCGGGAGGCAGTAGAGATGTTTCGCGAACACAGAACAGAGATCGTTTGCGTTCTGCTCGACCTAACCATGCCACACATGGATGGAGAAGAAGCCTTCCGCGAGCTGCGCCGTATCCAGCCCGACGTCAAGGTCATCCTCTGTAGCGGCTACAACATGCAGGATGCTACCCAGCGCTTCACTGGCAAAGGCCTGGCTGACTTCCTCGAGAAGCCCTACCAAATGAGAAAGCTGAGGGAAAAGCTCATAAAATTGTTATCCTCAGGAGCCGAGAAATAATTGGGGACAGAGAAAAAATACAGTAGTTTTAATGACCGCTATTGGCCGATACTGTTGAAAAAGTATTTGCTAGAAAAAGTATGTGCACGAGAGCGCCTTCAAATATATTTTCTGAGGCTAGATTACGTTTGAGACTGCGCTAGTGCGCGATATTTCAAGTATTTTAATTGTCCTTTCCAGACAACCGACTTTTTCAACAGTATCGGCCGAAATCTGCCCCTGACCAGATAAGGTATCTGAATTTCGCTGGTCTCTTTCAACTTCGAAAGCAGACATGAATTGAAGAAAACAAATACTGAGCCAGTGGATGCGATAAACCGGAAGCATCGCTCTACGATGATTCTGTTTTCTTAGCTAGGCGGGTTTATTCTATTTGCTACTGGATTAGAGGTTGCACTAAGGTTGCACCAAGGAAAATTCATCTAAATTTCAAACTGAGGAATATCAATATAATCGTTATAAATCAACAACTTAATGGTGCCCCGAACAGGAGTCGAACCTGTGACCCTCCGCTTAGGAGGCGGATGCTCTATCCATCTGAGCTATCGGGGCGTGATCGTATTGTAACAGAATCAAAACTGGCTCTGACAGGGGATGTGCATTATCATTTTGTTTTTCTAATGCTTATCTACCATGACCTCTATCCCGCAAATACTCCGTGACACCCGTACCATTGCCATTGTTGGCCTATCAGCCAATCCAAGCAAGGCAAGCCACGAAGTAGCACTCTACCTCATGCCCCACTACAAAATCATCCCCATCAACCCAGGCTACCAAGAAGTACTCGGCCTAAAGTGTTATCCAGATATTGCATCGGTGCCGGTGCAAATTGATATGCTCGATGTCTTTCAGAGAAGTGAGGCGGTGATGCCATTGGTCCAACCCAGTATCGACGCAGGCATCTCCTGTTTCTGGATGCAGATGGGCATATGGCATGAGGAGGCGAAGGACTTACTCGAAGCAAAGGGCATCGCCGTTGTAGAAGACAAGTGTACAAAAGTTGAACACGCAAGATTGTTGATCTCCTAAACATGAACAAACCAAGGCTAATGATTTTTTGCAAAGCACCGATTGCAGGACAAGTTAAAACCCGTTTGATTCCGAGTTTGGGTGAAGACGCAGCATGCAGTTTACATAAAGCCCTTGCGACCAAACGAATTACCGATTGTCTAACAAATGAAATTACGTCAATAGCTG
Organism: Flavobacterium sp.; assembly: GCA_047616645.1. Taxonomy (GTDB): domain Bacteria; phylum Pseudomonadota; class Gammaproteobacteria; order Pseudomonadales; family Azotimanducaceae; genus JAHRVQ01. The sequence continues at coordinate 44,829 of JBLHIH010000010.1, read as the reverse complement.
ATGTGTACTTATGGTGCTCATCCGAATTAAATCACCCCTTTTTTGAAATGTTTGACGTAGTAAAAAAGAGACAAGAAGGCGAAAACCTAGGCCAAAGAATGGCCCAGGCCTTTGAATCTGAAGATAGACCTGGGATATTAATCGGCACTGATTGCCCAAATCTTACCGTTGATTATCTACGTAAGGCAATACAGCAGTTGCCACAATACGAAGCGATCATTGGCCCAGCAGAAGATGGTGGTTACGGGTTAATCGGTATGAATAAGCCGACTAAATCCGTCTTTCAAAAAATTAAGTGGGGCACGTCAGACGTCTGCGCAGACACCTGCAAATTATTTAATGCAAGATATGATAACTGGGGTCTTCTACCGCTTCTCTGGGATGTAGACAGAGAAGCGGATGTATTGCGGTATAAACAATTTGTTGGGTCAGACGATTTTTAAGTCAATAAGACTTTTTGCGCCAGCGGATATTGCTTCCTCTGGTGATCTTGGATTCCAGCCTAGTTCTTTTGCAGCTGTGCAGTCATATTCAACAACTCTGCCGATGTCGCCAACGATGCTGGCAATGACTTTGTCAAATATGGCTAATACTCTAACGAGAAAATAAGGCATTTGGATAGTCGGTAATTTTTTCTTATAAGCGGGGAATTCCTCAATTAGTTGGGCGGATATACCGGCAAACCAACGAAAGCCATTGCTACATAATAATCCTTTACCGATGGATACATCATTTTCAAAGGCAATTCTGTGTAATTCAGCGACGTCTCTCACATCCACGATCCCAAATTCAAGTTTAGGCACCATGGGTAGATCACCACGTAGTAGTTTCATTAAGGCCTCAAGGGAAGAACCATAGTCAGTTTCTAATGCTGGCCCCAATACCATTGACGGTTGAATGGTAGTGAGTCTGATAGTACCGACGCTTTCAACATATTCCCATCCGGATTTTTGGGTTGCCCTAATGGCACGGGGGAGGCAATGTGGAATATGGCGTCGCATCCTTCAACTGCATCTGCCCAACATGCCTCATTTGTGAGTGTGGCGGCGACAAGTTCTATGCTATCTGCTTTGTCTGTATGTAGTGCAAACATCGCGCGTAATTTATCGGCTTTGGCCAGATCACGAATGGTTCCTCAAACTTGATAGCCCTGATGTAGTAGATCGATGACGATATGTCCTGCGACAAACCCGGATGCACCGGTAACGAGGATTTTGTCCTTTTGACTCATAGTGGTGGCTCACGAAAAATTATATGGATAGTTAGCATGATGCTTTATTTGGCGCAAGTGTAATACTGCTTGTATCTGGCGCTTCGGGGGCAGGGCCCTGATCTTTCTCATCTGGGTTAAGCAAATCAGATCCGGGAAAGGCTAATGACATGCCCGAGGTATCAGGTTCTAGTAGCTCGACGGTTTCACGTAATGTTTCTAAAATTGCGCCGGGTATATCCAATCCAAAATCGGGTGCTTTCACTTTTTCAACTTCTGGTGCCGCTTCTGCTAACGGGCCGCCATCATTTTCCGCAACGCTGTATTCGCTAAGGTCAATATCACGCGCCTCAATTTCTTTTGGTTCTGTTAGCAGGCTGCCATCATTTTCCCCAAGTGAGAGGCTACTCAGGTCTATGTCTAGGCTTGCCACTTCAGGTGCGGGATCAAACAGCCGGCCTTCATTTGGTGCAAGGCTAAAATCAGTGGGTGGTGCTTTGGCATGCGGTGCGGCAAGGGGTACCTTGTCCTTCAGTATCTTAACACGTACGTTAGCGCCCACTCTCTGTAAGGCTTTGCCATACTTGACTGCTTCGGTTTTATCTTGGGTTTTTTTAAGGATAATGGGTTTGCCAGAAAACAGCAGTTTCATCTTGCCTTCATCTGCTCTCAGCAATGTAGCTAGTTGCGCTTTGACTGATATAAGGTCAAAACCCTCGTTAATGTCGCCGTTAAATATGATGGCATAAGTGACAGAAGTCATTTTGCTAAGATCTTCCCAAAACTGAAAGGTAGATGTTAAAACAAAGCGCTGCTTATTTACACCTTGCTTCTTTAAACTCTAGTGATGGTCAATGGTCTGACACGATCTGTCGCGTTACCCTTCTTGCCATAAAGTTCGAAACCGGGGGGCTCTCCCCCTTAATAAGGTGAGTAAATGATGAGTAGTCGATTGGGCGCGATGGGTGAAGCGGGCGTTAATGTCATTCATTTTGGCGCAGTCATCTATCAAGAGATTGAGGCTTTGCCATTTCAGCTCAACGGTTTGTTGTTGTGCGAGGGGCAATGCTGCGATTAATGCCTCTATCCCAACCTTGCTGATGGGTAAAGATAATGCTCGAAGCAAGTCACATCGCCTTTGATTATCTGACTCTAAGGCTGATAATAAGGTGTGTTTTTGGCCAAGTAGCTGGGTAAAGCGCTCAAAATCCCGAATGAAGAATAATTCTCGCTCTTCTTCAAGGATTTTTTTAGAGAGGTATAGGAGGATAACTCTGCGTCTAGGAGTGTTTCAAATGATGAAGTGTCCGCATCCATGCGATCATTCCTTTATTACATCAGATAATCCTAGAAACACTGGGCTACCCAAAGCGAGTATCTCCGTTGGGCAGGTGATAAATCAGGAAGCCTTTGATCTCTTTTACCCAGAAGATGCCTATATCGAATTTAATTCTGTAAACGATTTGTCCCCACCACAACAGAACTACACTGTCAGAAGAATGTCTGATAATCGGGTGGTAGAAGGCTTAGAAAAGGAACCTTTTATTGCGGGCGAACAAATTAACTTTCATGGAATATCGGTGCGAGTTGCTGGAAATCCAGATTTTGGCGATAGCTTTGTCATCGAGTCCTCTAAAAACCAAAGCCTCTTAACGACGATGAGTCGTATGGTTGAGGGTCTGCGGAGCTTTGATGATACGATAGAAGGTAGGGGTTTCGTGACTAATCTTGTTGGATCATCTATTACCAATCTTGATAGCGCCCAGACAAATTTGTTAGAAACAAGATCAAAACTTGGTGCAAGACTCAATACACTAGAAAGTACATTGAATCTACACGAACAAGTTGATGTTGTTAGTAGGGAAGCGCTATCGAACCTGCAAGATGTTGATTTTGCAGAAGCCATAAGCCGATTGAGCATCCAAACCTTTGTGCTAGAGGCTGCGCAACAGAGTTTTGCCCGAATTGCTAACCTATCGCTATTTAACTTTCTTTAGTTGAGGTAAGGACATAACCTTTTTTCGGTGATGGCCCTTCAATCATAATCTTGTAGATGTCACCAATGGTCTCTGGCGCCTTAGATTCTTCCAATTGAACGTGATTGTCGACAAAGCTGACAAATTTATCCCAGGCGAGTGCTAATTTTGCCTGTAGTGCTTCAGGACCCCATTCGCCTGACCTTTTTTGTATTTGGGTTGGGGCAAAGAACATTGTCGGGCTAGCACCTGGTAGCGATTTGGGATCTTCTCCGACACGTGCATCCCAATGTGTAATACCAACGCCGCAGCTATTCACAAGATTGTCTTCAAAGTGGTGATGAACAGCGCCCAGTACTGCGCGATTGCCGGACATATCGATATAGACCGTTTTTAAATTTTTATCCAGGGTCTCAACTTCGTCGTAGCTTATTACTTGATCATAAATGCCAAGGTTACTTACAAACTCTCGATTGGATTCCGAGGTTAGGCCAATAACTTTCTTTTCACTATTAGATAATTGAAAGGCGGTGCCAAATGCTGTTTTACTTGAGGCGCTGGATAGGATGATTTGGTCTGCACCAAAATAGTCGTTGTCCATCATAAGATCATCTAATATGAAAGAGGTCGTAAATAGTGGCCGGTAAATAATCTGGTGATTGTATTGTGATGTCTTAAAACCATTTTTCTCTGTGACATGGGCATATTGGTTATAGACCGGAGACAGAGATTGACGGCATTCCGCTGCGTCGCTAAAACCGTGATTACCGATTTTAGTGGGTGAGACAATAAGATGCTCGGACATGGGGAAATATCCGTAGTATAGGCTGCCTTCTTTGATGCCTTCGCAGTCACTGGATTTGACTTTGGCTATGCCCCAGACGGGGATTCTTCCCCAACCTTCTTTAGAGGGGAAAAACTTCCAATAACCTAACATGTCACCCGCAACACCGTAGGTAACATTGTTTGAAGTTAGGGCAAAACGATTTATCTCAAAAAGTACTTCGCCTTGTTGCACATCAGGCAGTTCAACAGTTTCTAATTCTGTTTCAGCAAGGTTTGACTTGTTGACAATAAAGTTGAATGTTGTGGTCATGATGTTATCCCAGAAAAGACGATGAACGAAATTGTTAATAATAGAGATGATACATCAAATTTATCAACGGAGCAGATGGTTATCAAATTTTCATAGCAGCACTCAACTGATCCATTGAATACTTATTGGCAGTCTCTAAAAAAGCGCGCATATATTTGATCGTTGCTGTCATTGTAACCAAGCCCAATGACTGTAATTTTAGTTTTACTTTGAGATACTACTGTAAAATAAAAAACGGACCCTGTTTCCTTCGCCGTTAAAACCCTCGGGAAAACCAGTTGCCTTAAGAGATAACATACTTTTTAGGTCATAGCTGAGGATGGTGTTTTCAATTATTTTGCATTTAAGTAACGAGTCTCATGGTCTGCTGATGGCAAAGTACAATAATCATATCTACCGAATAAACGGTAGCGATTCAACGCAATACGATCATACATCCAATTACGAATTCGTGTTGGAATCAAGCAAAAAATACATACCACTTTCCATGGATAGCCAAGCTTTGCTATGACCTGAAAGAACGCGTCACTTTGCAGTGAGCATTGAGCGCCCTCTACATAAAGCATTGTTTCATAAAACTCAGATGGAAATCCGAAATGAAGCAGTATTTCTTTGCCTTCTTCTGATTGCACACTGCATAAGGTAAAGAGATGTTGTCGGTCATGCTTAATGATAAAGTTGCTCCATGCATTACAAAGTTTACACACGCCATCAAATAAAATTATTCTATCGCTAACGCCTACATTAGGAGGTAATTTGGCGGTAATCATATTTTCATATACTTTTATAATGCCCTTAGTAAGGAATGCAGTTTGCTGCTGCCCATTGATTGTTTTGTGATGTTTTCACTTCAGTTTCCGTAATTATTCTGTACTCCTTACCTTATCGAAATTTGGAGAATAGTTGAATAGGCGTGCACCACCTCATATTTTGATAGGCATTTATCACCTTCCAATATACCTAGCTTCTCTGCTGATAGCATGACAACAGGAACGAATTCCTCTCCGTGGGTCTATCGGCAATACTGACAATGGCAATTCACGACACTCTCTGGAGTATCTTTAACTTCGTACTTAATTAGTGCACATAAACAGCTGCCGGTTTGTACGTAGTCTCTCCTTGAAAATATAATTGCCAAGCAACATCTGTCCGTGCGCACTTTTTGTTAGTCGCCACAATTAATTTTCCAGGGTACTCCAAAACGGTCAACAACTATGCCGTAACATGGAGACCAAAATTTTTTCTGAAGGGCAAGTATTATATGGCCGTTTTACTCTAGAGAAGCAAAAATAGATCTCGCTTTTTCTTCAGAATCTACACCAAGTAATACATAGAAACCTTTCGGTTTTTCGTATAGATCTGGGCCAATATCCGTCCCGGCCACTTCAACGCCGTCAATACTAATATTCGCATGTACAATATTATTCTGTTGGTCTTCAGGTACGCTTGAGGACGCTGGGGAATCTTTGAACATCAACATTGTTCCTATTTTTCCGCCAAGGTTTTCCGAATAATATTCGAAGGCCTCTTGGCATTGACCGTTAAAATTAATGTTAAATGACATGCTCATTTTTATCTCCAAGTTGCTATCGATAGTGGAGTGAAAAGCTTAACGTAAAATAAATGCACTGCACATTGGTTTATGAATCTGCTTGCTGGCCAGGAGTATCGTGCAACATTTATCCAAGGGCTCAAAACCATAAAGTGAATAAAATTGACGAATTATTGAATTTTCTTTAAATACTTCATTGTCATAGTCTTAGTAAATTCCTCCTTAGACATTAATTGATCAAAAAATGAGCAGCGATATTTTTAAACCAAAAGAATAGATCAAAAGAAGAGGCCAAAAGCATCAACAGGTAAGAACAGCAGGTAAAAAAAAGGCCAGCAATGCTGGCCCGGGAAGAACTCTCTTTTCTATGGGGGAGAAATCGAAAAGAGAGTGGAGTATACCTAATCTGTCTGCAAATTTTGACAGGTATTATTCAAAAAAGTTCACAGAAATTTAACTTTTATACGTGAAGAATAATGGAGGTTAGGTCAGTAGTTAAAACCAAAAGCCTAGGCGTATTAATCTTAAGCAGAAATCATGGTCTATCCTTAAGTTATATACTATTTTCTCAAGGATGAGACAATGCAAGCTTCCGCTAATACGCGTGTAAAAGTTTACTCTCTTTCAGAATGTCAGGGTTTAATGGACCAAGGACAATTTGATGAGGCGAAATCGTTATTAGCGAATGTGCTTCGCTCACATAAAAATGGTGAAGTTGATAGTCGTGAATTAATCGATACTTTATGGCTGTATGCGGATTGTCAGAAACAGACAGGTCATTTTTGCGATGCTTATCAAAATTATTGTGTCCTCATTGATAAAGATTCTAGCCTAGAGGGAAAACTGCTCAGATCCATATTCTACTGCCTTAGTCACATAACAGAGATTCAGTTACATCCGAGATTTGAATCCCATCTGATCCAGTTTCTTCATGCTGAATTCACCGATAATGAAATTGTCTGCAAGTTAGTCGAGAAGTTGATTTTCCGAAATCTTCATATTCAAGACCACAAATATGAACTGGAATTGTGTGATATCGCACAGAATCAGCTTTTGCTGAAAGCCTTACCTCACCTATTTTTTTCGAACCCAAAAATTGAAATTTTTCTGAATGAGTTGCGCTACTGCCTTTTATCTCAGCTCTTAGATGAGGGGCATATCGGCAAGGACCATGTAGGTGGGCCATTATTCGAGCCTATGGCCCAAAGGGCTTTCAATAATGAGTACATTTGTTATCAAACCCCAATGGAATGTGAGCTAGTTTCGGGCTTGCAGAATGCCATTAATCAGTATTTGGATACAGCTAAAGACCTGACTTTGATTACGGATAAAATGTTAACGCTGGCAATGTATATGCCCTTAAGCGCGCTAAATCCGGTGCTTTCAAGTATCGCGCTAAGTGAGTGGTCGGTCATTCTTCACGGTTTATATAAATTGAATTTTTCAGACTTTTTGGAAGAGCAGAACGAAGCAAAGAAAATAGCACGCTCATCAATTGGCGAGATTTCTAATGCGACTTCCATCACTGTCAGGCGGCAATATGAGGGGCACCCCTATCCAAGGTGGCATTCGACCCATATTCGCCGTCAGCCTCTTTCATACTTACAGGCTTATCCCCATCTAGCGCCCTTACTCGCTCAATCACAAAACCTAAAAGGTGAGATTGATTGTTTAGTCGCGACCTGAAGTCCGATAAATCCAGCCCTCCAAAAACTACTAATGCTTCTTTCTTGGTAGTAACTAATGAAAGCAAAGTTAGTAGGTACTAGTGCGGTAAGGCCGAATTGCAATATTACAAAACTAGCACCTGTCGCAATCTCGGCAATCTGTTCTGTTGATTGAAGGTAATAAACAAGCGTTAACAACGAACTTAAGAGGACGAGTTTCGCTCGATTAAAAATGACAGAAAGTATCATTATGAGGGCTAAGCCCCAGTAGGGACCCTGCTCGAATATTGCTAATAGGTAAGCGGGTAAAATATTGTGATAAGGCGCAGTTAAGTAGGCAAAACCAAAAAATATAGCAGGAAGGTAGATGGCCTGGCTAACTTTATCTCTCACGGGTTTTTAGAAGCCTTTTTTTCAATCTTTTTTTCAATCTCTTTTTCAAGCAGCGGCGTTAAAAACTGATAAAATTGTTCAACACTCCAGTCGAGTCTATGTGGTGCAGTGATGTCACCTACAAAAACGTGGTCTGTTGCATCCCCGTCAACGGCAACCTTTAGCAGTGATTTATTTTTACAGCCCCAACGCTCAAATATGTTAATCGCGCTTGGTGGATGAATAGTTTCGTCATTCTCCATATACATTAAAGCCATTGGTACCTTCAAATTTTCGAAGTTTTGTTTATTCGCCCAATCAACAGTTTTCTGCATTTCTATTAATGCCAAGGTTGAATATTCATGTGTCCATACCGCGGCTTCTAGTGATGACCCAGGTTCCCACTTTACATCTTTCCCAAGAATAAAATGTATCCAATGTTCTGACCAAGGCCACGTAAGTAAAAATCCAAATGGATTTCGTATTCTAAAATTGGGTGAAACAAAAAGGCAGGCAGCGATGTCGTTTCTGGTATCGTTTTGGAAGAGTAACCAGGTCGTTAATGCTGCACCTGTCGAGGTGGCTACAATAACCACTTTGTCACCGATTTTCCTCGCAATTTCAAATTGGTCAGCGACGCTTTGGAGCCAATCTTCAGCACTGCATAACATGCCAGAAGGACCGGTTCCATGTCCAGCGACTCGGGCTTGTAAAACATTTGCGGAATATTTATCTGCGAGTTTTTGTGTTAGAGGTGCAGTTTCCTGCCAGCTGGCTGAGAATCCATGAATATAAAGGAAGCTAATGGGCGTTTTGACTTTTTCATCAGCCCAATGAATATGTGCGTTTGCTGATTCAATTAGATTTTCCGTTTTTGTTTCACGAGTTTCTAACCAATTTTCTAGTTCAGCAATATTCAGTTTACTGGTGCTCGCGCTTAGGTTTTTGGCCTGTAATGTTGGACGCGGCGCCAATAAATAGGTAAGCGTGATGATGACAAGGGCGATTGCGAGTAGAGTCATGACCTAACATTTCTAAAACGAAGTTAGGATGATAATAAATTGAAGAAAGGAATGGCAAGCCAATCCCAATCTAATTATGGGAAGTTGCTAATAGTCCCAGTATTTAATTGGCAATAAAATTGAAACATATGGCCAAAAGTATCGGGGTACTGTGTCTCAAAATCCTCCCAGTTCGCCAGATTAATACGATTTTTATCTTCTGTATATTGTCGGTCAAAATCTTTTTTAACCTTCGAGGCTATGTTGACAAAACCTAAAAAATGCATATCCAATTCTTGAAGAACAGTGTGGATAGACAATGGGTTGAATTGGTACTCTTTTGCGTGAAACAACAAGTCTCGGCAACCGCTGAGGTTATAAAAATCGTTGGATTGCTTGATGAGATTAAAATCTCCATCCACAAGGTTATCTAGAATCGCCTGTCTAAAGATTCTAATATGCTCGTTGCTTGTCGTGGTTGGTTTTCCTTTATTAACTCACGGGCTTTAGTCACAGTTTGTCGTTCTCTTTCACTATACAAACCAACCTTCAATAGCCCCCCTGGCTTAAGCAGGGGAAGAAGAAATTTCCAACCTTTTACTGGATCTTGCATATGGTGAAGGACGCCTGAACATTCGATAATGTGATATTTTTCTCTTAGGCTATCGAGATGTAGAATATCTCTCTGGAGAAATTCGATGTTTTGGATGTCGAACTTGCGCGCCATTTTTTTACCGTAGGCAAGGCTCGTCCGGCTTAGATCAATGGCGGTTACCTCTACATTACGAAAATATTGTGCGACCTGAATAGCGTGCTTCCCAGTACCACAACCCGCAACCAAAACCTTGATTGTTTGATTTCGCAAAAAAGAAGGCGGTGCAAAACCTAAGAGTTCAGCAGAGAGCGCCTGGCCGTAGTCGGTTTTTGTCGCAAAGTCTAAAGCTGTCCATCTTGGATAAGGACAAGCCTCGTACTGCGCTTGTACTTCTTGTGAAGTTGTCTCTTTGATGACACTTATGCATTGTATTGTCTAGACAATTAGCTGAATCAGGGCATTTTCCTGCCATCGATATAGAGGCCTGAATCAGTAGAACAATGCCCAACATTGTTACACCAGAACATCGGATGTTGGCAACAAAATTTCGTCAGCACTATTCCTTATACCGTAGAAACGAGGATCTCATTTCTGTGGGTGCTTATGCACCTGGGAATGATGTGGAATTGGATTCTGCTGTCGAGAAGTTCCCCCATCTAAAAAGTTTTCTAAAGCAAGATATTACTGAACGACTACGCTTAAAGCCATGTTTAGACAAAATGGGGAAAATAGTGTGAACTTTCTAGTATGAGCTGTTTTTTATGAGCAAAGACGCCAAGTCCAATTTGCAAACTATTTTGAATCTTGCAGAAATTAAAGAGAATAATGCAGCCCGAATGCTGGCGAACGCTCAGAAAGTCATGGGTGAGAATCAAACTAAGCTAAATGAACTTCAAGTATTTTTGGCGGATTACCAAAAACCATCACTTACGCCCGTTAATGCTTATCAACTTCAATCAACGCGTCAGTTTCTCATACAACTTAATGAGGTTATCAAGCTTCAGGAACAACAATTAGCACTCAGTAAATGCGCGATGTTGAAGGAGAAGGATAATTGGCTAGTTCATCGCGTAAAAAGTAAATCGATTGAAAAAATTGTGGAAAAGCGATTATTGAAAGAAGAGAAAACGAAGCAGAAGAAAGAGGAGACAGAACTCGACGAAATTTCTGCTCAATTTAAGACATTTTTCTGAGAGCGCACATCCCAAAGCTAGCACCTCTTTTGCCCGCTAGCTAAAAAAATCGCTATTTATCTTCCCATATCTAGCAAGTTGGAATTCAAGGTCTACTATTAGCATCAAGAGTCCCATCTAGTAGACTAGACCGGCTTCTACGCGTGCGAGGCTGTAAGTAATGTGTGTTAAAAATCACGCTAGAAAAAGATGAAAATTACTTGGAAAGATCTGATTCTCGTGTATTCTTAATGTAAAGGAGTGTCAATATCTCTTATTTAGTATGAGGAAATAAAATGTCTATTTGGGCTTCATCATCAAAAGATGGGCGAGAACTCACCATCAACATTGAAGGGCGATTTGATTTTAGTGCACATCAAAACTTCAGGGAATCTTATGAAAAAACAGAACAGGATCCTGATGAATATTGTGTTGATATGAAAGAAGCCACCTATTTGGACAGCTCGGCTCTCGGTATGTTGTTGTTGAGAGATCACGCTGGTGGAGATAGCGCTAGTATCAAAATTGTTAACTGCAACAATGATGTAAAGAAGATATTAACGATTTCGAATTTTGAGCAATTGTTCTCCATTGCTTGATATCGCACCAGCGATATTGACAGCTGTTAAATTATGACGGAATCACTCAAAATATTAGTAGCAGATGATAATGATACTGATCGTCTAATTCTTAGCACCATCTTGAAGAAAGAAGGTCATGAAGTCGTTCAAGCGGTAAATGGTAGAGAAGCAGTTGATTTATTTTCTTCATCTCGCCCACATCTTGTTTTGCTCGATGCCATCATGCCAGAACTTGATGGTTCAGGTGCTGCAAGAGAAATAAAGAATATAGCCGGAGAAGACCTTGTACCGATTATTTTCCTGACTTCTCTAACTGACGCGGAATCTTTAGCAAGCTGTCTTGATGCTGGAGGAGATGACTTTCTTAGTAAGCCCTACCAAAGAGTTATTTTAAAAGCCAAAATACATGCGTTTTAACGCATGCTTCAGATGCATCAAACACTCCAGCGCCAAAGAGATCAAATTGCACAAAACAATACTTATTTGTTAGAAGAACAGCGTGTCGCAAAAGCGGTCTTTGATAATGTTGCCCATAGTGGGAGTTTAAATGCACCAAATCTAAAATACCTACTTTCCCCGCTCGCGGTTTTTAATGGAGATGTGCTTTTAGCAGCATATAAACCATCCGGAGGTATGTATATACTTTTAGGAGACTTTACTGGTCATGGTTTGCCTGCGGCGATTGGAGCAATGCCTTTAGCGGAAATATTTTACGGTATGTCAGCGAAAGGCTTTGGTTTGAGTGATATTCTAAGAGAGATAAATCTAAAGCTGAAATCGATATTCCTAGTGAACGTTTTTTGTTGTTCTGGTATGATGGGCATCAATTTTAAGAAACAAACCATGACGGTTTGGTTAGGTGGTCTTCCTGACTGCTACCTTATTCGTGCGAACGGCGAAATGGAAATATTTGAGAGCAAACATTTACCTGTAGGCGTATTAGGTCCAAAACAATTTGATGATACCTGTGTTGAAGTTCAGATGAGTCTCGGGGATAGGTTCTATCTATGGTCAGATGGTATCCATGAGGCAAGAAATGAAAATGCCGAAATGTTTGGTGAAGAACGCCTTAAGAATTTGTTTATTAATAATACAAATCTCGACGATTTATTTGAGTCCATCAATGAGGATGTGACGACTTATATTGATCAGGTTGGCCGAAATGATGATATTACGATGCTTGAATTTATGATGATAGATAGTGATATGGTTCACGCGGATCAGATTGAATTAGAAATGGGGGCAATTTCTGGACCTACTGATTGGAGCATGACGTATCAACTCGGCCCAGCGACACTTAGGGACTTTAATCCCTTACCTTTGTTGTTACATCTTTTGATGGAAGTTCCTGGGCTCAGGCCCCACAGTGGAACCTTGTATATTGTTCTTGCAGAACTTTATTCGAATGCCCTAGAACACGGTGTCATTGGTTTGGATTCGAAGTTAAAATCTAATCCCCCTGGATTCGTTGAGTACTATGAAAAACGGGAAGAGGGTCTTGCGGGGCTGTACGAGGGATGGGTTAAATTCTCTTTCGATCACCTACCTTCTGAAGGTGGAGGACGATTGCGATTTCTAGTAGAGGATAGTGGTGCTGGATTTGACTACAATAATGATGTTTTCAAAGTCGGTAGTAATGACGAAAATTTGCATGGGCGCGGCATCCAGTTATTAAAAACGCTATGTCAAGATATTCAGTACTCCGGCCGGGGGAATGAAGTTGAGGTTTTTTTTGAATGGCAGCGAGAAGCCTAATGGCGTTTTCAGATCACCTCGACAAAGCAACTTTCGAAGAACTCAAAGAGATCATGGAAGAAGACTTTGAGGTTTTGTTAGAAACCTATTTGTTGGATTCAAACTCTAAATTGGCTGCTTTGCAAGAAGCCTTTAAGCAGAAGGATTTAGCCGCCATTCGGGAAATCTCCCATGGTTTCAAGGGTAGCAGTTTAAACATTGGCGCCCAAGCTCTCGCTAGTCTTTGCGCAGGTATAGAAGATCTCTCAAGAGAATCTAAATTCGCCGAAGCCTTAGTATTATTACAACAAGTTATTGCTGAATACGAAAGCGTTAAAGTTCTTATTGAAGAAAAAACGTAATTATCATTTTTTGTGTAAAGAGATCTATACAGATTTATTGCCCCGTTTAGGTTCGTTACTCTAATTTGGCACGGTGATTGCTAACTTTATCCCTATGTAAAATAGAGGATAAAAAGTAATGATGCCCTGTCTAAGTAGTGACAAGTTATTGTCATCGGTATCTGCAGAAAAACCTCCAGCAAAGCCCAAAAGCCCTGACAATTCTAAGGATTTTTCTCGTGTTATCGCTGCAGAATACAATACAGAAAATGCTAATAAAAAAATCGCAAATGAAAAAACGGTATCAGAAAACGGCAATGCTCGGTCAAGTGGGGGCAAGGAATTACCGCTGGGACGCGAATCCCGAAAACCTGAAGAATCGTTAGACGAAATTTTGGGAGATGAAACATTTTTGTTTTCTGATGTTCAACCGAAAGCTACCATCGCAAAAGGGATTTCTAGTATTGACCTAAGCCTTAGCGTAGGCAAAGACGGCATGCTAGCCAAAGGCGGGGAACTATCAGAAAGCCTAAACCTGACGCTTTTAACCAAAGGTGTCAATAAGGTTGCATTGGATGGTCGATCAGATCAATCAATGCCCCTAGCACTAAGCCAGCTCAGTGACATCAATTTGGCGAGCCTGCAAAAAACAGAGGTGTCAGTGCCGATAAAGGTTGGCTCTGTTGACTGGGGAGATGCAATTGCAGGAAGAATATCTCTATTGGTGAATCAAAGAATTAATAGCGCGAGAATTCAGTTAACACCACCAGAGCTGGGCCCTATCGAGGTTCGAATTAACCTCAACAGTGAGCAGGCCAGCGTTCAGTTTATTAGCCATTCCAGCTAGGTGAGAGATGCCTTAGAACAGACAATACCTAGGTTGCGCGAAATGTTAGAAAACTCTGGATTCTCCCTCGCAGAGGCCCACGTGGGCCAGGACGCCAGTCAGGAGGGACAGTCTGACTCTGGAGAAAGTAGAGGCGGGGAAGACATTGAAGAAATTGCGAGCCAAGAGCTGACAAGAGAGATAACACTTGGCCTCATAGACGACTATGTTTAGCGGATAGCTAGGGCCCTATTCTGGGCGCATATGTAAATTCTTGGTCTACACTGATATTGATGAGCCTGCACTGGCACGTTCATTGCTCTATTAACATTGTAGACATAAGTGCCGATAATTTGACATGGCTGACGAAGAAATTGTAGAAGGCAGTAAACCCAAGAGTAAGTTGAAGCTCATCGTCATCGCGCTTGTCGTTTTAGTGATACTAGCGGGTGCTGGTGGAGGAGCTTACTGGTACTTCATGATGGGTGATGACGAGACAGTTGCTGAGGAAGGTGAAGAGTCTAGTGAAGAAGAAGCTTATGATGAAGATCAAGGCATCGCCATTTACCATAAAATCAGACCCGTCTTTATTACGACATTCAGTGCTAATAACCGGCAGCGTTACATGCAGGTCGAAGTCACCTTAGTGACAAGAAGTGAAAAAGTCGTCACCGCTCTCGAAACACATCAGCCTTTGGTAAGTAACGCGCTAGTCATGCTTTTTGCTGATGCCGTTTATCTTGAACTACAGAAACCAGAAGGTAAGGAATCCCTACGAAATTTAGCCACAGCCGCTATCGAAGCGATATTAGAAACTGAGGCAGAAATTAAGGGTCTTGAGAAGGTTTTGTTTACGCAATTTGTCATGCAATAGACTATTTATTAATGGATTAAGAAATGTCAGTACAAGATTTACTATCTCAAGATGAAATTGATGCGCTTTTACACGGCGTTGATGACGGTGATGTCGAAACAGAACACGATGAGAGCTTGGAAGGCATAAAAAACTGGGATCTCACGAGCCAAGACAGAATCGTTCGTGGTCGAATGCCTACCTTAGAAATGATAAACGAGCGCTTTGCGCGTTATACCCGTATTAGTCTGTTTAATTTATTACGCCACAGTGCCGACGTTTCGGTTGGCGGCATTCAACTCATAAAGTTTGGTGAATATGTTCATACACTTTATGTTCCAACCAGTCTCAATTTAGTAAAAGTGAGCCTCCTAAGAGGAACCGCATTATTCATTCTTGATGCGAAACTCGTCTTCAAATTGGTAGATAACTTTTTTGGAGGGGATGGACGACATGCAAAAATTGAAGGTCGTGAGTTCACACCCACCGAATTGAGAGTTATTCAGTTAGTGCTTAAACAAGTTTTTAATGACATGAAAGAAGCATGGAGTAATGTCATGCCTATAGATTTTGATTATGTCAGTTCAGAGGTTAATCCCTCTCTTGCGAATATCGTCAGCCCCAGTGAAGTGGTCGTGGTCAATTCATTCCACATTGAACTTGATGGTGGGGGTGGTGATTTACACCTTACCTTTCCCTACTCCATGCTTGAACCAATAAGAGAACAGCTAGATGCCGGTGTCCAAAGTGATGTTGATGATATTGATGATCGCTGGGAAAAGTCATTACGAAAAGAAGTGCTTGGATGTGATGTTGATTTGAATTGCACCGTAGTTGAAAGAAAAATTATGCTGCGTGACCTTGTCGATTTAGCGCCGGGTGATGTTATCCCGATAGAGCTACCGGAAGAATTTGTTCTAACCGCAAACGATGTTCCGATGTTTAAAACCAGCCTTGGTAGTAGAAATGGCAATCTAGCCTAAAAAATAATGCAGCCAGCAGGTTCATAAAAAAGAGATGAATGCCGCAGAACGCGATAGTTTACAAATGGAGTTGATATGAGTGATGAAGACGACATCATAGATAAAAATGTAAAGAAAAACCAAGGCAATGATGTAGAGGCAACAGACGCTGAAGATCCCTGGGCTGCCGCAATGGAAGAACAGGAAGGTTTTGAAAATGCAGAATCTCCTGAGATGAATGAATTAGTCGATAAAGCTAGATCGAGTAACTTTGACAGCGACAATCCTGATCTAGAAGTCATTCTTGATATACCAGTGAATATCTCGATGGTGGTTGGCACAACGCCGATTAGCATTAGAAATCTATTGCAGCTAAATCAAGGTTCGGTCATCGAACTGGATCGCATCGCAGGCGAGCCTTTAGACGTTTTGGTAAACAATACTCTAATTGCTCATGGAGAGGTTGTGGTGGTTAACGAAAAGTTTGGTATTCGTCTAACGGATGTTATCAGTGCTGCCGAACGTATTAGGCGTTTAGGTTAGATATTGTGCTAGAAAATATAATCCAAGTATCAATGTATTTAAGTGTAGTTGTTGGACTCATTATTTGTAGTGCTTATGTGCTAAAAAAAATGAAGGGAAATGGGTTTCAGACCCAAGGACCAATAAAAATTGTAGCGAGTTTATCTTTAGGCATGAAGGAAAAAATAATATTAATTCAGGTCGGTGATAAACAACAGGTGTTACTGGGCGTCAGTCCAGAAAAAATTGAGAAAATTCAATCTTACGATCAACTCATCGTAAGAGAAGAAATTTAAAGCATTCTATTGAGGTTTATGGATGAGCCGAATTTTATTCTTCGTAATAGCCTGCCTGTGTTTGCCTGATATTGCATTGGCAGAAACAGCAGAAGATTTTTTTGCTGCTGATGCAGGGAAACTAGGTATTCCCGCTGTAGCATTTCAGGAAACAGAGGGTGGTGTTACCTATACTGTAACGTTACAGATCCTCGCTGTGATGACGGCCCTAACACTATTGCCTTCTATCGTGATGATGATGACCGCCTTCACTAGAATAATTGTTGTATTCGCAATATTACGTCAAGCACTCGGTTTGCAACAGACACCTTCAAATCAGGTCCTTGTTGGACTAGCCCTGTTCTTAAGTATATTTGTTATGCAACCTGTTTTAAAAGAAGCCAATGAATTAGGGCTGCAACCCTATTTGGCGGAGGAACTAGGCCCGCTTGCTGCTGTTGAGGCGGCGTCAGACCCTTTTCGAAAATTCATGTTAGCCCAGACTCGCGAAGATGATTTGGCATTGTTTCTTAGAATATCTGAATCTGAAAAACCTCAGGCTGCGGATGATGTCAGTTTTTTTGTTCTAGCCCCAGCCTTTGTTACGAGTGAGTTAAAAACCGCTTTCCAGATTGGTTTTTTGTTATTTATTCCCTTCCTGATTATTGACTTAGTAGTGGCAAGTGTATTGATGTCGATGAGTATGATGATGCTTTCACCGATTATTATTTCTTTGCCCTTTAAATTGATGTTATTCATTTTGATAGATGGCTGGGCCATGGTTATTGGGACATTGGCTAGTAGTTTCGGAATGGCTTAGCGGATTTGTTATGACACCAGAAGTTGTGTTGGATGATTTTAAAGAAGCATTGATGTTAATTGTGCTCATTGTTGCGGCTTTGATCATCCCTAGCTTAATTATTGGCCTCATTGTCAGTATGTTTCAAGCAGCTACTCAAATTAACGAACAAACCTTAAGCTTCCTTCCTCGTCTGCTGGTGACACTATCGACAATCATGATCTTAGGGCCTTGGATTTTAAATATGCTGATTGAACATGCGCTGATGCTAATAACCAGTGTACCTTTGCTCATTGGTTGATTTGTGATGACTAGCTCCTTATGACTAGCTCCTTATGACTAGCTACGACCTAAGTGAAGCCAAATTGATGATGTGGCTAGGTCAGTTTCTTTGGCCATTTATTCGCATCGGAGCGTTTATCATGGTCATGCCCATTATTGGCACACGGCTTGTCTCGCCTTTATTTCGAGCAGGTTTAGTCACGGTGATAACCATCGCTGTTATGCCAGTGTTACCACCTATGCCAGATGTAGAACTTTTATCAATGCAAACTTATGTTTTAGCAGCAGAACAACTTTTGATTGGGGTATCGATGGCTTTCCTTATTCAGATACCGTTTCAAATATTTATTCTTGCCGGACAAATGATAGCCATGCAAATGGGGCTTGGCTTTGCGTCAATGGTCGATCCGGCCAATGGTGTAACTGTCGCGATCATTAGCCAATTCTACTTGATGCTGACAACACTGATATTTATGGCAATGAATGGACACTTGGTGGCTATCGAAATTCTGATAGAGAGCTTTCGTATATTGCCGGTGAGTACAGAGTGGCAATTTGGCGGCACTTTTCAAATTGCCTCTGCAGGAAGTTGGTTATTTGCAAGCGCACTCTTTGTCGCGTTACCCGCTGTAACCGCAATACTTACAATCAACTTTGCTTTTGGCATCATGACGAGGGCAGCGCCTCAACTCAATGTATTTTCCCTTGGTTTTCCCTTTACGATGTTGATGGGCTTAATCATTCTATGGATTGGACTGTCTGGTTTTTTACCTCAGTATCAATCACTCTTATCTGAGTGTTTGACTTTATTAAAAAATTTATTTGCTTTGCCGAATTAAGATGGGGATAGATTGTGGCTGAAGAAGAAAGTGCCCAGGAAAAAACCGAGGAACCCACCGCCAAGAAACTGGAAAAGGCAAAGGATGACGGTCAAATTGCGAGATCGAAGGAGCTTAATACTTTACTTGTATTGATGGCGGGTTCATTTGGTTTGTTGATCTTCGGTCCTGACATGTATGAAGGGGGAAGGAATTTTTTCGTTATAACTTTATGTTAGATCGGGAAGTCCTCTATGATCCTAAGCAAATGGGTATCCATTTTACTAAGTCGGGACTTGATGCAATAAAAATAACTATTCCGTTTTTTCTACTTACTCTTCTAGCTGCCTTTGTTGGACCAGTTTCCATGGGTGGTATGCTGATGTCGCCCCAAGCTATGGCGCCAAAATGGAGTCGCATGAGCTTTGTAAAGGGTGTCAAAAGAATGGTCTCTCTTCAGGCGCTAATGGAACTCGTTAAAGCTTTAGCGAAATTTATGGTAGTCGCCGCAGCCGCTATAACCATATTGCTCGGCAATATACCAACGATAGAGATGTTGGGAAAGCAAAGCCTAGATGTTGCGATCCCAACAGCAGCTTTTACTGTCATCATGTCTTTTCTACTGATGAACTTGTCCATCTTAATTATTGCTTTGGTGGATGTACCTTTCCAAATATTTGATCACGCAAACAAAATGAAAATGACCCTGCAAGAAGTCAAAGATGAGATGAAAAACACCGAAGGCAAGCCGGAGGTTAAAAGCCGGATTCGTCAGGGACAGCAAGAAATGGCCAGGGGTCGGATGATGTCTGAAGTCCCAGATGCAGACGTTATCATCACAAACCGAACTCATTATGCCATCGCTCTACAATACGATTCCCTTGGCATGAATTCTCCCAAGCTGGTCGCAAAAGGCGTTGATAATGTCGCGAGTCTCATCAGGGAAGTCGGCAAGGCAAATAATATTCCTATCGTGAGTTATCCCATACTTGCTAGATCGCTGTACTACTCAACTGAAATAGGTCAATACATACCACAGGGGCTTTATGTGGCAGTTGCGAAAATATTGGCTTATGTGTTCCAGCTTAAACAATATCAAACAGGTGCGGGGGTTGCGCCCACGGAGATTCGCTCTTTAGATATACCGAAAGAATTTGTGGATTTGGCGAATCAAGTTAAGTTTTAGCCAGCATTCGGTCGAGGTAGCCTAGTAAACTGATTTAGTGGTGTAGTGAGTTTCCAAGTTTATAGGTTTTTTTCTTTTCTTAATGATATTTGTTAAGGTTAGAGATGAATTGCCATTGACATAAAACAGAGAGAGGAACGATTTACTATTTTTAATAAGGAATTTATTAGCTTTAGTAAATGGGTGTGTTTTTATGAAAAGCGGAAAAATATTGTGTTTACTTGGTGCTGGATTCTTTCTTATTTATGGATTTTTGTTTGCCATCTTTCCGACTCAATTTTCTGAGTTTGTTACTGGGGGTATACACTCTACCTCGTCTTCTTTGATCGATATGCGAGCAACTTATGGCGGGATGTCGATTGCTATAGGCCTTGTGTTGATAATTCTCGCGATAAAGATAGAAACACTTCGCACCGCTGTAGTGTGTTTCCTTTTATTAATGACTTGTATGGCTTCCACGCGATCAATTGGAATGTTCATTGATGGTAGTCCCAATGTGGTGATGTATATCTATCTTTTTGTTGAACTTGTCGTGGTGGCCCTATGTTTGAATTGGCTACGTTTCCCAAGAAATGAGAAAATAATATCATCATAATATTTATGAGAGTAAGAGACTATTTATGTCGACATATTTTGTAGCACAAATCAACATCCATGACCGAGTTAGGTATGCAAAGTACGGTGATGGATTTATGGATATCTTTTCCAAGTACAACGGTAAGTTGCTAGCTGTAGATGAGGATCCTGAGACGATGGAAGGGGACTGGATATTTACAAGAACCGTATTGCTAGAGTTTCCTACTGAAGCTGAGGCAAAAGCCTGGTACAACTCTGAGGAATATCAGGAATTGGCACAACATCGTTTTGCTGCCTCAGATGCTAATATTGCGTTAATTCAAGGGATGCAATGATGACCTTGATATTCAATTGAAAATACATATTACTGGGAATGCAGATAATGCCTAAGTTATTCAGTATTATTTGTAAGTTCCCAGTGCTAATAAGTACTACCTTGATTCAAATATTCGAGAGCTTAGACAACACAGATAAGATAGTAATCATTAGGACAGAAGAAGGTGTGGTTTGTTTATTCACAAAAATGGCTGAGGGTTAGTTAAATGACGATTCATGGTAGCTGTCTTTGTGGTGCAGTGCGTTTCCAATTTGAGAGGGCGATTGGCCCTTTTGAAATTTGTCACTGTAACCGATGTAGAAAAGTCAGCGGTGGACAAGGCATGCCAAGTATTTTGGTACCCTCCACTGCTTATAAAATGACACATGGAAAGGAGATGCTTTCTTCCTATGAAGCTCCCCTACTTTACGGACCGCCCGCTTACCAAAACTACTTTTGCTTTACCTGTGGCAGTCCAGTACCGTCACCCCATCCCTCAGCAGACATGCTTGAAGTACCAGCGGGTCTCCTTGATGAGGATCCTGGTATGAAACCTGACAAACATATCTTTGTTGAATTTATTCCCGCGTGGGATCGCATCACGGATGATTTACCTCAATATGATCTTAAGCGTTTAGTGCGCGAGCGTCAGGGGCTTGACTTAGCTGACGATTTTAAATTATGGACACATTATGATGAAGATTCAACTCGATAACCCTGAAAATATCGAGCTTAAGCAGTTACTTCTTGAACACCATGAAGATATGTTGAAGCACTCACCCCCTGAAAGTGTGCATGCACTCGATCAAGATGCGTTTAAAAATTCTGCTATTACTTTCTGGACAGCTTGGATCGATGATGATCTAGCCGGATGTGGGGCCCTAAAAAGAATCGATGAAAAACATGCAGAAATTAAGTCAATGCGAACTTCTCAATCTTTTTTAAGGAAAGGCGTTGCTGGCAAATTATTAAGGCATATTTTAGACTTCGCTAAGTCACAATCTTATGAAGATGTGAGCTTGGAAACCGGATCAATAGATGTCTTTGTACCGGCTCAAAAACTGTATAGAAGTTTTGGTTTTAAGGAGTGTAAGCCGTTTTCAGATTATCAAATTGATATCCACAGTATGTATTTTACAAAAAACCTTCTTGAGTAAAATAGTCAAAAATAAGGTGCTTGTAGATGTTAGTTAAATTTAAAAGACTTATTTCCTTTGCCTCTATTGTTTTGACTATATTCTTTATTTGACTTTATTTGACTTCGATTCCGAAATAATTCTATATTTGACTTGTCGACCTATTTATTTATTGATGCAATATCAAATACTGGAGTGAAGTTATGTCTAAAGTAAAAGTGGCCGGTGTCGGCATGATCCCTTTCACGAAACCTGGTAAGAGTGACGATTACCCTGTTATGGGTGAAGCTGCAGCCCGCTTAGCCCTTGAGGATGCTGGTATTGCCTACAAGGACATAGGTCAAGTTTATGTCGGTTATGTCTATGGTGATTCTACAGCGGGTCAGGCTGCGGTTTATGGTTTGGGTATGTCTGGTGTGCCCGTGATCAATGTTAACAACAATTGTGCAACCGGTTCATCTGCACTTTTCCTTGCCAGACAAGCCGTTGAATCGGGTATGACCGATTGCGCCCTTGCTTTGGGCTTCGAGCAAATGGTTCCCGGTGCGCTTGGTGCCGTGTTTAATGATCGCCCAAGTCCTATGCGAAAAATGTTCAAAGAAATGTCTTCCATTCAAGGGGTTGATAAGGGCGCGCCTGGCGCTGCTCAATTCTTTGGCGGCGCAGGTATAGAGTATGCCGCCGAGTACGGGACTAAAGATGAAACATTTGCGAAAATTTCTGAAAAAGCGAGAAAGCATGCCGTGAATAATCCTTATGCAGTATTTAAGGATCTGCTTACGGTTGATGAAATTATGGCCTCCCCTCACATTTATGGTCCGCTAACGAGATACCAATGTTGTCCGCCGACTTGCGGTGCGGCGGCCGCGGTTATCTGTAGTGAGGATTTTGCCAAAAAACATGGCCTAAATAATGCCATTACTATTAAAGCTCAAGCGATGACGACAGATTTTTCCAGCACTTTAGAAGATCATTCTATGCGTAAGTTAGTTGGTTATGATATGGCCGAAGCAGCAGCTAAACAAGTTTATGAGAAAGCAGGTATTGGTCCTGAAGATATTCAAGTTGTTGAATTACATGATTGTTTCACAGCGAATGAGTTACTGAGTTATGAGGCTTTAGGATTAACACCTCCTGGTACCGCAGAAAAGTTTATTTGGGATGAAGAAAATACCTATGGTGGACGGGTTGTAACTAACCCTTCTGGTGGTCTCTTATCTAAGGGGCATCCCTTGGGTGCAACAGGCTTAGCGCAGTGTACTGAGCTTGTCTGGCAATTACGGGGTGATGCTGGCGCACGTCAGGTTGATGGCGTCAGTCATGCCTTGCAGCACAATCTAGGTCTGGGTGGCGCGTGTGTTGTCACGCTATACGCCAATGATTAGTAGTGAACTGTCATCTATAAGGTCTTTTGATTCGATCTATTAATTCAATCGGTCTAAACGAAAGATCAGTCCGGTACGTAACCAATTGTCATCTTTGTCTACATCATATTTCGTGATGTAGGCAGCGGTGACTTTTTCTCTTTCCACCTTTTCAGTGATAAGAGCCGCCGTAAGCTGATAGATATCTTTATCAATTCGAACTCTCACGTTTGGACTTTGATCAATAAAGTCACTCCACTTTGTACCTTCCTCGCCCGTCGCGATATAAAGATCTTCTGCTATGCCTACCCCCCAGATATTAATGGAGTAGCTGTCCGCTAGATTGGTTTCAACTTGAATTGTATCTGGAATATTCTCCCAAATTTGAGGCGGAAGTAATTCTTTTCCACTGAGCACTTTACCTGGGATCATCACAATGGGATCACTGCAAGATGAGAGTAGGGTAAGACATAAGGCTAAAGTAAACAGACGAATTGGTCTTCTTGATAAATGCATAGATTGCATCCTCAGAATAATGGGTATTAGTCATCCTAAAGTAGGATAGGCTTTTAAGAAAGTCTGTCTCTTATATTTCTTCGCTAATGTGCTCACTTTCGAAACCTTCGGGTGTTTTACCAACAAGCATGTAAGCAAAAGATATTATTTCTGCGATAGCAACATACAAGGCTTGTGGAATTTCTTCACTGAGTTCTAATTGGTATAACAAATCTGCCAGATCAGATTGTTGAAAAGTCGGTACCGAAAATGCTTCTGCTATTTCCATAATTTCTCGTGCGAGTGAATCTTCACCCTTTGCGGTAACCTTTGGGGCACCACTTCCATCATATTTTAGCGCAATGGCCCGTTTGATATCGCTATCGTATTCCTCATCCATCTATAAATCCTCTCCTAGGAAAACATGCTGTTAGCTTGGTTCTACACAATTTCGCTTATTAAGCTGCTTGAAATTTTATCCTCAAAAATAGGTGCTTCACCTTTAAACCCGTCTAATTGGTTTTCGTTTCGTGCGACTAACTCTGAGCGGCGAGATTCAACATCGTCTCCTGCTAAGTTGTTTAGGGGTCGAATTTGGTTCAAGATTATTCGTGCTATTAAGTCTGCGATACGGCCATATAATTCACTCTTTCCTTCAAATGAGTTGTTTTGTAATAAAACCTTTAATATAGGTAAAAGAGATTGACCTAAAGTATTTGTTTTTTGTGCTAAAGCGGATTGCGGGGTCAAAGGCTTATCACTTATACCCTCACGGGAATGAAACAAGCCGGTATTTTGTATTAACTGTTTCAGTAGCTCGGGTTTTACTATTTCCGTTCTAGTCGGCAATTGTTTGACCAGTGCTGAAACTAAATTATTCGTTTCTTGTGTCTTACCCTGTCGTTGGTGAGCTGCCATATTTGGAGATCTGTCTTCATGACTCGAGGCTTCATTGTTTAGAATTGTTCGGACTAAGCTTACCAATGCCTCTCTAATAGAACCTTGTCTTGGTAACAACAAACGTAGGATTTGATCTGCAGTTTGTTGAACATTAGTTTGGAGGATTAGTTCGCGGCCCTGCGGTGTGATGCTGATCAACTGGCCAGGGTTCAGCTTATTTGTACTCTCGATTTGAATAGTCTGTAGTGTGCTTAGAACCTTGACGCTGGCAAAATTTGTATTAGCCATTAATTTAATGACTTGGGCCAGATAACTTTGTTGATTGCTGGAAGAAGGGGGTGCTGAAATTTTTGCAGGCCGAATGCCCGACGCTAGACTTACGGAAGCTTTTTGAATGGATTGGGACAGTATTTCCATCAGTTCTCAACGTTTGGCGTAAGCTCTATACACATCTCTTGTCTGCACTTATTGTCTGCACTTATTGTCTGTATTTCTATGTTTGAACTATCGGCCAGTAGACTTAAAACTTTATGCTTTGATAACTTTCGGCAAGTGACTTAGCATGGCTTTCTTAAGATTATTTTTGCCTACTTTTGTTAAGGATGTTTCATGAAGGACTTCTCGGGAAAGCTTGCAGTTATTACGGGTGGTGGTACAGGTATGGGGAGGGCGCTTGCCAGACAGCTTGTCGCTGAAGGTTGCGATATTGCTATCTGTGACGTAATTGATGAAAACATGCAAAAAACGATTGAGCTGTGCAAAGCCGAAGCACCTCAAGGCGTCAAAATCTCATCTCATCGCTGTGATGTGTCGAATGAAGAGGATGTAAATCGTTTTAGAGATGAGGTCAAAGAATCCCACGGTCGAGATCATATTAATTTACTTTTTAATAATGCGGGCATCGCAAGTCTGACGAGTTTTGTTGATGGGTCCAGAGATGAATGGGAGCGAACATTTAATGTTTGTTGGTATGGGGTCTATTACTGCGCTCGAGCATTTATGCCTTTACTCGTCGCCAGTGATGAAGCCCATATGATTAATACCAGTAGCATCAATGGATTTTGGGCTTCTGTCGGCCCTACATCAACTCACACAGCCTATAGTGCTGCAAAATTTGCGGTAAAAGGGTTTTCCGAAGCCCTGATTAACGATTTAAGAATCAATGCTCCCCACGTGAAAGTATCTGTGGTGATGCCAGGCCATATCGGCACGTCCATCATTATTAATTCGAGTAAGGTCTTGGGTCGTCGAGATGTTAAAGATTTGAGCGGCGAAGAATTAGGTAGTATTCGAGATAGATTACAAAAAGAAGGTGTTGAGGTTAACGATGACGAAGAAGTTAAAGGCATGATCCAAGCACGCGCCGAGAACTTTAGAGATAATGCGCCAATGACAGCCGAAGAGGCTGCCTCGATGATGTTGCAAGGTGTTAGAGATGAACGTTGGCGCATCTTGTTAGGAAAGGACGCTGTGGTACTCGATAAACTTGTTCGATCTGAGCCTGAAGAAGCCTACGAAACCTCATTTATGGAAAAACTTGAGGCAGAGGCGGAATGGGGATTGGGTAATTAATGCTTGAAGTCAAAGACCTTTCTTGTGAGCGTGATGAGCGGCTGTTATTAGATAGTTTGTCTTTCTCACTTTCTCCTGGTTCAGTTTTACAAATTAAAGGACCCAATGGCGCGGGAAAGACTACTTTACTGCGTATTTTGTGTGGGCTTTTTAAAGAATATGAAGGTGATGTCAATTGGGATCTGGAAAAACATCCCCTGTATTTAGGTCATAAGCCCGGGGTAAAGGATTTATTGACCGTTAGGGAGAACTTAAGTTGGCTGTGTGAGATTCAGCAATTTTCTCCTAACGCTCAAAAAATTAGCACAGCGCTCACTGAGGTTGGGCTTGGCTTATATGAAGATGTTCTAGCTGGAAACCTATCCGAAGGACAGCGTAAGAGAATCAATTTAGCGAGATTCTACTTGATAGAGAGTCCAGTGTGGCTTCTGGATGAACCGTTTAGCGCAATTGATGTCGAGGGTATTTCCAAACTTGAAGATCGATTTCGGTCCCACATTCGTGAGGGTGGCTCAATCATCTTTACCAGTCATCAATCGATTAATATGGATCAAAAAATTGACGAGTTACTATTAGGTGGCGGTTTAAAGTGCTGATGAGTATTATCCAGAGAGAGCTTTTGCTGACGGTTCGTCATCCTGCAGATTTGCTCAATCCACTCGTATTCTTTGTCTTAGTCGTTAGTTTGTTTCCTCTAGGTATAAGCCCCTCTGATGAGGTTTTGCGAGAAATTGCCCCCGGGGTTATTTGGGTGGCCGCCTTGCTCGCCACTTTATTGTCAATGGAATTAATGTTTAAGAGTGACTATGAAGATGGATCTCTTGAGCAAATGTCCATTTCTCCACAACCTTTTATGATGCTTGTCGGTGGCAAGATCATCGGTCAATGGCTGGTAAGCGGTCTTCCACTTGTGCTGATAAGCCCAATACTGGCGCTGATGTTATCCTTGGGGGAAGAGGGTATTAAGGCGATGTTTATCTCTCTTCTTTTAGGTACGCCAACATTGAGTTTACTTGGCTCTATTGGTGCAGGGTTGACGGTAGGCCTTAAAAAAGGTGGTGTGCTTATCGCGATTTTGATATTGCCGCTCTATATTCCCACTTTAATATTGGGGACGCATATGATTCAGGTTGCAGAGGCAGGAGGCACCTATACAGGTGAGATTTTGTGGATGTCAGCACTTCTTGCTCTTAGTGTGGGGCTGGCACCATTTGCAACGGCAGAGAGCATACGAATTGCCCTAAGTGACGGCTAATCTGGTAAGCTTCGCGACTGACTTAACATGGCGGTTATAATTTCGTGTGGAAATGGTTTTATAAACTAGGGGCACCCAAATCTTTCTTTGCATTAAGTGGAAAGCTCTTGCCGTGGTTTAGCATATTTGCGCTTTTATTTTTGAGTATTGGCATGGTTTGGGGTTTGTTGTTTTCTCCTCCAGATTATCAGCAAGGTGATGCGGCGCGGATAATGTTCATTCATGTACCCGCTTCTATTTTAGCGCAATCTAGCTATTTTATGATGGCGTCGTCTGGTGTTATATTTCTTATTTGGCGGATAAAGTTAGCAGAAGTTGCTTTACAATGTGCTGCACCTATTGGCGCATCGATAACTTTTTTAGCGCTTATTACTGGGTCGATTTGGGGTAAGCCGATGTGGGGTACCTGGTGGGTTTGGGATGCGAGACTGACATCGACCTTGGTATTGTTTTTTCTCTTTGTAGGCGTCATGGCATTAAGGTCTGCCATGGAGAATCGTGCTTCAGCGGGAAGAGCGACTTCACTCTTAGCCGTAGTAGGGGTAGTAAATCTACCTATCATTAAGTTTTCTGTGGACTGGTGGAATACATTGCATCAATCTTCAAGCTTTTCACTGACTGAAAAGCCAGCAATGCCCATCGAAATGTGGTTTCCGTTGCTTTTGATGGTAGTTGGTTTTTATCTGTTTTTCTTTTCTGTGTGGATGATGAGGATACGTACAGAAATTCTCAATAGAGAGCGAAAAACAGATTGGGTTCGCAATTTAGTTAAAGAAAGGTTAGTTAGAGAAAAGGTAAGTCATGCAGTTTGATTCATTTGCAGAAATTCTCAATATGAACGGACATGGTTTCTATGTATGGTCCGTTTACTTAATAGGTATTTCGGTATTGCTACTGAATGTAATTAGGCCAAAAATGCTAATGAAGAAGTTCTACTTAGAACAAAAACGTTATATGAAGATACAGGGAGACCAGAAAGCGTCATGAAATTTGGCAAGATGAAAACACAACGTCGCAACCGATTGTTAATTGTAGGCTTCATTCTCTTAAGTAGTGGCGTTGCTGTGAGCCTAACAATGCAGGCACTGAATGAGAATATTAACCTGTTTTATGAACCTGAGCAGTTAGTCAGAGGTGAAGCCCCGGTAGGGAAATTGATTAGGGCTGGTGGCATGGTAAAAGCAGGTAGTATTCAGCGATCGAAAACAGATTTGAAAGTTAACTTTGTGGTCACGGATATGCGATCCTCTGAAGTGACAATGCAGTATGAAGGTGTGTTACCTGATTTGTTCCGTGAGGGTCAAGGGGTTATCGCCAGAGGTAGATTAGAATCAAACGGTTTATTTGTCGCCGAAGAAGTGTTGGCGAAACATGATGAGAAATATATGGCGCCAGAGATTATCCAGATGATGGATGCATCAGAAACGAAGGATGCGGGAGAGAATAAAAGCTCATGATAGCAGAACTTGGTCATTTTAGCCTTATTCTTGCCTTAGGACTGGCGATTGCCCTCGCAATCATTCCCGCCTTAGGTGTATATCAATCCCGTCCTCTATTAATGGGTATGGGCGGATCCTTGTCTGCAGGTTTATTTGTTTTTGTTTTTATTAGTATTTGCTGTTTGGCAAATGCTTTTCTCGCAGATGATTTCTCTGTTGATTATGTCGCAAGAAATTCGAATAGCAGTTTACCAATACAATATAAAATATCCGCGATATGGGGTGCCCATGAAGGCTCTTTTCTGCTGTGGATATTAGTCATGACAGGTTGGACCTTGGCGGTTAGTGTCTTTAGTCAACAATTAACCCTCGATATGCGCTCACGGGTACTTTCCGTTCTGGGCGCGCTAACGGTCGGGTTTCTGCTTTTCATCTTGTTGACGTCTAATCCCTTTGATAGATCCTTACCGGTTTTTCCCGCTGAAGGATCAGACTTAAACCCCTTGCTGCAGGACTTTGGACTTATTGTTCACCCTCCTATGCTGTATATGGGCTATGTTGGGTTTGCTGTGCCATTTTCTTTTGCCATAGCGACTTTGAGTACCGGTCGCTTGGACAGTGCTTGGGCGAGGTGGTCCAGGCCTTGGGCAAATGTTGCTTGGGCTTTTTTGACAGTCGGCATTACCCTCGGCAGTTGGTGGGCTTATTATGAACTTGGCTGGGGAGGTTGGTGGTTTTGGGATGCAGTTGAAAATGCGTCATTCATGCCTTGGTTGGTAGGTACCGCACTCATCCATTCCCTTGCCGCAACGGAAAAACGAGGGGTATTTAAAAGTTGGACAGTATTGCTCGCCATATTCACGTTTTCATTAAGTATGTTGGGTGCGTTTTTGGTTCGCTCGGGGGTGTTAACCTCAGTACACTCGTTTGCGGTAGATCCAGAAAGAGGAATGTTCATACTCATATTTTTAGTTATTGTCATCGGTAGCTCTCTAACACTCTATGCCATAAAAGCGTCCCACATTAAAAGTACTGCTGATTTTAGGTTCAGCTCGAGAGAGGCAATGTTGTTGATTAATAACTTGCTCTTGATTGTCGCAGCGGGTGCAGTTTTATTAGGGACAATTTATCCGCTATTTTACGAGGCGATAAACGATGGGTTAAAAATATCTGTTGGCCCTCCTTACTTCAATAAAATTTTTGTACCGATCGTATTGGTACTCTTTATTGCTATGGCATTTGGCCCCGTGTCAAGATGGAAGCAGACGCCAAAGGCGCTTATGTTAAAACGTCAAGTAGTACCTCTTGCAACAGCGATAGTTATTGTGAGTCTATCGACTGCGGTATTTGCCAGTCGCTTCGAATTTTTTCTCGTCTTTGTAAATAGTATTGCCCTGTGGATTATTCTTAGTTTAGTTGCTGATATGCTCGCAAAGGTGGCAAATAAGAAATCCAAGTTAAGAGGTATATTTAGTCAAACCCCATCTTACTACGGCATGATGCTGGGACATTTTGGCATCGCGATTGCGGTGATTGGTGTTACTTCCACGGTCTATTTTACCGAAGAAAAAGACGTGCGTATGGTGACAGGTGATGAGCTTACGATTTCATCCTATCATTTTAAGCTAAATAAGATGTTACAGGTCAAAGGACCGAATTATGTTGCTGATCAAGCTGAAATTGAGGTAAGAGAGGATGGCGAGTTGATTGCTGTTCTCAGGCCAGAGAAACGGTTCTATGCAGTTGCTCGAAATACGATGACCGAAGCAGATATTGATGCTGGCTTGTTCCGAGATCTTTTTGTTGCCCTTGGTGAGCCGCTTGGTGACGGTGCGTGGGCGGTTAGGGTGCATTACAAACCATTTGTTAGATGGATATGGTTTGGTGGAATGTTCATTGCCTTAGGTGGGTTTCTAACAGTCGCAGATCGGCGGTACCGTGCAAAGAAGGTAAAAAAAGCTGAGGTCACAGCTACACTAGGTGGCGCAGTTGGTGCGGCAATAGGTACAGAGGGATGAGTGAAGAATTAGCACCAAATGCTGACAACACGTCCTCATTGAAGAAAGTCATGCTTATTCCCTTGGGTGTCTTTTTATTGTTAGTTGTTGTGTTGGCGGCAGGTTTCCAGCTTAAAGATCCTCATATTTTGCCGACAGTACTCATAGATAGACCATTTCCAGAATTCGAATTAGCCTCTTTACAAACCAATCAGGTATTGAGTAAACAGGATATTGTTGGCCAAATATCTCTTGTAAATGTATGGGCAACATGGTGCCCAAATTGTGTAATTGAACACCCAGAATTACTACGAATAAGTCGAGAGGAAGGGATACCGATATTCGGGATCAACTATAACGATGACTCGGTGAAAGCCAAACGTTGGCTTAGACGATATGAAGACCCTTTCGCGCTGATATTAGTCGATGATAATGGGAAGTTAGGCATTGATCTGGGCGTCTATGGCGCACCGGAAACTTTTCTCCTTGATGCTAATGGTGTCATTCAGTTCAAGCATATTGGGATTGTAGATCGTAGTCTCTGGGAGTCCACTTTGTCACCTTTGATCGAACAACTGAAGCAAAAAGAAATTGAGCAGAGTCCATCATGAAACAAATCATTTTTGTTGTACTCGCTATGATACTGCCGCTCCTAGGTCAAAGTGCGATAGATGCCTACATATTTCCCAATGACGAAATGCGCAGTCGTTACAATGATCTAATTGATGAGTTGCGCTGCCCTCAGTGTTTAAATACCAATCTCGCTGGTTCCGATGCCATGGTTGCTAAAGATCTTCGCCGCGAGGTTCATAGATTGGTATTGGAGGGAAAAAGCGACAGCGAAGTGCGAGAATTTATGTTGGCTCGTTATGGCGATTTTATTCTTTACGATCCCCAGCTTAAAAAAGAAACTATTTTACTTTGGTTTGGTCCATTATTTCTTCTACTGATTGCGCTGACAGCCATCTATCGAGTCACTCGCAAACGTGGACAAAAGAATTTAACCCCCGAAGAAGAAACTCGACTTAATCAACTTATTGACTCCGTGGATTTATGACATTATTTTGGATTTTGGCCTTGTGCCTGTGCTTGCTAGCGGCTGGCTTCGTTTTGCTTCCCATTTTGTTAAACCAAGCTAGCGTGATGCGTAGAGATCGAGATGATCAAAATGTGGCAATTTATGCCGAGCGTTTAGGCGAATATCAATTGGCTTTAAGTAACGGTGAAATAGATGATGGAGAATTTGGATTGCTCGAGCTAGAACTTAAGAAAAACTTATTATCAGAAACCAATGAAGTGAGTGCAGAGAGAGCGTTAGAAGTCGCAAGTTCAAGAAGCCTGCCAATGGCTATAGCCTTTCTTGTTCCCGTCTTTGCATTGATTTTATACTCGGATATTGGTTTATCCTTGGGTGCAATTGAAGACGTCCAGTTGGCGCAAGAGATTAAGCGAGCTGACCCTCACGATACGCAAGGTATGAACGACAGTGTAGGAAAGTTAGCGGCGAAACTTAAATCTCAGCCAGATAATCATGAGGGATGGTTTCTCCTTGCGCAGTCTTATCTCAATATGGCCGAGTTTGAAAAATCTGCTGCCGCATTTAAATTTTTAATGGACAAGTTTCCCCAAGACCATGGTCTTGCTTCCTACTATGCTGAAGTAATTTACCTTGCAGACAATCGGGAAATGACGGCCCGAGCTAGTGCCGCGATTGATAGAACCCTCAGTTTAAATCCTGCAGATGTAACCATGTTGGAAATTAAAGCAATGGGCGAGTTTCAGAAAGGTAATTTGGCCGAATCACTGGGACTCTTTCAAAGCGCATTAGCATCTAACCCTGACCCAGAACGAGCAGACCTTATACAGAAGGCAATTAACAGGTTGGAAGAAGACCTTATCGCTGTCGGCGGACTTAAAGGAGAAGAAATTGCAGCGAGTCGCAGTCCAAATGTTAGTCCGAAAATTAGTGCTAAGCCCCAAAAAGCGAACACTCAAAAGCGTAGAATACAGGTGCTAGTAGAGGTGGCAGATTCTGTTGATGTCGGGGCTAGCAAATCTGTATTTGTATTTGCCCGTGCAGTTAATGGCCCACCAATGCCTCTCGCAGTTGAACGATTGGTGCGTGGCGCTCTGCCTAAGCTTGTCACCTTAGATGAGTCTATGGCGATGATGCAGGGAATGGGCTTGGCAAACTTTGATAAGGTTCAGGTTGTAGCACGTATTTCTTCTTCGGGTATCGCAAACGTCAGTCCTGACGATTATCAAGCACTATCGGAAACAATAGATTTAACATCTGAACTTTCGGTCATAAAACTGAAGATTGAAAAACAAGTTAAAGATTTTTAGAGGATTGGTATGAGCGCTTTGTTTTCTCCGCTTGGTTTTACGCGCGGGCCAGAAATGAAAAACCGGTTTATGCTTGCGCCTCTAACGAATACGCAAAGCGGTATAGATGGTGTGCTTTCAGATGAAGAGTTTATCTGGTTGACCATGAGATCCGAGGGTGGTTTTGGCTTAACCATGACATGCGCAGCCCATGTACAAAAAAATGGCCAAGGTTTCCCCGGTCAATTAGGTGTGTTTTCTGATGATCATATTGAGGGCTTGAGCAGATTAGCCAATAAGATTAATGAAAATGAAAGCGTGTCTATATGCCAATTACACCATGCTGGCATGCGTTCTCCTGAAGCGCTTATTGGTGAAGCACCTGTATGTCCTTCTGCTGATAGTAAAACCGGCGCGAGAGCACTGACGACCAATGAGGTCGAATCGCTTGTCGAGGATTTTGTTCTAGCTGCCCTCAGAGCCGAGAAAGCTGGCTTTAATGGCGTCGAGATTCACGGCGCCCATGGTTACATTTTGGGCCAGTTTATTAGTCCAGAAATAAACCAAAGATCAGATCAATATGGTGGTGTGTTAGAAAATAGAACAAGAATAATCTTCGAAATTATCGAGGGTATACGTCGCCGATGCGACAAGAATTTTTCCATTGGCATTCGCCTTTCTCCAGAGCGATTCGGAATGTTGCTTTCAGAAGTACTCATTTTGTCACAACAGTTGATGGATTCCGGGAAAATTGATTTTCTTGATATGTCACTTTGGGATGTCTTTAAGGATCCTGTTGAAGAAGAATTTAAAGGTCGTAGTTTGATGTCCTATTTTACAGACTTGAATCGAGGGGATGTTCGCCTAGGTGTAGCGGGGAAAATTCAGACGCCTGCAGATGCAGAGCGTGCACTTGTCGATGGAGCTGATTGGGTTATGTTAGGTAGGGCAGCGATATTGAATCATGACTTTCCTAATCAATATCGCGCTGATACCACTTTTCAACCGACTCAAATTCCAGTAACAAGGGACCACCTTTTTAAAGAAGGCTTGTCTGAAAAATTTATCAAATATATGTCCTCTTGGGCTGGATTTATTGAGATCGAAAGTTAAAGAATGCGTAAATCAATCGCTATTGCAGGAAATATTGGTGCTGGTAAATCAACGCTTGTAGACTTTCTTGCGAGAACTTACGGCATTATGCCTTTTTACGAGCCCAATGATCAAAACCCCTATCTTGCCGATTTTTACGAAGATATGAATCGTTGGGCATTTCACTCCCAAATGTATTTTCTCAGTAATAAATTTCGTCTCCATCAAGCGGTGGATAAGACCAAAGGCGTCGTAGTCCTAGATAGGACTATATTCGAAGATGCTGAAATTTTCGCAGAGGCCTTGCATGAAATGGGTCAGATTGATAAACGGGACTGGGGCACCTATCTTGGATTTTACAAAACGATACTGGATGTGATTAAACCACCAGATTTACTCATCTATTTAAGATGTTCGGTTAGGACTGTCAGAAAGCGTATTAAACTTCGTGGTAGAGAGATGGAAATGAATATTCCATTGGCATATATAAAACGTTTGCACCGCTTGTACGAATCGTGGATTGAGCACTATCAGTTAAGTGAAGTATTAATATTAGAAACAGACAAGCTCGATTATGCAAATGATCTCCTTTACCAGCTAAACGTGATGGAAAAAATCGAGGCAGTGTTACCTAAAGGGTTTGATAAAAATTTGGAATGAATTCCTAGAAATTGCAACAAAGACACTGCAAAAATTACGGCTAATACTGCTGATCAATTGATAGCCTAATTGACTGAAATTCTTCGAGTAGTTGACGCTGATTCTTTCAGTAATTTTATAGACAGGACGCCACTCTTGTAGTTCGCAATGGTATTACTTTCGTCCACAGGGCAAGGCAAGGGAATCAGACGTTCAAATTGACCAAAAGCGCGTTCTGTAAAATGAAACTTTCCATCATCATCCGATTTTGAATTCTTTGTACTCCCTATACTCTTTATACCGCGAACGATTAATAATTGATGGTCAATTTTTATGTCAAAATCTTCTCTCAGCATACCTGGGATCTCGAGATTAAGCGCTAAAGATTTTTCCGTCTCAGTTAAGTCCACGGGCATAATTCCCCAACGAGTACTTTGAGGAGGGGTGTTTTTTGATGTAGGTGCGAAATAGGTAATAGCATTTCTGGCACGTAGCCATAAGTGTTGCCAACCTTCGGTTATGCTGCCATTCGCGCCACTTAATCCGTGTGAACTATCTTCAAATAACCTCATAGCTATTAATCTCCCATAGGGAAGTGACTGATTACAGTCCTTACCTATGGGCGAAGAATAACTATTCAAGTGCAGATCTAGGCGCTGACCTAGAGAATGCTGCAATTTGCGATTATGAGGCGGCGACAGATCCTCCATCACAGGTGATGACTTCACCTACTGTATAAGCACCGGCTCTGGAGCTTAAGAATATCGCAAGACCGGCAATGTCCTCCATGGTGCCAACGCGTCCTCGAGGATTACTCTTGCCAACTGCAGTCCAATCAACATCTGTTTCGCCGCCGAAACCGACGCCAGTACTTAGCATCCAAGTAGGAAAAGGGCCTGGTGCGATGGCATTACAGATTATATTTCTCTTGATGAGGTGGTTTGCCAAAATTCTTGTCAAATGGTGAACCGCAGCCTTGGATGGCCCATAGGAAAAAGTTTCAAAGGAAGGTGATTTGATGCCGTCTACAGAGCCGATATTAATGACTCGGGCTGGGTCTTCATGGCTTGCGGCTGCTTCTAATAAGGGCAACATTTTCTGAGTGAGAAAGAATACACTCTTAACATTGACATCCATTACCTTGTCCCAACCCATCTCTGGAAATTCTTCTATCGGCGCCCCCCATGAAGCACCGGCGTTGTTAACAAGAATGTCTAACTTGTCTTCCCTTGCTGATATTTCCTTTACGACGGCATCGATACCCGCCATATCTGCAAGGTTTGCTGGTATCGAGATACATTCAGCGTCATACATCTCAGAAAGTCGTTTAGCAGTCTCATTACAAACATCCGCTTTACGAGCAGAAATATATACTTTGGCGCCACTGGCTAGAAATCCAGCGGCAATCATCTCGCCGATGCCACGAGAACCACCAGTTATAAGTGCTACCTTACCTTTGATAGAAAATAAGTCCTGCATTAATATGTCCTTCCTTTTTGTGATGCGCCCTTGTGAAGAGCTGACTGAGAGAGGTTTCTCTATTGATATTGTGTGGCCAGAGTATAAGTTACAAATGGGGCATGTTTCAAAACACGCGCTACCCTTCAATTTAGGTCCATTCAAGCAGTGAATTTTAGTGCAGGTCGACAGGGAGCTAAAAATTGTGCATTCTCTCGATAAGCGCTTTTTTACAAACTTAAATTTAGCGCAGTCATTATTCCCACTCTGGGAAAAGTATTTATTGGATTAACAATAAGGGCAAAGTTAAATGAGCATCAGACGAATTAAATGCGGTCCAAGAATGAGTCAAGCTGTGGTTCATGGTGATATTGTATATACAGCAGGGCAGGTTGCTTTAAACGCAGCGGGGGAAAGTCCAGCTAAACAGACCGAAGATATACTTCGCGCTATCGATGCCCTCTTACTTGAAGCAGGTACCGATAAATCCAATCTCTTAAGTGCGAATATTTGGTTGTCAGACATGGATGATTTTTCTGCAATGAATGAAGTATGGGATGCATGGGTAGTAGAAGGTGCCGCGCCTACCAGGGCTTGTGTAGAATCTAAGCTCGCATCGCCCAAGTTCACTGTGGAAATTGCTGTAACGGCAGTGGTCTCTTAGCAAGGCCATTCTGGTAATAAGCGCAATTGAATAATTTGCGCTAAGGAGTAAAAAATGAAATTGGTATCTTGGAATGTGAATGGCATTCGAGCGGCGGTGAAGAAGGATTTTGCAGGCAGCCTCGAAACAATGAATCCCGATGTTCTTTGCTTGCAGGAAACCAAAGCTCAGGATGATCAAGTAGCAGAGGCACTTTCTATCGTCGAGGG
Source organism: Flavobacterium sp. (assembly GCA_047616645.1). Taxonomy (GTDB): domain Bacteria; phylum Pseudomonadota; class Gammaproteobacteria; order Pseudomonadales; family Azotimanducaceae; genus JAHRVQ01. Next base: position 7,572 of record JBLHIH010000010.1, on the reverse strand, counting down.
ATACCATATCTATTCCAATTCTGCTGTTAAAAAAGGATATTCGGGTACTGCTATTTTGTCCAAAATAAAGCCTATTAGCATCCAGTACGATTTAGGTATAGAAGAACATGACCAAGAAGGTCGCGTCATCTGTGCAGAATATGCGTCTTATTATTTAGTTACTGTGTACACACCCAATTCAGGGAGTGAGCTAAAGCGGCTCGAATATAGGCAACAATGGGATAAAGACTTCCTCAAATATTTGAAAAAACTAGAAAAAAAGAAACCCGTCATTTTTTGCGGAGATCTAAATTCTTGTCACAAGGACATCGATCTTTCGAGGCCTAAGCCAAATTACAACAAATCGGCCGGTTATACTCAGGCTGAAATTGATGGTATCAATGCCTATATGGATGCTAAATTCCTAGATACCTTCCGACTAAAGAATCCTGAGAAAGTGAAGTATAGCTGGTGGAGTTATCGAGCTGGCGCAAGAGCCAAGAATGTAGGCTGGCGCATCGACTATTTTATGTGCTCGGACAAACTGGAGGCCGCAATAAAATCTACCGACATATATAACGATATCTTTGGGTCAGATCACTGTCCAGTCATGTTAGAAATAAAATAATGAGCGCTCCCTTTAGTAGAGAGCTGGAATAGAGAAATATGAGTAATAGTTTTTCAGAGCTAGATTTTTCAGAAATGCACAATAAAATCCAAGAATATGTCGATAATGACTTTCTTAGTGGTGCCTCATCCATCGTCCTCAAAGACAACAAAATTGTTGATAGCAAGTGTTGGGGTTTTATGGATAAGGAAGCGGGTAAAGAAACTAAAGCCGACACAATTTTCCGAATATATTCAAATACGAAAAAAATCGTTACTGTTGCCGCACTTTGTCTACTAGAAGACGGTTGTTTTGATCTTGACGAACCTATTGCAAAATATCTTCCTGAACTAGGAAACTTACAGGTTTTGAAGCAAGGATCTAAGGATCTCTCTCAAACGGAACCTCTCGTAAGTCAACCCAGCATCAGACAGCTCATGTCCCACTCAGCGGGATTTTCCTATGGTATTTTTGCCGAGTCACTAGTCGATTCTCTTTATGTGGAGAAGCATGTTTTAGATACAGAAGGCAGTTTAAAAACACTCGTCGAAAAGCTTGCCGATATCCCCTTGGCCTATCAGCCCGGTACGCGATGGCAATACAGTGTTGCAACAGATATTTTGGCACGTCTGGTAGAGATTTGGTCGGGAATGAGCATTGATGAGTTTCTAAAACTTAGGGTTTTGAATCCCCTTGGAATGATAGATACAGACTTTTTTGTGCCCTTGGAAAAGCAAGATAGGTTTGCAGCGAACTATGTTCCAGTGGATATGATGGACCCCATGAAAATGGGTTTGAATATTGCTCCCGATACCCTCGTGGGTGGATATTTATCCCCTAAGACTTTTATGTCTGGAGGAGGTGGTTTAGTCTCGACGATAACTGACTACACTCGATTTATCCAAATGCTGGTAGGTGAAGGATCCGTTGACGATGTTCGCATCTTGAAGGCCGAGACGGTTTTAATGATGCATGAAAATCAACTTGCTAAAGGCATAAAAGTAGTACTACCCCTTGGGAGCATGCCTGAAACTGTTTTTGGTTTAGGCGTGGCCATAAAAACCATTCCCGCAGAAGGTGAACCCGAACTCGCAATAGGAGAGTTTCATTGGGGCGGCCTTGCTGGGACCCATACATGGATTTCCCCAGACTCAGGCATTGCAGCACTCATTTTTACTCAACGATTGCCTGGATTCTGGCATCCTTTTAGTCATGACTATAAACGATTAGTGTATAAAGCCTTTTGTTAATCTGATTAAATATTCTATACCTGACCCCTTGAATTAGAATTTCAAAGTGCGACAATGATACTCATCCTTCAGAGGTATTAAGTGAAGGTGAGTAAAAATAACATACCTCAAACCCATTCGTTAATAAAATAGGAGTAATTGGAAAAGGCAAAAAATCATACATAAATTTTTAACCTCTTTTATTTTGACTTAAAGGTACTTGAAACGATGGCGAAAAGATCCCATGCGAATTGCACCTCAAATCGACGTAAACAAACAGAAGGGAGAAAATCTAAAAAACGTAATCATCAAGAACGACATACGAAAGGACAAACTGCAGATATCTATACTCTGCATGCACAACCAGCTGAAATGGAAACAGCATACTCTCCGCTACGTAGCTACCAAGCCCTCGAAGCAAAAACGCCAGCGCAACAACGTTATATCAATGCCATAAAAGCTAACTGTCTTACCTTTGGAATAGGTCCCGCAGGTACTGGCAAAAGTTATTGTGCGGCAGCACTAGCAGCAGAAGCATTACAATCTGGAAGAATTGAGCGAATAATTTTGACACGCCCTGCAGTAGAAGCCGGGGAGCATTTAGGGTTTTTACCTGGCGCAGTCGAAGAAAAGTTCGCAGTCTACATTGAAGCCTTTAGAGACGCGCTGAACGAGCGCTTAGGCGCGGGCGCAGTGGAGTATTTTCTCAGGCACGGTCGTATCATTGCGGCCCCCTTGGCATATATGCGAGGCAAAACATTCAGTGCGGATAGCTTTGTTATTCTGGACGAGGCACAAAATACGACAAAAGCACAAATGAAAATGTTTCTCACTCGAATCGGTGAGGAGTGTAAGGTTGTTGTCAATGGCGATGTACAACAAAGCGACATTCACGGTCCTAACGGTTTAGTTGATGCCGTAGAACGCGTCCGTGGTCTATGCAATGTGCATATACATCGCTTCGAAAGAGAGGATATCGTTCGAAGCGGATTGGTTCGTGATCTCATGGATCGTTATGAATAGATAGTTATGAATAGATCGTTATGAATAGACCGCTAGTGAACTAGCAATCTATGACTAAAAGGAGCTTAAGCTACGGTGGAAGTCTAAAACCCACCGTAGCCTTGCCTTCATGAAGAATAATCAAGCAAAATAGCGTAAAAATCGTTTAACAAATGCCCTTCTTATCTCTACTATGGCGGAATTCAAATAGACGTCATGGCATGGGGAAGAATATGTTCGACAAAACGAGAAAATTATCTGATTTTGATCCTGAATTATCGGCAGCGGTAGCACGGGAAGAAGTTCGGCAGGAGCAGCATATTGAGCTTATTGCTTCTGAGAACTATACCAGCCCCCAAGTAATGGCCCTTCAAGGCAGCGTATTAACCAATAAATATGCCGAGGGATACCCAGGCAAGCGTTATTATGGCGGTTGTGAAAATGTCGACGTGGTTGAGCAATTAGCGATTGATCGTGCCAAGGCACTATTTGGTGCAGATTATGCCAATGTGCAACCCCATTCTGGATCACAAGCGAATGCCGCGGTTTATATGGCATTGATGCAACCCGGTGAAACCTTTTTAGGCTTGAGTTTAGACCACGGTGGGCATTTAACCCATGGTGCAAAACCCAACTTCTCGGGAAAGATCTATAATGCTATCCAATATGGGCTGAATCCACAAACCGGCGAAATAGATTACGATCAAGTGGACAGACTTGCCCAAGAACATAAACCAAAAATGATAGTGGCTGGTTTCTCAGCATATTCACTGAAGTGGGACTGGGCGCGATTTAGAGAGATTGCAGATAGTGTCGGTGCCTATTTGTTTGTTGATATGGCCCATGTTGCGGGTTTGATTGCGGCTGGGGAATATCCTAATCCACTACCTCATGCCCATGTCGTTACAACGACAACCCATAAGACCTTAAGAGGTCCCCGTGGCGGCTTAATTCTATGCAAAGGCCAGCCTGATCTTGAGAAGAAACTTAATTCTCAGATTTTTCCCGGTACTCAAGGCGGTCCTTTGATGCATGTTATTGCTGCAAAAGCCGTGGCTTTTAAAGAAGCACTTCAACCGGAATTCAAAACCTATCAACAACAAGTCGTGAAAAATGCGAAAGCCATGGCAGTAGCCTTTATTGACAATGGTTTTAATGTTGTTTCTGGGGGAACTGAGAATCATCTATTTCTACTAGATCTTGTGGACAAAGACATTACGGGTAAGGCCGCTGATGTAGCGTTAGGAAAAGCCTTTATTACAGTCAATAAAAATGCCGTACCTAATGATCCAAAATCCCCATTTGTGACAAGCGGTCTTCGAATCGGTTCTCCTGCGATAACCACTCGTGGCTTTAAAGAAGATGAGTCGAAACTTCTTGTCGCTTGGATCTGCGAAATTTTGAATGACATGGGAAATGAAGATGTGATTGATGATGTGCGAGAGAAGGTAAAGGCGCTTTGTGCTAAGTTTCCAGTTTATGGATAACTAGGAGTTTACTAGCACTTCCTTTGTAAAGGATTGGAATTATTACCTAACATCTTTATGGTTTTGCGGCACCCGACCAAATTTGGCTATTTTTGGATAGGAACTACCTAGGGGAACACCTAATGGCAATCAGCGTATTTGACCTTTTTAAGATTGGAATTGGACCTTCAAGCTCGCATACAGTCGGACCTATGCGTGCGGCAATAACGTTTGCCAGAGGCTTGAAAACATCAGTGCTTCTGGAGAAAACCAGCAGAATAAAATGTGAATTGTTTGGATCCTTAGGCGCAACAGGGCGGGGGCACGGATCGCCAAAGGCAATCATTCTTGGCCTCGAAGGACAGGAGCCTGAATCGGTCGTTGTAGAAGACATTGAAAAAAACGTCCAGCAAGTCAGAGATTCTCAGCAATTAAACCTTCTCGGTGAACACCACATTGCTTTTAATGAAAAAACAGACCTCGTACTTCATCGACGCAAAACACTTCCATTTCATTCCAACGGGATGAAATTCGTGGCTTATGATGCAGCAGGAGACATTCTTTATGAAAAAATTTACTACTCCGTTGGCGGTGGTTTTGTTGTAGATGAAAATGCAGCAGGTGCTGATCGAATTGTCGAAGACTCAACCTCTTTGCCCTATGCTTTCACCACAGGAGCGAGATTATTAGCGCTCACAGCAGAAACAGGTTTTTCGATTAGCACTCTCATGCTAGAGAATGAAAAAACTTGGATGCCTGAGGAAAAAATCCGACGTGATTTACTCAATATATGGCATGTAATGGACGCTTGCATTGAACGTGGATTCAAGACAGAAGGAATTTTACCCGGTGGGTTAAAAGTGAAGCGACGTGCGCCACAAGTATATCGTCAATTGAGGCGGCAGGATGTTAGCCTCGGACAAGATCCCCTAATTGTCATGGATTGGGTGGGACTATATGCCCTTGCAGTAAATGAAGAGAATGCGGCTGGTGGCCGTGTTGTCACAGCGCCAACAAATGGAGCCGCAGGTATTATTCCAGCAGTATTACGTTATTTGATCGGCTTTGGTGTACCTCTGAGTGATGATGGCATTGTACGGTTTCTATTAACCGCCGCCGCAATCGGAATTCTATATAAAGAGAACGCGTCTATTAGTGGTGCAGAAGTGGGTTGTCAGGGAGAAGTTGGATCTGCTTGTTCTATGGCGGCTGGAGCGCTGGCTGAGGCCCTTGGAGGCACGCCAGAACAAGTTGAAAATGCGGCAGAAATTGGTATGGAACACAACCTAGGGTTAACCTGCGATCCTATTGGAGGGCTCGTCCAGATACCTTGCATTGAACGAAATGCTATGGGGGCGGTAAAGTCTATTAACGCGGCTAGAATGGCGATGCGTGGTGATGGTAAACATCATGTCTCTTTGGATAAAGTGATCAATACCATGAGAATTACCGGGCGTGATATGCAAGCGAAATACAAAGAAACCTCTCGTGGTGGACTTGCTATTGATGTTTTTGAAGTGCCGGTCAATATCATTGAATGTTAAATGTAAATTCCTTTTATTATTTACCCTGAGTTGCTTTTTCAGCCCATCTCTTTGTTTAGCTGAAGACGCTCAGCAAGCGGTTTCTCAGTACGAATTCGTCCTTAGTTTCAATATTACTCACAATGTTATTAGTGGTGACTTTTTAGATCGCTCTGGAAACGAATTGCTAATAGTTGGAGAAAAGGACAAAGATGTAAAAGTCATAGCGCTTTACGGTTTTGACAGTAAGGAGGCAACTTTCATTCTCTTAGATGAATATATTCTGCCTGAAAATATTGTCGTTTTTGACACAATCACTGATATAAATGGTAAGGAAAATGTTGTGCTGCTAAGTTCAACTCGTTTATCACTGATTAATTTTGATGCGAAATATGCTCACCCTGAATCTAAGGCAGACCTCAGAGAGCACATTATCCAGGATGACTTCGCCTCTATTTATGCCAACCCTAACCCTCAATTTATTGCTAAGAAAAATCTTGTAAGGGATGTAAATGGTGATGGCTATGATGACATCGTCATCAGTGGTTTTTCGGACTTAATTATCTTGTTGCAAACAGAAGTTGATGGCCTCAGTCAATTTGTTGTTCAAAATCTGCCAATAAATTCGATTATAGATATGGGAAAAGAACAAATTGCTTTTGTTGAAAGGCCTATTTTTAGTGTGGATGCTAACTTTGATCAGATGTTGGATATTGTTCTTGCAGGAGAGGGCGAGCTTCAAGTCTATAAACAGTTAGTTGATCACACCTTTTCTAACATACCCGAGATTGTTAGCTTACCCATGAATGTATCTGGTATTCCGTGGTGGTATTTACGAGATTCAGACGGTGAGACTGCAGATCAGAGCGACCTACATCATCAGAAACTTGAATACATTATGGATATAAATGGTGATGGGCATTTCGACTTGGTTATAATGAACACGGAAAGTAGTGGTTTGTTAGATCGACAAAATAGATACGATATTCATTTTGGGAAGCTTGTCTGCGGAAAACTGATATTTGGCGAAAAACCTGACACTCAGATTAGCTCGGAGGGCACCTTGACCGGCCTAGAGTTGTTGGATGTTGATGAAGATGGTCTACAGGAAGTTTTTGTAGTGTCATTTGATATCGGTCTTACTCAGATAATTGGTGCTCTGATATCGGGGAAGATTAAGCAAGATGTCTTCTTTTTCTCATTAAATGAAGATGGCAAATATAATCCACGGCCAAATTTTACTAAACGCGTAAATTTGAACTTTAGCCTTACAAAAGGTCGAGTAGGAGAACCTGTTATTGACATTGCGGATCTTGATGGTGATGGGCTTATGGAGTTCATCCTGTCAGCGAGTACTGACAAATTGGCGATACATGCTGGGATCGCTAAGGCTAAACGTTTTATATCAAAACCTGAATCCTATAAAGTTGAATTGCCCAAAGAAGGTTCAATGCTTACTACAGGTTATATATTTAGTAAGCTAAAGAAAGATATTGTCATTCGGTATGGGCGTCAAGACGACCTAAGCCTTAGGCGTAAAATACTTGTATTATCTTTTTAAAAAAGCGCCTCATCTAACATTAAGTCTTTATCGCTACCTTTTTTAGCCGCTTCAAAGTAGGCGCCTGCGCGGGGTAAGACATGAGCAGTGTAGAATCGACTTGTTGTCATTTTTGCCTTATAAAAATGTGGATCTTCATCGAACTTTTTGGCTGCCGCGCTTGCTGATTTTAAAAACAACCAGGCAACAATGCAGGTGCCTGCCC
>JBLHIH010000009.1:0-51991 GCA_047616645.1 Flavobacterium sp. | reverse complement strand
TCAGCTTCTTCTAATAAAGAGCCATCAGCTTCTTCTAATAAAGAGCCATCAGCTTCTTCTAATAAAGAGCCATCAGCTTCTTCTAATAAAGAGCCATCAGCTTCTTCTAATAAAGAGCCATCAGCTTCTTCTAATAAAGAGCCATCAGCTTTCTCTAATAAAGAGCCATCAGCTTTCTCTAATAAAGAGCCATCAGCTTTCTCTAATAAAGAGCCATCAGCTTTCTCTAATAAAGAGCCATCAGCTTTCTCTAATAAAGAGCCATCAGCTTCTTCTAATAAAGAGCCATCAGCTTTCTCTAATAAAGAGCCATCAGCTTTCTCTAATAAAGAGCCATCAGCTTTCTCTAATAAAGAGCCATCAGCTTCTTCTAATAAAGAGCCATCAGCTTTCTCTAATAAAGAGCCATCAGCTTCTTCGGGTGCATTTCTTACTGTGGAATTAAAAATTGATACGAACTCAATAAGCGGTTCATCAACAGTTCCTGTAATCCGGTACTTGGCGCTACTAATCGTATCAATTTGTTGTTTGAATAATTTTTGTGCTAAAAATACACCAGCGCCCGTCAAGGGGTTGACCACAAAAGCCGAATATGCAGCATACCAAGGCAGATTCCTGCTTACAGGTAGTGTCACGACCATATCACTATCAATGGCTTCAGTTTCTAAATTCATTCGTCCAGCTACCGTAAAAATATTGCTAGAACCCTCAATAACAATGGGATCATAAACATCAACAATGCCATGGTTAAATCTTGTCTCACCTGCTATTTTGCTAAAAGTAAATCCACTGCTGACGACATCAGAGAAATCTAATCTAAACCGTCTAGCCAAGGATGCAAAATCAAAGATACCCAACAATTTTAACGCCCCTACGTTACTCTCTGCTTGCACAAAGCGACCGCTACCTTGTTCTAAGATTATTCGCCCAGTAATAATATCAAGGTCAGCCATTGCTGGTGTTCCAGGCCAAGTTACATTTGCATCAAATGTAAAATCATTGCCTTCTATACTTGAAGCAAATCCCCATTGTTCCAAAGATGTTGCCAGATCAGGTATAGACACCTTTCCACTAAAACCACTAATATGCTCTCCTGATCCGTACCTCCAGTTTACTTCTCCACCGCCTAGTAATTGGAATCCTTTCACATTAGCAACTAGCTTATCGATTTTAGCGCCGTCTCCTACTGGCCTAAAACTAAAAGACCAGTCACCATAATCTTCGTGACCTACTAACAATTTCTTCAGTTTAACATTGGCGCTCACCATTTCAGAGGGAACTACGTCTACCAAAGGGTCTTCACTCGAAGCGGTAGACTCAACTTTCAAATACTCAAGTTCAACTTCCAAGGGATCATCGTCTGCATCCATAACGGAAACCACCCCCAGTAACATTTCACTATCGAGTTCAACTTTCCAAGCAGTTGGGTTGCGTGTAATCCGCGTACTCACGTCTTCAAGCTCAAAACCATAAACATCAAGCATTCCTACATCAACCTGTATTGTATCTAAGGTTTCCGCAAGCTCTCCTTCAAGAGACACATCAGATAAGTTTTGTAGGTCAATGATCATGCCATCCCATTCTTCAAAATCGACATCATCGATGGCACCGGTAATTTTTAAATTGTCAAAAGTTACTGCTCCCATTAAATTTTCACCTAAGTGAATACGCCCACCTGTCAATACTTCATCCATTACTTGCAGTTCCGCAGAGAACTCATCGCCTATCTTTATTTCTATACGAGATACTGAGTCTAAGAATACCTGAGTGTATTCGAGATTCTTCTTTTCATTCGGCGTTTTTCCGATGGGTGATGGCATATTAATATCTACACCCTGCAAGTCAGAAAACGTATCAATCGATATAGCCTGAGCACCTCTTTCACCATAAGGAATGTGAAGTTGTGACTGATACTGAATTTTTCCGAAGCCTCTGGTCAACAAAGGCTGGCCAGTCCATTCATACAGTGAATTTACCGCGACCTGGCCTTTGACGTTCACATCAATTACCCCGCTATCGGGATCTCCTATAGTTGAGACACTACCAATAACATCTTCATCAAAAAGTTTTCCTGTAAACCCCGGCGAGCTAATACCTGATGTTGATTCGTAAGCTAATTTACCCGAAAGGTCTATGATATCGATATCATACTCAGGCATAGAAATTAGGGTGTTGGTGAAATCTACCACCATATCCACATAAGCCGCTTCTTCGCTGCGTTGACCTAGTGGTATATTTAGCCTTGCAACGCCCTTCATTTTTCCCTTACCATCCCAAGACTCTGCCATTTTGTTAGTGATATCAAAAAGTGGTGTTTCCGTTAGCAAACGCAGGCCATCACTTACCGAACCTCTTAATCCACCATCAATGAGAACAGTATCTACCACACCAAACTGTGAAATAGGTACGGTTACTTCTGAATTGACTACCCGACTATCAAAAATACGTGCATTGGCATCGTCTGAATGAATTTCATTGTTACCAACATAAATGTGAGCGGAGAGATCATCTAATCTAGGCCATCGTGGGTCATACTCAAAAATCGTATCCTCTACATGAAAAAATATATCAAAAGCTTTTTCTCTCTTATCAGCCTGGCGATTTAAGGATCCATGAAAAACCATACCATTCATCTTCCCCACACCTCCGATTACTGCATCGCTTAACCAAAGCCTTACTTCCGGCGGCAGCGTAATTGGTAGATAGCGGAAGGTTTCTAATAAGGGAGCATTACGAACGCCTAATTCCAATCCCCAAGTATGATTGAGATCACCCTCGGGTAAATTTATATGGAAACGCCCTATTGCTTGCAAATCTCCTTTTCGGACTTCTACCAAACCCGAGGTAAGTGTTAGGACATCATCTTTATATCCGTAATTAACGCGCCCATGTGTCGAATCAAATAACCAAGGCTTTGGAAACAAGGCAGGATAATTCACTTCATATAGATGCTCATTGTGGACATCTATATAGCCACTTTCCTGATTCGATTTTATGAAGCCGTCAAGTTGGGAAATAGAAAATGCTTGTTTGTACTGATCGACACTTATGTTTAGAAGATTAGCGGTAAGATTTATTCGCGGTTTTTCAGACAGGAGAGCATGTATGTATAGGTCTTCGACCTCACCTTGGAAATTCAGCTGATGTAGTGCGTGCGTTAAATCCGGATTAGATGTTTGAAGTCTTGATTCAATTTCTACAATCGTTTGAGAAAATTGGCTAATTGACAACGAAGGTATGTGAACCCCAAGTTCCATCCCTTGCTCACTTGGACTAAAAGCCATTGCGAGATCGGACAAAAGCCAGCTTTCACCCCCAATACGACCTTCTAACTTACTTAATTGTAATAAACCGCCTTCCCCTTTCAATCCGCGAAGAAGAAATTCTATTTCAATATTTTCCAGCAACTTAACTTCGCCTTGAAGCTTGTTACTCGCAAAGACCGATTCGACAATCGGAACCCCAGTAAAATGATGACCGCTATCATTACTCACAAGCCAAAATTGTCCTCTTACGAAAACATTGCTTATTTTAGTACCTTTGAAAATGAATCTAGGTAAAAAATCACCAATATCGAGACTGGGCAGATTGAAAAACAATTTCGATTCGAACCCTCGATCACGAGGGTCTCCCTTATACTGTCCGAACAAATGGATCTGTGAGAAATCTTTACTTGTCTGATTTAGATTGGATAAAGCAATTGGCCAGCTTAGTGTTTTCAGATCATCTTCTAGACCCAACTCAAAAGGAAGATCGGGAATGCTATTTAGGCGGTAGGCTACGTTCTCGCCAAGCACATCAATTTGAATATTTTCAAGGCTGACCTTTTCCAGATACAAAATGGCATCCAAGATGGGATTAAAATTGACCTTCGTATTCCCGGACGGCAAGCCTCTAATACTCCATTTACCATTACCGTCTTGAATTGAAGTTAGACTTAGACCAGAGATTTCAATCCCAGAGATGATGGGTTTCATCCTTCCTATACTTGCTAGTGTATCCACCTCAAGAATTAAACTTTCTAAATCAACCACAGACTCATTACCAAAGCCTATTTTCAGTTTTTTTATTTCAAGTTTTGGGTTTAAGTAAGTCCAGCTTCCTTCAAGTTTTTGAATACTGACAGGAATATTTAGGGAGGAGCTGAGTAATTCTTCGAGGTCTTGCGCATAACGGTCGACCGTATTAATCAAAATGCGTCCCATGCTGACATAGGCCGCTAAAATGACAAGTACGATTAATACTGTTCCTTCGAAAAAGCGAACCAAGAGTTTCTTTTTAGCATGACTAATCATCTAAGCTTACACAGGCAGCACAGCAGAAGGCTTAATTGATTGCACGACATCAAACTGATCTTGTGTATAACTGGATTCGACCTGAAGTCGAATTCGACTATCAAGAGACTTAGAGACTTGCGAAAGACATTCAGCATCCTCATCCAGAAGGCGATCAACGACAACCTGGGATGCCATTATTAGGCAGTCCGCGCTAGCGATCGAAAGTGATCTACGTCTAATCTCGCGAAATATTTCCAAACATATTGTTTCAGGAGTCTTAATGAAACCTTTTCCTGAACACTGACCGCAGGGTTCACACATCATTTTTAATAGGCTCTCTCGAGTTCGCTTACGCGTCATCTCGACTAAACCAAGATCAGAAATCTCTGTAATATTCCACTTAACTCTATCTGTTTTCTGACCTCTTTCAAGGGTTCTTAGAACTTGCCGTTTATGGTCTTCATTAATCATATCAATAAAGTCAATGATGACAATACCCCCCATATTTCGAAGACGTAATTGTCTCGGAATTGCGTCGGCTGCCTCAAGATTAGTTCTATAGATCGTTTCTTCTAGATCTTTTCGTCCAACAAAAGAGCCAGTATTAACATCGACGGTCGTCATCGCTTCTGTTTGATCAATAATTAGATAACCGCCTGATTTTAACTGCACACGTTGATCAAGTGCAGCTTCGATTTGATCTTCAAGATTATGGACATCGAATAAAGGTACTTTAGCCGTTGTAAGAGACAGGCAATTCACTTTCTCTGGGATAAAGCTCGCGAGGAAGTTTTCTAGAACCGAATGAATATTTTTATTATCAACGGTAATCTTAAGGGTATCTCGGTTGATGATATCCCGCATGACTCTTAAGTGGAGCGGAAGATCTTCAAAAACGAGAGAAGTCGCTTTCGCATCAAACGCATCTTTCTTTACTTGTTGCCAACGTGACCTAAGTAACTCTGCATCTTTTAGTATTTCCTCTCCCTCGGCACGTTCAGATGCAGTTCTAACAATAAAACCATCTCCTCGATCAGGCTGATAAATGCTATCGAGGATATCTTTTAAACGTTGCTTCTCTTGCTCAACTTCAATGCGTTGAGATATTCCAAGATGCGAAGTTTCAGGCATGTAGACTAAAAACCTAGAAGCAAGAGAAATGTTTGAAGTCGCTCGAGCACCCTTTGTACTTATGGGTTCCTTTGTCACTTGAACGAGGAATTCTTTACCCTCATAGATAACTTTACTGATAGGAGGGTATTCAATTTTCTCACCTAAATCGCGTACAACTGTCTCGTGAGTATCAACAAGATCTGTAATATGCATGAACGCAGCCCGATTCTGTCCAATATCTACAAAAGCACTCTGCATCCCCGGCAGGATTCGAACCACTTTCGCTTTGTAAATATTACCGACAGTACCTCGGGTATGAAAACGTTCAATAAAAATTTCCTGTAACAAACCTTGTTCGACTACAGCAACTCTCGTTTCATGTGGCGATACATTTATAACTATCTCTTCGGCCATGCCGAGTTACTTCCTTTCAATTTTGTATTATTGTAATTTCTTTCACTCATAGTCTTCAAAGCGGAGACAGACCAAACTTTTCCAAAGCACGTGATGTTTCCATAAGTGGCAGACCAACCACGTTGCTATAACTACCCGAGATCGACTCAACGAAAATTGAACCGATACCCTGTATTCCGTAACCACCAGCCTTGTCATGTGGTTCTTCAGTTAGCCAGTAAGCCGCGCACTCCTCCTTCTTTAGTATACGGAACTTAACAATAGTTTCGACAAAGAATGAATTGAGTTGAAGATATTGACCAATGGTCACGCTGGTAACAACTCTATGCGCTTTATCAGACAAACCTTCGAGCATTAGCATGCCATCTTGTTGATTTTTTGGTTTACCTAGAATTGTGTCATCCAGCACCACTATGGTATCCGCGCAAAGGACAATATCCTCGTCAGAAACCGAATTCTTACCTTCCACAACACGAATACTTTCGTATTTTGTCCGAGACATTCTTTTTACGTAGTGAATTGCCGTTTCATTTTTGCCGACCGACTCGTCGATATCAGGCCTTATCACTTTAAACCTCACACCTATTTGATCCAATAATTCTGCGCGGCGAGGCGACCCTGAGGCTAGAATAATGGCTTTCAAATCAAGCCCTGGGAGAGAAATAAATTTAAATCCATTTTTAACTCACACTAAAGAATCGACGTAAGAATCGTAGCACCATGAATACCCATGGCCACAAAAAGGCGCTCATAATTGCGGGAAACAAATACCACAAATCCCATCTCGCAAGGCCAACTATATTTTCTATCCAAAAATCGACTAGCTGAGCAAGACTAACAATTCCAAATACAATCAAACTTTGCTGCCAAACCGCGAACATTCGTAAGCGCTGGTGGAGACTCGCCGTAATGTAGACAATGATGATAAAGACCAATCCATGTTGCCCAAGTAAACTTCCAGTCAATACATCAACCAACAGCCCAATCACCCAGGCAATAACCAAACCGACTCGTTGTGGCAATGCTATAACCCAGTATACTAAAACTAAGACTACCCATTCTGGCCTTAGGTAACCTATTTCCCAAGGAACAAATTCTGGAAGTGAAACGACAGAGAACAGCATGGCTATGATAAAGGTTAGCGCGATTACCCACATACCACTGCTTCCTTCATCCATTGTTGGGCTCCCCTTGACTTGAAGTCTGGGGCATATCCTTTAATTTTTCTTCGGTAAAGACGAGTAACACATGACGACTTCTATCTAATAGCGCAGTAGGTGCCGCTAGCGCTTTTGCAAAAGGTTGACCGGGTTCAAATTCGACTTGCGTTACGGTGCCAACCGGGTAACCCACGGGAAAACGATCACCTAGACCGGAACTCACAAGGTGATCGCCAACCCGAATATCTGCAGTTTCCTGCACATGCATCAATTCCAATTGTCTAGACACTCCAGCACCTTGAGCAATGAGTCTCAGGTTACTTCGTACTACTTGTACAGGAATTCCATGTGTCTGATCGCTAACAAGTAGAACACGACTCATTAGCCGGCTTACTTCAATGACTTGCCCCAATAATCCATTAGCATCAAGAACAGGCTGACCTACGAAGACATCATGACTACTGCCTTTATCTATAATGACTTCATGTCGATTCGGATCAGGGTTTAGCCCTACTAGCTCTGCAACTAACACGTTGTCTTGGAGTTTCGCAGCTGAGCCAAGCAAGTCTCGTAATCGTCTATTCTCTGCCGTAAGCGCTGCCATTTTTTCTGTCTTTGCATTGAGCAATAGCAGTTTTTGTTCAAGTGTCCCCACCTTCCCTATTAGCTCGCCACGAGAAATAATCACGTCTTGAACTACTTCTACAGTTTTATTTGGGTAATCCGATAGAAAGATGATGGGGGTAATGACAGCCGACAGGCTAGCTCTGACATCATCCAAATAGTTAGATAAATGATCAACAAACATCAAACTAATGGATAAGATGCAAAGTCCTAGCATCTTGTAACCTATTGTCGTCTCTTCTCGAAATAAAGATTTAATGGGTTTTACTCAATGTAGTTCCCTTGGCTTTTGATCGGACTTAATACTACAAACCAATAACAGGATCAGTGGAATATCATTCTATTGGATGGAAAGAAAGTCACTATCCCCACGTTCATCCATGATTTCCAAAGCACGACCACCGCCTCTAGCAACACAGGTAAGAGGATCTTCGGCAACAATAACTGGCAATCCAGTCTCGTCTGACAACAACCGATCTAGATCTCTCAGCAAACCACCTCCACCTGTCAATACCAAACCACTCTCAGCTATATCTGCAGCTAATTCAGGCGGTGTTTTTTCTAGCGCGCCTTTAACGGCTTGAACAATAACCGAAAGCGGCTCTTGTAACGCTTCTAGTATTTCGTTGCTATTCAGGCTGAAACCTCTGGGTACTCCTTCCGCAAGATTTCGACCACGAACATCAATCTCCCGAACTTCTCCTCCAGGAAAGGCTGTACCGATTTCTTGCTTTATCCTTTCTGCTGTTGCATCACCGATCAAAGAACCTTGCGTTCTTCTAACATAAGCCGTGATGGCTTCATCAAATCTATCACCCCCAACTCGAACGGATTGTGCGTATACAACTCCGTTTAGGGATATAACAGCGATTTCCGTTGTTCCACCACCAATATCAACAACCATCGTACCCACCGCCTCATGCACCGGTAATCCTGCACCGATTGCAGCAGCCATCGGCTCCTCTATCAAACGTACATCTCTTGCACCCGCACCAATAACCGATTCTCGAATGGCCCTACGCTCAACTTCAGTAGATTGACAGACGACGCTAACGAGTACTCTAGGACTAGGTCTGATAAAGCTGCCTTCGTGTACTTTTTTAATAAAGTGTTGGAGCATGCATTCAGTAACCTGAAAATCAGCTATTACGCCATCCTTTAAAGGTCGAATTGCTGTGATATTACCGGGTGTTCTACCAAGCATGCGCTTGGCATCTATACCAACAGCCGCTACGCTTTTCTGATTTTGGTGATTGTTACGAATAGCAACAACTGAAGGCTCATTCAGAACGATTCCTTGACCCCTTACATAAATTAAGGTGTTCGCGGTACCAAGGTCTATTGAAAGGTCATTGGAAAACAGACCTCTTAGTTTCTTAAACATCGAAACTCTCCTCAATACGCGAAGTCAAACAGAAGGCCAGATGACTAGATTTCAATGTATTTTGATCGAGCACGATCATATTAATAAGGCTGTAAAGGTTCATTAAGACTCTTCAAAAACGCGAATTTTGGACGACTTACCCAAGACGCATGTAAGATTATTATTTGGTTTCAAAAACATCCATAACTTTATCATTTCTTAGAGAATTATGACAAGACTTGACCCCAAAATGCCTAACATTCCATCAGAAAACCACTATTAAATATTTTCTTACCTTTATGCTGCAGAAAAAATGAATTTCTATCTTGAATTTGCTGAGAGGAAATTAAATTATTTCGGCATACACCATTGCAGATTGGCTTAGACCTGATTAGCATTCACACCTTTGATAGCACCAAGAGCCACAGGAATGACAAATGATTGTTGATAAGAAGGTCGTGGAAGATATTGCTGAATTGGCACTACTAAAGATCACACCAGATCTTCAGGAAAACTATATTGAAAGCATGAATCAAATTCTAACACTTGCTGAGGAAATGCAAACTGCTGATACTCAAGGAATCGAACCAATGTCCAGCCCCTTAGATGGCATTCAAACACTTCGCCCTGACAGTGTGACAGAATCAGACCAACAATCAGAATTTCAAAAAAATGCCCCGCTTGTAGAAGACGGATTTTATCTTGTGCCTAAGGTCATAGAGTAAGGTGATAAAATGATACATGAACAATCCATAAGTGAAATGATGCGAGCCTTGGGGCGAGGTGATTATTCAGTTAGAGAACTTGTCTCCCATCACCTTGACAGAATAAGCAATGAAAATCTCAATTCTTATATCACCGTAGACGGTGAGAATGCACTTAGCCAAGCTGACGAAATCGATGCGCTTCGCGCAGAAGGAAACGCACCAAAATTGGCCGGGATTCCAATAGCCCACAAAGATATATTCTGCACAAAGGGAATAAAGACAAGCGCCGGATCTAAAATGTTGGACAATTTTATTGCACCTTACGATTCGACTGTTAGCACCAAATTAAAGGCAGCAGGATGTATTTCCCTTGGTAAAACAAATATGGATGAATTCGCCATGGGTTCCTCCAACGAGAACAGTTATTACGGACCGGTAAAAAACCCATGGGCACTTGATCGAATCCCAGGTGGGTCATCTGGTGGGTCTGCAGCCGCGGTCGCAGGCCGCCTGTGCGCCGCTGCTACAGGCACAGATACAGGCGGATCAATTCGCCAGCCCGCCGCAATGTGTGGTATTACGGGCATTAAACCCACTTATGGACGAATTTCGCGATGGGGCATGATTGCTTTTGCATCGAGCCTTGATCAAGCTGGACCACTAGCAAGATCAGCGGAGGATGCATCTCTTTTGTTAGAAGCAATGTCAGGATACGATTCAAAAGACTCAACTTCCATAGATAAGCCAGTGCCTCCTTTTAGTTCATTATTGAATGAATCCTTACAAGGATTAAGAATCGGCATCTGCACTGAACACTTTGACAAAGGTTTGCACCCGGATATCACTAATGCAGTTCAAAGTGCGCTGAAATTCTTTGAGGCTGCAGGGGCAAGTATTCACAATATAGAACTGCCCTCTACCAAATATGCTATTCCCGCCTATTACGTGATCGCGCCAGCAGAAGCATCGGCAAACCTCAGTCGATACGATGGAGTGAGATTTGGTCATCGTTGCGAGAGTCCCGTTAATTTAGCCGATATGTATAAACGAAGTCGAAGCGAAGGATTTGGCAAGGAAGTAAAACAAAGGATCATGGTAGGCAGCTTTACTCTGTCCGCTGGTTATTATGATGCTTATTATCGGAAAGCCCAGCAGATCAGGCGTCTCATAAAAAATGATTTTTTGAGCGCATTCAAAGACGTCGACCTTATCATTGGCCCAACAACTCCCTCCACAGCATTTAAAATCGGAGAGAAAAGCAACAATCAAATTGACATGTATTTGCAAGACATCTATACCATAACGAGTAATTTAGCCGGACTTCCTGCCGCCTCCATTCCTGTAGGTTTCTCGCAAGGTTTACCCATAGGCATGCAAATAATTGGTAACTATTTTGA
Organism: Flavobacterium sp.; assembly: GCA_047616645.1. Taxonomy (GTDB): domain Bacteria; phylum Pseudomonadota; class Gammaproteobacteria; order Pseudomonadales; family Azotimanducaceae; genus JAHRVQ01. The sequence continues at coordinate 40,936 of JBLHIH010000009.1, read as the reverse complement.
TGAAGCTCGTATCCTCAATCTTGCACATCAGTATCAAAAAGAAACTGACTGGCATCAAAAAAGACCTGAGGAAGCAATATCGTGAGTAGATCCGAGTGGCAAGTCGATATTGGACTAGAGATTCATGTCCAGCTATTAACGAATTCTAAAATATTTTCTGGCGCATCCACCCAATTCGGTGCAAAACCCAACACACAAGCCTGCTCGATTGATCTGGGACTACCAGGTGTCCTACCAGTTGTGAATGAAATGGTTTATGAAAAAGCAGTTACTTTTGGCCTCGGCATAGGTGCAAAGATCAATACACGTTCGGTTTTTGACCGAAAAAACTATTTTTATCCTGACTCTCCAAAGGGTTATCAAATCACTCAATTGTCCCATCCTATAGTGGAAGGTGGACAGATAGAAATCGTTCTTAGCAACAACCAAACAAAACTTATAAACGTCACTCGTGCCCACCTAGAAGAAGACGCAGGCAAATCTGTACATGATGAATTTCAAGAACATACTGGAATAGATCTAAACCGAGCTGGAACACCCTTATTAGAAATAGTCTCTGAACCGGAAATGAAATCTTCGGAAGAGGCAGTGGCTTATGCAAAATACATGCATCAACTCGTTACTTATCTGATGGTTTCTGACGGAAATATGTCACAGGGATCTCTGCGCTGCGATGCTAACGTTTCGGTTCGCAAATTAGGTGATGATGTACTCGGCGTCAGAACAGAAACCAAAAACTTAAACTCCTTTCGCTTTTTGGAAAGAGCTATTGAGTTCGAAATTGATCGTCAGATAAGGGCTCGCGAAGCGGGGGAAACGATAAAGCAAGAAACACTACTCTACGACTCAATTCTAAATGAAACGCGCCCAATGCGTAGTAAAGAAACCGCTACGGATTATCGATATTTTCCAGAGCCCGACCTCTTACCCGTTGAGATAAGCGAGGAGTATATCGACGCGATCCGCAAGAAAATGCCTGAGCTATCTCACCAGAAAGTCATTCGTTTTATGAAGGATTATCAACTAAACGAAGAAGACGCAAAGGCGCTCACAGTGAACACAATCTTGTCAAAATACTTCGAAGACGTTGCCTTATTGAGCCAAGATCCGAAAGTTTCCGCCAATTGGATTCGGGTTGAAGTCATGGCACGGCTTAACAAAGATAACCTCGATAGCACATCAATACCCGTTCTCGCAACAGAAACTGGCTACCTAATTGCGCGTATTAAAGATGGCTCTATTTCAGGCAAGATCGCAAAATCAGTATTTGATGCTCTTTGGCAGGGAGAATCCAGCGCAAAAAATTACATAGAGCAAAACGATCTTATTCAGGTATCAAATTCTAGTGAGTTAGCACCCTTAATTGATGCAATAATTGCGAACAATCCAAAACAGGTTGAACAATTCCGCTCAGGGAAAAGAAAATTAATGGGCTTTTTTGTAGGCCAAGTGATGCAGGAAACTCGGGGGAAAGCCAATCCCCAACAAGTCAACGAGCTTCTCCAGGCGAAACTTTCCTGAGCTAATCGCCATTTATTTTCGAGAGGATACTCTGGTTAAAAAGCATCAACAAACTTTAGAATTCGAGCAGCATTTACGCCAACGTCACTTACACCCACCCTGGAGACTGAACGCAGATCAATAATACTGCCATCACCTTTTGATCTGATTCGTATGACTACATCATCCTTGAAGCCATACCAAAAGGTTGTGTCAGTAGCTTCAACAATTCCAGTCTCTTGATCTTTATTAACAATTTCTAAGCCTAGTTCTAATAGTACCCACTCACTACGATCAAGGGCTTCAGCCACACTGAGTCCAGAGTTAAAGGTCTTAATCATTGGATATGCCATTTTTTGAGCTTGCGCTAATTTATCCGCTGACCCCTCTAATTCATATTCCAAGCCATTCTTCGCGTTCTTACGAAGTTGCACGATTTTCTGAAATTGCGGCGGATTACTGGTATCAGTAGAAATATCATGTATTTGCGGTACGGACGTCGCTTTCTTAAGTTGTACTCCCACTAGCAATACTGGCACTAAACTGATGACTAATGCCATCGTTATCATATTTCGATTCCTTGTTAACCCAGCTTTCACTGAGACCCCTACCATGATGATAGATACAAGAAGGCATATAACGGCAAGACCAAGCGATACAATCAAAGATAATAAAGAAGGTTCTAAGGGCAGTATGCCGCTTTTATAGCCGAGCGGCCCAAGAAACAGTATTGCGACCGATAAAATGGCAAGAGAAGTAAGTAATTTGGACCACCATCGTAATGTTTCTGACACAAGAATTTCCTTATATTAATAGAATTTGGCTATCGACACTGCCTTTGTTTACTTATCTCTTCGATCACTAATGCGATCTAAATAAAAGGTATATATCGGAGATTTACATTACTAGACTATATATAAGGTCGATTCAAAAACAAGCAGATTTTAAAGATTTTTTATACTGGTTAGTTCCCGTCCAGAAATAGGTGTTTTTAGATGAAAGTCTAAAACTATAAATAAGTTAGGTAGCATATTCAGGTACTTACAAGGGAAGTAGCCTCGACGTTTTTGATTTATGGATGTACGATAGTTAGTTCCCGTACAGAAATAGGTGTTTTAGATGTAAGTTAAAAAACTATAAATAAGTTAGGTAGCATATTCAGTGACTTACAAGGGAAGTAGCCCCGACGTTTTTGATTTATGGATGTACGATAGTTAGTTCTCGTACAGAAATAGGGGTTTTAGATGAAAGTCGCAAAACCATAAATAAGTTAGACGATACTTTCAGGGACTTACAAGGGAAGTAAACGGGGACGCCTATTTGGCATTTTTTGGTTTGTGGATACGCATTAGCTAAGGATTTAAGCTACTTCGATGTGCCAAGGTTCATAGCGAACCCCCAACAAATTGCCTTGAGGATAACGCATATTTACGTAGCCTAAATCAACAAGCTTCTTAAACTCATCTGTCTCTACGAAATCTGCTGTAAAATTTTTTACGCCAAAGCCAACTTTACCGACATCAAAGTCGCTAATTCCATGAAAACTATGTCCAGGAGGCGCTAAGCTTCTTGAAGCTTTAGACAGGTTACCTTTTGAGTGAATTGTTTTTGCCAAGAATAAATGCGTTTGTTTGACAATGCTACGTATGCCAGAAGTTAAAACAACATTTTCATCTAGATCTTTTTTCACTTTCTCGTAAAGATTTTCAGCTTCTCCGCGGAAAAGAAAATGGCCGGTTGAAGAGACCTTAATTCTATCTTTTGTAGGGAAGACTGTTGTTAATTTTGTAATAACTTTCTCGCCAAAAAAGCCATATCGAGAAACTTCATCGGAAAAAACTTGCTCTAAAAATTCAAGCTCGTATTGAGTGAACTGTCCGATGCTGGAATAGTGTGAACCATATTTCCTCATGTCATCGAAACTAATCACATTAAAGTTTCCATGACCCACCAAATTTTGAACACGATCGAGCCTATTGAAGGCACTAAGTAACAATGGATATTCAGACTCACTTAAAAATACATCGTCTAAATGACTAGACTCAAAGTTTTGCATTTTTACTAAGTAAGTGGATAGCTCGCCCTTATCACCATTCTCTACAATACCTCTAATAGCCTCAGGCACGGGTATGGCTTTTGATCGAAAGAGCTTGAGCAGTTTAGATACATCAGGTAAAGGCGTTGACATATGAGAGGGTAACTTGATCATATCAACAGGTAGAATTACCGTACTGTTAGCTAATAATCCTTCAGCGGTGTTAGGTTCATTGATGGACAACGGAAAATTGAGAGGTCCTCTCTCAGTATTAGGCCAAAAATATCGGCCGCTAACACCTGCAATTGCACCTATCGATAAGAATTTGAGTAAACTCCGCCTTTCCACCTGATTCTTTCCTGAAATTTCTATTCGTTTTATATTCTGATATCTATCATACGCTAGTTTGTTCTTCTAGGAGAAGAACCTATCGAGCAAAAATATTCCACTACTTATCAACAGCTTAACCTACTTAAGCTAGAAATCAACTTACCAAGGAAATTAGCCATGTAAACAGTTAGAGTACAAGGATTAATACGCTAGATTCAACTTGGTTTTTGCACTTCAATTATTACTTCCAAGTATATGTAAATTACCTAAACTCATCACTGCTGAAGGCTCTACTAGAGCTTGGAGATTTTCAAGTGGATTCGATTCAAGAAATAATAGATCGGCATCATAACCGGGGACAATTCTACCCCTACTGTCTCCAACGCCGAGAGCCTCTGCACAATCGCTCGTCGCAGATACCAGAACTTCCTGGCAGCTCAGACCGGCAAAATGCGCAAAAATAGGTAGCGCCAGAGGCAAATCTTCATGTTTTACGTTGGGTATACCCGCGTCCGTCGATGCGATTAATTTAACACCGGCCTCTTTCATTTTTTGATAATTATTTTGCACTAAACTTTCGAACTTATTCGATCCAATAAATTTCTTCCAACCGTAATTAATTGTGGGTGAAATCCAAATATCTTTATTTACCATATCAATCAGTATGCTTTCATCGAAACACTTTCCCCATCCCTCAGGCCCGACCCAAGAACAATGTTCAATGGTATTAACCCCAGCAAAACTTGCATTTCTTATTCCTTCTGTACCATGACAATGCGCGGCAACTAACATGTCATTATCATTGGCAAGTACCACCATTGCTTTCATGGTATCTGCATTAAATTGGGCATTTACAGGACTAGATCCCGGTGTGATATTACCCCCTGTCGCCATGATTTTAATAAGATCTACGCCACGGGATATTTGTCTCTTTATCACCTCCTCTGCTTCCTCAAGATTGGCCGCTTCGCCTCCCCAAAAATGGCAGTGCCCTTTGACCGAGGTCACGGGTTGGCCAGAGCAAAGTAGGCGGACACCCATTCGTTCCCCCTGATTAATTTGATCTCTTAGTGCTAGTTCCTGCCATTTACCACCACCAAGGTCGCGGGCGGTGGTAATCCCAGCCATTAGCATTTTGTTTGCTCTTTCAAGCATGAGATCAAATTGCTTTTCTTTATCTATGTTTACGTGAGCTAGAGGATCACTCGCATCAGGATCCAAGCACATGTGGACGTGAGCATCAATCAGACCGGGCATAAGCGTCAACCCTGCCATATCTCGCGACGATTTTTGGTCCTTAGTGGTACCTAAGGAAGAAATTTTGTCATCAATAATTTCTATGGCGGTAAATTCAGACAGGTCTTTGGATGTTCCATCCCAAATATTAAGATTAGTTAACCACATAAAATCCCCCGCTAATGATCTTTTTCACTGTTAACGAACAAAGATGCAGCAGTGAAATTAAAAATACTACCACAGGCAACGCCAGCTACCAGTGCAAGAACGCGATAATCCAGCGTAAACACCATAATTAATCACAAAGCCTATATCAACACTTGCAATAAACCCTGCCCATTGACGTGTATTTGGTCATCCTATTACCTCATCAAAACTATCCCTTACCATAAGCTCAAAGCCGATTTGTATCCAGTGGGCCTTAAAGATACCAATAAGAAATCCTTTCTGTCCGTCTAAATTTTAGTAAAAGCAAGCAAGAAAAAACAAGTAGAAATGTTGTTAGGCCGTACACTTCAATAATTTTTGCATGGGATCAGAATGTTGCAGAAAAGGCATGGGATAATGTGGCAAAAAATGCAGTTTTATTATCATTAAGCAGTACACCAACAAGGAAGCAGGAAACGATTAATGTAGATTGAGCAAATATTGTCGAAAGCAAGTTGCCAAAGAAAACAGAAGACGACAAGGTCATCCGATTACACATCAGCGTAAATAGTGGATATCCTGGGGGATAACCTATGCGATCAAAGTGATATAACATCTGGAAGAGACCAGCATCTTCCAGATGTAACTATTTGAGGCATCCTAGCTATATAGGAAAGACAAGCCAGTAGTAATAAACGCAGAATAGCTCCACTACCATAGACGCGCATACAGATAGTATTTAGCAAACATCAATCCGGTTATTAACCGGCAAATTGCTTCATCACTTTTGAAAACTTATATGGCTTAAAGTGATCTTCATCACTTACTGAGTCATACAACTTATCTAACCATTTAGCGTGTTTGTCCCTTTTACCTTCAAGACTCAGGAGCATATCTAAGGCCATCGTTGCTTGTTCGGCACCGACATAATCGTTCAGGTTTCCGGTTGCAGCACGTTTCACAATTGTTTTTCGCAATTTGGGAATTAAGGCATTAAGATCCGCTGCATCAAGCTTGGAATCTAATCTATCTATCATTGTTAGCATGCTAGCTATCTGCTTTTTAACATCCCCACCATTTTGCACCGAGCTGTGCAGACCCTTCAATGATGCTTTAAGAGACTTCTCCATGTCGGGGGAGACTACGCTTGCAATAGCAAACAACATGATGAAATTAGCGTCATTGAGGCGGACGCTGCCTGGAGGTAAATTTGATCTATCGTTTTGTTGCCATTTCTGATCTGACATTGAGTGGTGACATGAATGACAATCAAATAGCGCCAACTCTGGAAATAAGCCCTTAGCATGGAGTCGCTCACTAATTAGCACAAGCGTTTGTCTCGATGCCTCTATTTGGCCTACAGACCAAAGTTCAACACTTGAACCAGACCATTTGTTATCTCGATAATCCTTATCCATGATGTAGTGAGCAGGTTGAAGCGCACTAAAAGTATCTAACTCAAAGGAAATTCGCGGATGACCAGCTCCCATGATGTCATGAGTTGCCATTTTACTTCCGACACCTAGGTGACACGATAAACAAAGCTTGGCCCTTGCGTGTGCGTCATCAGTTGGATATAGGCCTGCTTCTATCGTCTCAAGTCGAGGCGTATCAGGATCGACGTGGGATGAGATGTAATTCTCTGCACCACCGTGACAGCCTTCACACCCTATACCGTCATCAATTTGAAACTTAGGACCGCGCAATTCTGCAGCGACATTATCTGCGTGGCAATCTAGGCATATATCCGCTTCATGTGCATTAGTTAGGCCCAGTTTTTTCGCAATTGCCTTCGATTCTTCATTCAGCAGAGTATTATATGAAATTCTATGTCGATCTCTTCTACTCCAAATGACATATTCATTTTGTCTAACGGCAGTGCTCGTTCGAGATTGAACAGAACCATGGCAAACACTCGATGCACAACTGGCAACACCTAAGTGTTTTGTATCATCGTATTGGGGTAGTTCCGCAATAACATTACTCGGGAAAATGCTTGCGAAAAGTAGCACTGCACTAGTACACATCAATATCTTAACGGCATGAGTCATTTTGGTTCCGCCTGTTTATCAGTCAATTCATCGGTTACAAACCAAGGTTTACCATCTTTGTCTATATAGAGCTTTCTCATATCATCCTTAGACAGCGGCCCAGATCCTACGCGACTAAACACGGCAACTTGGCCCCCGCTTTCGTCTACGGCTCTATCTCTTTCTAAACCACGGGAGAGCGCCAAAGCAGACTTATTAGTTTTGAAGTGCGCGATAGTTTCCGGTTTTGGTTCAGGACTAAAGCCATAGAATCTAGGTTGTGAGTCAGGGGATGTTAATTGCAATACTTTCAGCCCAGCCGCACCGTCAGCCACATATCCAATCAAGCTTGCATTTGTCGTCGCAACAACGATGTCATGGGCATCGCTAAGACCATCATTATAAACTTGGTAAGTACTTAGCTTTGTAGGATCTTTGATATCAACGATATATATACCTTCGCTTCCCGCCGCAATATAGGCGTAGGTCCTCGCTGCAGACATTTTTTGTGCATTAGCGATTTTAATAATATTATTTGGAATGAGGAAAGCTTTCGCCGGTTCAGTAATATCAATCACCTGCAATCCCTCAGCACTAGTCACAAAGAGAAATCTAAACTGTTGGTAGACAGCCCGTGTATCGTTCATTGGCACAGTCCGAATGTGTTTCGGCACAAGGGGATCTTCTAGATCGATAATCGCAACACCGGCACTTACTGCGATATAAGCAATATTTCCTCCAACCGTGAGATGCCGCGCACCATCTAGCACGCCGCCTTCATTCCATGTAATAGATCTCTTCAGGAAATTATTTCTTGGCTCACCATCACTTAGTGTATTTATATCAGTAAGGATAAGACCTTCGACGGAATCTGTGATAATCGCATAGTCATATATTGCATGAGCGGGCTTCTCCTGATTGGTCACGCGCATGAGTTCACCCTCATTTCGATCAGGTGCAATAGGCTGCGTCGTAGATAGAGATAGACAAGTCGCATTAGTTGAGTCTATTGCAGTGTACTGACCTCGTGGTGAAGCTGGAGCAGAAATAATCCGTTGACTAACCCCTTTATTTGCGATGGAGGCTACGTCATAAACCTGCATACCCTTCTCACCAGCGGCGGCAAACAGATACTCACCTCTGAGTTGAATGCAATTTACAACACCTGATCTATGCTTATGTCCAGTCTGCAACTCTTCATTTAATTCTTTATGTTTAGCAAAATAATCTGGGTAGGCATATTGATGTAGATAACTGCCGATAATGGACTGAGGTTCTTCCCATTCAGTGACTTGAACAGCTTCAACGGAACCGTCTCCACCTAAGTAGGCGTAATATCCAATAAAATCTATAAAATCTGTGCCGTAGCCTAGCGTCTGCGCCATAATAGCGTTGTTATTACTTGCTTCATCTAGATGGCAATCAGAACAAACTCTCGTCTCTGTTTTCCGGACAGTATGTGCAAAGTGAGGATTAATTGCTTGGGAGCTATATCCACTTGATGATATCGGCGGTTGCTGGATATATATTTTTTCCCTATTCGAATTTGTAGAAGAAAGAACGAGTGCAGAAGTAGAACGCAAGGGTGCGATACGACCACCATTTATTTTTCCACGTCGACCCAACATAAATATTTGATCTCGAGCAACTTGAGGATTGTAGGTGGCATAACTTCTTGTCTCACCGCCTTCATAGTGAAGACGCTCGGTCTTCCAGTTCGCTTGAATAGGAAGGTGACAGCCTCCACAGCTCGTGGTCCAAGACTGATGGCATGTATAACATTCCATAGAATCGTAGCCATGTGCTCTTTCATCAACAGGTACATCATCACCCCATTTTTGAGTCGTTGAATCTCTACTCATTGTTTTAGCGCGGGCAGCTTTGGCATTAAATTCTGGATGTTCAGGATTGACGACATCTTTTAACAAACTCATCTGCCACTCTCTATCTGGCCATAGTAAACTGCGTTGATACAGTTTTCCATCACGCCAAGAAAATCGCGCTTCTCCATCAGGATTACGAATTAGACTCAAATCTGTTCCACCAGGAGGTGCAGCAGGTCCCGAGGTTTTTAGCGTCGGATACTTGTCTGGGGTTCCATGACAATCTACACAGTCAATTTCCACAGCGTTGGCAACTTCACCATATATGTGACCATTGCCATGACTATCTTGTGAAAAATGACAATCTACACAGTGCATGCCTACATCTAAATGGATAGACGACATGTGCACAGCCTTATCAAACTTGTCTGGATCCTCTGGCTCTACTATTTCACCATCCTTATCTAGTAGGTTTCCTTCTCTATCCTTTTTAAAAACAGCCCTAAAGTTCCAACCGTGACCATGGTAATCAGCAAATTGTGTATTCTTCAATGTCGGATTTAAATCTGAAACATTACGTAAAAATTCTTGGTCAGACCAAAGGCCTCGTTCCGCCGCACCTTCGGGATTATGTTTATTTATATCTCGAATTTCATGGTCTGTGGGATAACGTTGCTCCTTCGGAAACATTGAAGGGGCATCTGATTCATAATCCCACATCGTATAGCCAAGGAAGGTATTCACAAACATATTGGGTTGGTGCATATGACATGACATGCACTGTGCAGTGGGTATCGCACGTGAGAAGGTATGTTTAATAGGGTGCCCTTCTTCCTCTTTCGAAATTGTCGGATCTGTTGTTTGTGTTTGACCTATATGACCGTATTGTCCATAGGGTCCAGAATGCCTAGGATCACGGTCATTTGCGTAAACTACATGGCAGGCACCACAACCAGATGTACGATAATCACCGGGATTATCATTTGTTCCTAAGAACCACATGAGTGGATCATTCAAACGTGTTTTATGCAGATTAAGTACAGGTACAGAAATTCTACCTCCCGTTCCTGGACCACGATTTGACTGTCGAAAATCAGGGCGGCCTGGTTCTTCTATGCGCTGCAACAAACCTAATGCATTTGGCAGGCCGGTTTCTGGGAACAGATTCGAAATGTTGCGGCCGCCACGCTCAAATACTCTAAATATGTCTCCTGGAGGAACTGATTCCCAGCTTGGCAGGGGATAAAGAATCGGCAAAATACCGTGATCCATCCAAGCCTTTTCTGCATCTTTTAGGGGTGGTCCTTGTATAGCATTCGCGCCGCCATCTGCATCGTAAGCTTCTCCCAGTATATATTTCTTAAAAGGCAGAATGCCGTTTGCGTAACTCGCCGCACCATAAAGTAAGGCACCAGACGCCATAATGCTCCTTTTAGCCGCCTGAACGATAGACAAGTGACAGGCACCGCAGGCTTCTTTTGCTACGCGCAAATCTGAGGGATTAACGAAGCGAACAAATTCCTTTGCCTCTCTATTAAGTAAGGCATAGCTGATTTGGGGATTTTTACTTGACGGAAAATTCCAATCGTCTGGGTAGCTTGGTAAAACATGCGCCTCTTCAAGGGAATGAAGCTCATCTTCACCTTCATGAAAAAATACAGAAGCATCTCCACCATGACAGTCGACGCAACCTAAAATCACACCGGGGCTCTCGTGCATGCTCAAACTATCAGTTGTTGTGTGGCATGAAAGACAACCAGCACTCTTTGCATTTGCTTCCGCTACAGATTGGGTTTTGGGCGCATCAGCAGTTTCTGCGTAATGTCTTTCGACATAAGTTCCATGGGCACTTGAAGCAAGGGATAACTGTGCCATTTGCATCAAAGCAATACCAACCAAACATCTAATCACAATTTTCATCGTTATTTTATATCTACCCATTTTTAATCCACCCAATAAGTGGATTAGTACGTTAGTACAATATTTGCCAACACCGAATATGGTGTATCTGCTTCTCTTCCATACAAGTCATCAAAACCTTCACCACCGATTAGGCTAGCAGCGGACAATCTAACAACCATATTTTGACTCATAAACGGACGCCAGGTTAGAGACAACGAAATATCATGTCCCAGCTCGTTATCAATATTACCCTGCTGCCGCACGGCTTCTAGCACTTCGGTTTTGTCAAAACGAAAATAATTCCAATTGAGAGAAATTCGAAGCTCTGGGTACAAATCAGCATCTGCTCCGATGCCTATCATCTGTATTCCAGGATTAATGAAATTAGACTGTCCTTGTTCCTTACTTGGTCGAAGGGAAGGTAAAATGCCATTTCTACCCATCAAGGCCACACCACCCCCACCAATCAGTGGGACATTTTGTCGAATAATAAAACTCGTATCAGCGCCTGCAAATTGGGGGTTCTCAAAAATCGCGTCAAAACCGGTAGCTTTCCTATCAAAGGGGTCATCATCCCCAGATGCAAACAGTATTGAGAGCCTGGGTCTAAACCAATCAAAATCCATCGATCCTTCCGCCGCAAAGAAAAAGGCTTTTACCTCTTCATCTGTTGATCGAAGGCGAGTGCTAGATTGATTTCCATAGGCGAAATAAACTGATGTTGTTAGATTAACTCGGTCAAAGTGACCATCTCCACTATAGCCAAAGTATGTTACTTCGTAATTTCGAGCAAATCGTTCTTCAAACAAGGAACTGGGGCGGGCAATAAACCCATTTTTATCGTACTCAATACTACCCTTTTCTCTGTTTACATTGTGAATAACTGTTGCTTGGGAGAAAAAACCTAAACGAGGAAAGTCTTGTTTATAGATATTAGCAATATAAACATCATCGTCCCTTAATGACTGAGTTAGGTCATTTAAGCCACTATTCGAATCTTTTTCTAAACGACGGAACCAAGCGAGATTGTATTGATATTTATTATTGTCGCGGGTACCAAATAAACGTACACCAAATTGAGAGTCTTGAAACAAAAAACCTCTAAAGTCACTTGAAAAAGGTTGAATTCCAACACGCAGGCTATCAAAGTCAAATCGATCTGATACATTTCGAAGGTGCTTGTCTACAAATAATGCTTGCACGCCCATGAAATAATCACGACGCTTACGGCCTGAAGATCCGCCCTTATCAGGGTCCACATTTAGTATGCCCTTCTCGTCAGCATGCACTTCGTTGATATTAAAAACAGGCGTAAATCTAAATTCCCAGTCAGGCGGTCTAAAAATCGTATCTCCTTTATAGAAGACATTTTCTAAAATTAGACTTTGAGCCATGATCAGTGTTTCGCCAGTGCCAATAGTATCTAAGGATCCTGATCTTGAGCTTGTTGCATTACCCACAGGAATGGGGAACCTTCTCGGCTCTACAATAGTGTCACTGATTCCGATAATACTATAGAACCAGTCTTTTCCCCACACAGGCATATCACCCTTAAGTGGGTTATGTCCATTGTAGGGATCCCATAAATTTGTGGTGACACCTATGGTTTCAACAATTCGCCATCTATCAGGAACTGCAGGCCCAAAATCAATAGGGTCAATCCAAGGTTGTACACCATCTTTATTCGTTTCTTCATCGCAGGTAGGTAGTTGATACTCATCAACTGCGAAGCCTGGACGTCTACGTTGAAGCTCCTGGCTACCATCATCACAATAAGCAGAGGCAGGTAAAATTGCTTCACTCGTCACAATTTCATCCGCAAAGAGGTTATTGAAGCCTAAGGCAAGTAAGGGAATTCCGATTAAGTGACTTTTAGATACCATTACACACCTCAGTATCATCGTTATCTATGAAAGGCAGCTGTGGACAGTTCACATACCGTAATCGCGAACTCTCACCCGGGATTTCTAAACGATCAGCTCTAATCTCTGGTGGCGCATTATGTATACCCGTTCCTAACCTTAAACCCGCTCGATGCAAACCCAAAAATGAAATCATATCATCCTGATCAACACCATCACCAGAAACGCCAACTCCGCCAACAAGAACATCATTTCTGTAGATAGGCACACTACCAGGAAAAATCTGTATGCCATTCGCTAAATTACTGACTGACCCTTGGGTTGTAAATGCATCTATGGCAGCGAGACCAGTTCCCCCAGTACAATTTTGAGCAACATCTGGAACAAGACCAAAAATAAAAGCGATATGATGAATTAACGAATTATAAACTAAGTCAGTTTGGAAACCCACGCTAAACACACTCCATTCACCCGGCGGTTTGCTAAAGGGACCATTTGGACCTGACTCTGGACCATCAGGGAAATGTGGACGAGAAAGATTACCACCAGATCGGTCAGAAAATGCGACAGCAGGACTTGTCGACTCCAAGGAATCACCATCGCCCAAAAACAACTGTGCATCTAATACATAACGAGCGAAAGAAGGTGAAGGTGAGGATAAAGTGCCAAGTTGACTCAAATCTAAGGGCTCACTTAAGGGCGCTAAATAGAGTGGATCGGGAAGTCCACGCATTATTTCTGCAGGTGCACTACCATCTGTTCGACCCCCTCCTGAAAAGAATGTCGCTGTTCTTGCCTTCTGCAGTGAAACATCAGCACCAAAGATAGGACCATCTCGAGTTCTACCCATTCCTAAGATTGTGCCACTTGTATCAACAACGGAAACCGTAACACGCGCCTGCGTACCCACTGGAACTCGAATTTGTGCGCGTGCTGAATTTGCGACGCCTATAGCTTCATTCAATATGGTTTGCACTTCTACGGCTGAAAGTCTATTTGAGGCAGTACCTGCCGGCGCGTCGGTACCATCCATGGCTGGGTAGCGGTTTTGGTTATTGTCATCAACAAAAACAAAAGCATCTAGGCTTTCGTTATTAGCGTTTATAAAAACACTGGCATCCGCTGGTCGAATACCTGAACTAGCCTGACCAAAAACTGTGCCGATTCGGGCACCCAAACCGTCAAAGTAGCCAGGAACAGGAGTGTATGCACCCTGATTAGCAGCCACTATATTTGATACTGTATCAACATCACTTAATGAGGATTGTAAGTCTGAGACAAATGCTTCACTGAATTTTGCTGTCTTACCGACGATTGTGATTTGGTCCGCTCTGATTGCTAATGGTGCTGCGTAACCTTGTGTAGCAGCTGTCGCAATCAACTCATCAAGGTCTTGATCAAAGTCAGAAATATTCTTATCCAAGCCATAAATACCGTCAGCAATAACACCCACTGCCCCAACAGGAACTCCATCGATATATAAAGGTAGACCACCTGGGTCCGCTGATAGACCAAGTGGAGATCTATGAGGACCTACCGTTGAGCTGCTCGTATTTTGAAACCTTGTAGAAAAGTCACTGCAAGGCAATTGGCTAAATTGAACGCCAAAAAGAGGACCTGATGGTACATCGTTTTCGCCAGGGTTAAAATTTTCCTGAATGATTTGGCTAGCAGTCCTAGTGCTAAAAGCATTACCCCCTGTCGATAGATAGCCTCCCGTTAACGATTTAGCAATAGCGGCTAAAGTTGCCGGTATAAAATTTAAGTTTTCTAAACCGCCGACAATAGGATCTCCGATCTCACTGGTAGACGTAATGGTAACAAACTGGTCAGCCTGGGCTGTTTGAAATACAGCCAATACATTACCCACTCTGTCAGTAACAGCGATCGTCGCTTCTACCCCTCTCGCTCGTGTTTCAGCTACTGCCTGAGCAACAATCTGCTCGACATCTGCACTAGACAGAAAACAACTATCTCCACAGCTTGTAGTAGTAGTAGGTGGGGCAGGGTTTGCAACGGCTCCTTGTTCCGCATCAAGTGTACTACCGCCCCCGCCGCCGCCGCATCCAGCGAGCAATATGCTTGTCACTAAGGCAAGTTTAGGTAACGAGGTTTTCATTGATCCTCCACCGATTTATCATTTTGACTTTCATCAGCTTCCTTACCATCTGGTGTCGTTTCTCCTAAGTCTGCATTTCTTAAGTTTAACGTCGCCGTTTCCATTTTTGTAATTCCAATATTTGGATTAATAATATCCATCAATTCACCCATAGGACCTTGTTCTGTCATATGAAAATCATGGCATGTTATACACGTACTCTGTAACAATCCGCTAGAATCTTCACCTCCGTGACAATTTCGACAAGAGGCAAGATTTGGCATCAATACGTCTGTAGCAGACTCTGAGACTTCCGCATCGTGACATGCATTACATTGCATATTCTTGTGGCCTTCATGCTTAAAAATAGAAAGCGGCATCCAACTCTCACTTAGCCGTACCGGTTTAACATGCCAAGGTACATTTGAATCACCAGTCTTAGTCACTTCGTGACAGATGGTACACGTTTGTTTTTCGAAAAGGTTAGAAGCTGCATCATTTACCCTTGCTTCAATATAACTTTGTGCTCTTTCAGTCATAGATGCCGACTGATCAATCGAAGGCGCTAGCTTTAGTTCAGTAATCGACTTCCGATCTCTTAGCTTTCCTGGTCGTCTTAAAGATCTTGTTTCAATCAACTCCAATTTTGCAGCCTCCTGAGCCCCGGAGGCTTTGATCGCATTCCCCGGGTTCAAAAATTCGTATGCATAATATTCTCTTAAGGTCCTCATCAAATCTGGTGGCGAACCGTGAGGAACGACTCTATTAGGTGTATCTGGATCGAAAGTCAAAGCGTGGCAATCAGAGCAATGCTGCTCCATAGTGACGGTTTTCATTTTATATCCGCCTTTATCAGATTCATGGCAATCTGAACACTCCATAACCGTAGTCCCTTCAATACCGCGAATACCGGCTTTATCCAAATGAACATCATGGGGAAATTTCAGATTACTTTCCTCAGTCAAATCTTCTGCCCAAAGATCGATTCTTTCTTCGTGCCAATCGTTGCCACCATCATGTCTCAGCATACTTAGCTTAAATGTTGGGTGGTCATCCAAAAAGTCAGTAGCTGAGCGCAACCTATCCGTCTCGAAACCCGACTCACGCAAATCGGCATGGCAAATAGTACAACTATGTTGATCGGTACGGGTTATACCCTCTGTGACGCTATGTTCGTTATGACAATCACCACAACTGTCACCTGTTTTATAATCATTACCAAATTTTTCTGTATTAAAATGGTGGTTGACTGAAAGGTGGCAGAACAAACAGTCCTCATCTCTCGTTTGCACAAACGGTTCCGTATGGCAGAAAGTACAATCATCACCCATAAAGGCATGCGTTTGATGAAGTTCTCCAGTAAGCCATACACTATCGTCAGGTACTAAGGGAATTTCGCGGGCTTTATCTATACCGACTAACAAGCCGATAACAGGGATGAGTAAACCGATACCGAGTAACAAAAGAAATAATACCCAGGTAAACCGTCGTTGAGGCGCGTTAATTTCTTTTAGGCCGGTGGCAAATCTATTTTTGAGTTCCGTTATTTGATCTGAATCCAGTTCTACTTCTATCAAATGAGGAAAATCATTCTCGCCTGCCAAAATTTTAAGCTTATGACCAGAGATTTCTACAACATCTCCATCAACTAGAGATTGTTTCTTAGCAATTTGGCCATTGACCACAAAGCTTTGCCCACCACTGGCTGTCAGAATTAATTCTTCGCCTGATCCTGACAGTTTTGAATGTGAAAGGGGCAGAGAATTATCTGCAATCTGAATAGTTTGATCAGTTGCTCGACCAATTGTAACAACGCTACCATCAAACTCATGTAGAGTTTTGTCGCGTGCTTGTGTATAGCGAATAAGTAAGCGCACCAGTTTTCCTTAACTTTTGTAACTACCAGTAAATAAAAACAGATACAATATGTGCCGCCAAAGCCGCAATAAGCCCGAAAGAGATGGGCACATGAAACGACAACCATATTTCCTGAATCGCACTGAGTCTTATATCTGTGCGAATAACTGCTAACAATTTTTGTCTAACACCATATTCTTTAACCAAACCGGCCAAAATCTGCGTTTGCGGCCCTGTGGCAAGCGTAAGCTTTAAAACTAGGTTTTCAACCACAACATCCTGATTGTTATTGTCGACTACAACACCGTCAATCATAACTTTTGACTTATCTTTACCTCGTAACTGATCCAGAAACCCACCTCCAAATTCAGTCCTATCAATTGCGCTGTTTACCATAGCAGCAATTTCTCCTGGTAAATTATTGACCATTTTCTTCAACTGCTGGTCAACTCCTTGGATTTGCTCAAATATCTCATCACGGGTCCTGCTTTTCTTAGCTTTATTTCTCGCATTTGGATAAACCACATAGGCATAGACGCCAAAAAAGCCACTGAAGATGACCAGACACATTAGTACATAAGCCACAGTGTGGATATTCCAGCCGAACTGAAACCCTGTATGCAAAGTTGCGATGACTAATAAGGAGCTTCCTAAATAAACATGAGCACTCACCCAGCCCTTGGTTGTCCCCCAACCCTTAGCAAAATTTCGTTTTCGTTTGCCAAGATAAAGGAGCCAGAGAATCATTACCGCACCAATGGTACCGAGGGTATAACCATACCAGGTGCCACCATTTGGCGTTTGAATTGGATCATGCCAAGCATATATGATTATACTGATAATCATCAACGCCAGCGAGATCCAAAAGTATCGACTTCCTTGATGAGATACGAATGAAGTAGACATCTTATTCCTTAACTCTTTTTAGTATTGTCATTGTCATGGTCATACCAAACTTACAAAATCCACTGGGTTTAATCGCATTGCTGCGCCAGTCGGGCAGGCCCTAACACAGGCTGGACCATGATTTTCTTCAATACACAAGTCGCACTTAACCGCTTTCTTTATTTCGTTTTCGCTACCGTGACTCAGCGTTTCGCCTTTGCCTGGTCGAAGCCCAGTGCCAAATAACATCCACTGCCAAAAACTGCTAGACGCTTTGGTTTGGTATGCCATTTCAATCACGCCATAAGGACAGTTTTGCTTGCAGTTACCACAGCCAATACAATTATCTCCAATCACCACCTCTCCACCAGCATCTCGATGAATTGCATTTGGCGGGCAATCTTTCATACAGTGGGGACTTTCACAATGGCGACAAGATGTAGGAACGTGAATATTGGCATGTGTAGGTCCAGCTTTGCGGTTTAACCTAGACGTGCCATCATGTGTCGCTGCACATGCTTGCTCACAAAGATCACAACCAACGCAAAGATTTTCATCAATCATGAGTGCACTAGTTGCTTCTCCCAGTCCTTGATTCATTAAGAAAGAAAGCAGGCCATCTGAGCCATCATCTCCTTGTAATTTAACATTTTCCTGATAACGCTCTTTGGTTTTGCTTTGCAATTCTTCACGTAAACCGGGGGAGCTAGTCAAAAGCATTTCAAAGGCTTCTTTATCTATCGATACGGTTTCAGTCTTTACGGTTGCTTTGATTGTTGCGGAACGCGTCGTATCACCTAACAGCGCCATTTCGCCTATGTCTGCACCAGCCGGAAGATAGGTACGAATCAGCTCCTTGCCATCAACTTCGTTTGAAACGGTTACTGAACCGCTTCTAATAAGGTGGAATGTATCCCCCTCATCACCTTCTTTCATGATGATTTGGCCAGGGGTATAAGTGTTGATTTGAGCTCTGGACGCAATAGGCTCTAGTTCTTTGATATTTGTGTTCGGCGCAAATTTCGTTTGAATCTGTCGGACAATGAATGTTTCGTCCAGCACACGTTTCACTGATTCGATAGAAGCAATAAGCTTGAGCATGGTACGACGTGGCGTTTCGATCAATATACATTGATCGCCAGCAAGGACCGTTGCTGAGCGACGACGCCCAGATAACAAACTGCCTTCACCTGTAAACGCACCAACACTAGATGAAATAATAAGTTGTTCAGTAATGACTGTCTTGATGCCGCCTTCGAGGACGGTATAGAAAGAGTTTGTGTAATCATCTCTTTTAAAGACTACATCTCCCTCATTAAATACATGCACTGTACTGTCGAGGATCAATTCACGAAATAACAAAGCGTTGACAGAGGCGAATATAGGAATGCGCTCCTGCATCATTGTTAATACATCATCAACTTCCATATTGTCATAGGGAAGCGCTGTAAACTTGTCTTCAATTAAACCATGATCAGCTGGTTTAACGTCATGACCTAGAATGTATTCAACTACCTCATAACCCTGATTCATCGCTTGCTTGATGAGCGGGTATCCGCCAAGGGCACCGATGACATATATGCCTGTAACATTGGACTCATATTGGCTGGTCAAGGCAGGAATTGCCGACATATCTTTACTAGGAAATTCAATTCCAAAAGATTCCACTAGGCCTCGTGGAGGAATAGCACCTAATCGACCAATCACCCTGTGCACGGGAAGTTTTTCTATACCAACATTTGTACTGAGGACCAAATTACCGCGGAATTCTTCACCTTCCAGTACTTCGACTTCAGTAGGTGAACTGCTGTAAAAAGCCCCGATTTCTTCAGAATCAATAGCTGCCAGTATTAGATTTAAGTTTCCTTCTTTCGCCCGTGCAAATTCATCTTTTCGATTAACAATATAGACATTATTATGTTTCGCCAAAGCAATAGCATTCTCAATGGCTGCATCACCAGCACCAATAACCGCTATGTTCTCATTATGGTATTCATCCGGATCATCTAATTGATACTGGATAAAATCAGACTGATCTCCCGGCACACCTAATTGGCGGGGATTACCTTGCATACCGATACCAAGGATAATGTGCTTGGCTTCGACTACGTCACCATTAACCAGACCGATACTAAAGTTACCAACTTCGCCGGTAATCGATTTGGCTTCTGCGCCATACTGGATATTGACTTTATGATGGGCGATGCCTGTTTCCCATGCACCCAGAATTTCTTCACGTTTACCTGCGGCGAAATCTACCGGGGAACGTAAGGGCAAAATCCCAGGCTCCGCCATGACATGCTTGCCTTTCTGATACTTCTGGATGGTATTTGCAATTTTAGGCGAGCTTTCGAGAAGCACATGGGAAACTTCGAGCTCCGCGCAACGCGAAGCTGCACTTAAGCCCCCTGGTCCAGCCCCTATAACCGCGATATCGTACAAAACTTTCTCCACATGTATATCGTTTTATAATCATAATAGAAACAGACCCAAATTTAACAAGCGTCTACTGCGATTAAACATGCCTGGATACCAATCCAAGAATCACGAAATCTAACACAAATTGTATGGGAATACACAGGCTTAACTGTACTTACGCAACTTATTTTTGGAAATGATGGTTATACATCAGCAACGCGGAAGATTGACATTTTAAATGGGTGAGTATTGCTGAGCCATTACATCAGGTATTGATGTCGGTAATCGGCGTCGCCAATGGTATGGAGGGTTACTGTGTGGGTGCGCCTCTCGCTGTTTCACCCGATGTGTCGAATCATGTGAAAAGGCTGCCGGCAATCTTATTCGGCTTCGCCAGAGACCATATATTTGCATGAACGTGCCTCGGCTCTACATCATTAACGGGGGACAACGGCATACATTAAACTGATTTTGCGAAGATCATTTAATGGAGATAACACCGATGTCCCACGCAAGTATTATTTTAGGCATAACCGAGCTCGAGTCTGTTGATCGGCAGCGCGATATTAAGGTCTATGCGAAGCCAAAGAATCGACCAGATTGCATTCACTGTGGCGGCGCTAACCTCAAGATTAAAGCCACCTACCGAAGAACCTTAAAGCACACTCGGCAAGGCAATCAACTACTGACCTTGTTTCTCAAAACGCCAAAGTATTATTGTCCAGATTGTCACAAATACTTTCGCCATCGTTTCCAGGGTATTCGCCCTCGTTTCAGGTCGACAGAAGCTTTTCGCTTAGAAGTTTTTGAGGCACACATGGGTGGTGTGAGCCAGCGTAAGCTAAGCCAGACCCACGATTCAAGTCCAGCGACAGTTGAACGTTGGTTTCAGGGCTTTCTAAAACAAAAACGTGCTGAGATGTCGAACCGTCCTTGCCCGAGAGTGTTGGGTATCGATGAGCATTTCTTCACTCGCAAGCGCGGCTATGTCACGACCCTTGTAGACCTCAAAAACCACAAGGTGTTTGACGTGGTTCCTGGTAGGTCAGAACTCAGTTTAAGACGCTATTTAAAGCGTTTACGCGGAAAAGAACAAGTTCAAGTGGTTGTCATGGACTTGTCTGAGACCTATCGCAGTATTGCACGTCGATACTTCCCTAACGCGAAGATCGTGTCTGATCGCTTTCATGTTATTAGGTTGGTGAATCAACACTTTTTGAAAGCCTCGCAACAGCATGATGCTGAGGGGAGGAAGAACCGTGGTTTACTCAGTTTGATGCGTAGGCACGAGTGGCGCCTATCCAATGACCAGCGCACTAACCTCATGCAATACTTAAGTGAATATCCCGTACTTAAAGCGATGTATCACGCCAAGCAAAAACTGAATCGATTATTGTTACGCAAAACGATGAATCAGAAGACCGCGAGGCGGCAATTGCCAAAGCTGCTCAAGCTTTTAGAACAACTGAAAGCGAGCCCGCTACACAGTCTCGCCAAAACATTAACATCTTGGTTAGAAGCCATTGTTGGCATGTGGCGCTTTAGTAAAACAAATGGGATCACTGAAGGGTTCCATACCAAAATGGAAATGATGACGAGAAGAGCGTATGGTTTTAGAAATTTTGAAAACTACCGACTAAGGGTGTTAACGCATTGTGGTTGGGATGGAATAATTAACAGGGTTTGATGATGCCCATCCCCCGTTAAGTGGGTAGAGCCCGTGCCTCTCGCTGTTTCACAAGTGAAAAAGCTGCCAGCAATCTTATTCGGCTTCGCCAGAGACCATATATTTGCATGAACGTGCCTCTCGCTGTTTCACAAGTGAAAAAGCTGCCGGCAATCTTATTCGGCTTCGCCGAATAAGATTTTGGTGGGCCCGGAAGGACTCGAACCTTCGACCTGCCGATTATGAGTCGGATGCTCTAACCAACTGAGCTACAGGCCCGCATCATGCTCCTCATGAGAGAAGGACAATATAAAGGAGCGCATTCTACCAGAGTTTCTCTGGCATACAACGGGAGAAAGCGCTATTTATTTTCAGTTTCTAATACACGGTCCAAAACTTTCGCTAACTTTTCGACAATTAAGTCAATTTCTTGATCGCCAATGATGAAAGCTGGGCCTATACAAATAATATCTCTTACGTCTCCCGTACCTCCAGGGTAGAAAAAAACTCCCTCTTCCATACCATAACCAATTATCTTATCGGTTATTCTTGCCTCTTTAGGAAAAGGTTCAAGACTGCTTCGATCTGCAACAACTTCAAGTCCTATCAGCATACCTTCTCCCCTAACTTCCGCTACAAGTGGGTGTTGAGCAAGCTTTTCCTGCAGCAATACCTTCAGTCTCGCGCCGGTCTGCTTCGCCCGATTTATCAGCCCGTCCCTTCTCAATATTCGAAGCACCGTGGTCGCAGCAGCACAAGACTGAGGCAATGCGCCAAAAGTATGAAACATAACGTTGAAACCGCCTGTTTCTATACCAGCAGCTATTTCTTCTGTACCAAAAACACCAGCAATAGCCGCATAACCGCCGGCTAACCCTTTCCCGGCGACTAGTAGATCTGGTTTGACGCCATATAAATCAGATCCAAATTTTTGACCGGTTCTTCCAAACCCCGTCATCACCTCATCCATAATAAGTAAAATCCCGTATTTCTTTAAAATCTTTTGAGCTCCAAGCCAATAATCAGGCGGCGGCGTTATCGCACCACCACTGGACCCATTTAAAGGCTCTGCGATTAATGCCGCTATTCGTTCCGGTCCAATTTCTTTAATTGTATTTTCGAGATCTTCTAGGTAAAAAGAAGTCGCTTGTTCGTGAAAAGCACCTATCGGACAACGTAATGGATAAGGCGTCTTAATGCTCGGGTAAACATCAAGAATACCCTCCAACCCTTTTTTCCTTTGAGGATGACCTGATATCGCAGCTGTAATGATCGTTGTACCATGATAAGAAATATCACGAGTGAGGATTATATTGCGATCAACATTTCCTCTTCCTGCATGATATTGAACGGCCATTTTGATAGCTGATTCGTTAGCCTCAGATCCTCCACTGGCGAGATGAATTCGACTTAAATGTGGTGGAAGCCAGTATTCCCTTAACTCATCTACGAGCGTTTCACGCTCCTCTGTCAGCCATGGTGGCATGACGAACGTACAATTTTTTAGAGAATCCGCAACCGCATTAGCTACCTCTTCAACGCCATAACCGATATTAGACACAATACAGCCTCCGGCCGCATCAAGAATTTTTTCTCCATTCTTAGCATAAATATACGCGCCCTTTGTTCGCGAAATAGTCACCATATGCTTTGCCGGAACGAAGGGCCATTTTTCTTGGTGAAGAGTTTGCTGATCGAGCTGATCACGATTTAACATTGAGGCCTCCAAAAAAGGGACTATTTAATCATAATAGGGATTATGAAGACTACATTGAAGCGTATTAGACAGTTCAATAACAAGCTCAACTAAGCCCCAAAAAAAGGAGCCATCGGGTAGGAGGCAAAGTTGCCTTTCCCGTCCTCCCACACCACCGTACATACGGTTCCGTATACGGCGGTTCATGATACACGCTGGAGTTGAGTAACAACATCAAGCACTGATACCAGGCCACTTTTCAAAAACCAGACTTTGGGCAGAGTACGATTCATGTGGGATGCACCCGCATTCCACCACGGACCTCGACCATTAACGGAAGATTTCCATGCAGTAAATCGTGATAGCCCAAGTTTGAACAAGTGCTTCTCACGCGTCCAAGGTCTCTTCCACTGACGCCAAATGATACAGCGTAACCTACGCCGTACCCATCCATCTATTGTATCTAATGGTTTCTTAGCTGAGGCAAGCTTATAGTAAACCGCCCAACCTCGGAGAACTAGATTAAGTTTAGCGATGGTGGCGTAGAGTGCGCGACCTCTTGCTCGGTGCAACAGACCGTTGAGTTTCACCAAAAGCCTTTTCCGACTTAACATGTCGATTCGCAAACGGCCTTGTGAACCAACCGTGTATCCTAAAAACGTACGTGACGATGACAAAGCCACCGCACTTTTCTTATCACTAACCACCAGTTTAAGCTTGGTTTCGATAAAATGTTTTACGCTATCAAATACACGTAAACCTGCAAGTTCACTTCTAACAAAAATAACGATGTCATCAGCATAACGCACAATTCTGTGATCACGCCGCTTCATTTCCTGATCAAACGCATCAAGATAGATATTCGAAAGTAACGGACTGATAACGCCTCCTTGAGGGCTACCACGGTCATTACTTTGGCAGCATCCATTCACCATCACGCCACTGGTTAAAAACAGCTTAATGAGATTCAAGATACTGCCATCTGTCTCCCGCCTTCTCACTGACTGAATGATCAGTTCGTGATCGAGTAGATCAAAACACTTTGACAGATCCATATCGACAACATGCTGTCGGTCATACTTTCGTATGAACAACGTTGCCTTACTGATCGCTTGATGGGCGCTTCGGTTCGGACGATACCCATAACTCGATGGGTGAAAGTCTGGATCAAAGATCGGGATTAATATCGTCGTTAGACATTGTTGAACAACACGGTCACGAACGCAGGGGATACCCAGTGAGCGCGTGCCGCCATCTGCTTTTCAATATCGACACGTCTTACCGGTAGCGGTTGATACCGCTTCTCTTGCAGTTCGTTCTTCAACAGCACAACGTTACTTTCCAAATCCCGCGCAAAATTTTCGACGCTTTGGCCATCAATACCGGCCGAACCACGATTCTTCTTTACGTGTTTGAAAGCCTCTTTAAGTGCTGCTATAGAGAGCAGTCGACCATAAAGGCTGTAATATTTTCTGGCTGTCATTCACTCACATCACTATCCAGTCGCTATTGTTAAATACTGTCGGGTTAGATTTTCAGCATCGCGGTTAAGTGTTCTAGCATAAAGCAATCTGCTTAACTGCCAAGTGCCCCTAATAAAGCGGAATGCTTACTACCCATGTTCAGCTCCGAACAATCTCGCCGGTGTCAGCCTTTACCATTGTGGGACGCCCTGTTCTATCAGCTTATGAACCAATAGTTACTAACAACACTTTTCAGTGATTTAAAGATTACTTCTCCCCTTCGCAATTAATCATGCTTTTGGCAACAATCAATTCCATCAGACACAACGCTGATGATCAACCCAGTTTTAACCTCCACACCATTACTGGCTTTCACAGGCTGAGTCTTAATCACTACTACGGGTTCATCTGCCACCTCACACCAACATCATCCTCGAATCACTTCTTGAATTTATGCTTCCAATCGAACGACTGGATACGGTGCCAGGCTTCCTTGGTTACTACACCAGTCCCTGTTAGACATACCACCCTCAAGCACAGTGTTGGTCTGACTGAGTATTGGGCTTCGCGCTATTTTGGACGCTTACCCACCAACACCGCCGAAGCAGGTTCGTTTGCACCGTGTACCTCTCACTTCCTATGGCTTCCTTCAGACCCCACCGTTAGCCAGTGACGCCCTTCCCATACGGATTACCTTCCCCTCAGTCGAGGCGATTCCGCTATCTTCCAAACGAATGGGTTTGCTGGCTTCGCCAAGCAAACAAAAAAAAGCCCGCTAAGAGCGAGCTTTTCGAACTAGCTAAGCAAATAAAATTTTAGGAAGTTTCATCCAAGAAAGTTTTCAAGTGATCCGATCTTGTGGGGTGACGAAGCTTTCTTAGCGCTTTTGCTTCTATCTGGCGAATTCGTTCTCGCGTTACATCAAACTGTTTCCCAACTTCTTCCAGAGTGTGATCTGTGTTCATGTCTATGCCGAAGCGCATTCTTAGTACTTTTGACTCTCTGGCAGTGAGACCCGACAAGATGCCTCTTGTCGCTTCTTGTAGACCTTCATCGGTTGCAGTGTCGACAGGAGATCCGACAGCACCCCCTTCACTCAGGTTGTTCTTAGAATCAAGAAAATCACCTAGATGGGAATCTTCATCATCACCAATGGGCGTTTCCATGGATATTGGCTCTTTGGCAATTTTCAGAACACGTCTGACTTTATCTTCAGGCATTTCCATTCTGACACTAATTTCTTCCGGGGTTGGCTCCCGTCCCATTTCTTGCAACATTTGCCTAGAAACTCGAGAGAGCTTATTTATTGTCTCAATCATATGTACTGGAATACGTATTGTCCTTGCCTGATCTGCAATAGATCTTGTTATAGCCTGACGAATCCACCATGTTGCATAAGTAGAGAATTTATATCCGCGTCGATATTCAAATTTATCTACAGCCTTCATCAAGCCAATGTTACCTTCCTGAATAAGGTCAAGAAATTGTAATCCTCGGTTTGTGTATTTTTTAGCGATAGATATTACGAGACGTAAATTAGCCTCTACCATATCTTTTTTTGCTCTTCGCGCTTTAGCTTCTCCAATGGACATTCTGCGATTTATGTCTTTAACCTCAGCACATGTGAGTCCAAATGCCGCTGCAGCTTGGCGAATTCTTTTCTGCCCACGTAATATTTCATCTTCAAACATCTTTAGGCCGTCATGTCCTGCTGCAATTTGAGAAGGTAACCAATCGGGATTGTCTACATTACTTAAGAATGTTTCTAAGAATGCTTTTCTAGGCAT
This sequence comes from Flavobacterium sp., assembly GCA_047616645.1. Lineage (GTDB taxonomy): Bacteria > Pseudomonadota > Gammaproteobacteria > Pseudomonadales > Azotimanducaceae > JAHRVQ01. Next base: position 14,201 of record JBLHIH010000009.1, on the reverse strand, counting down.
CTTCGCTCGACGTACGCAAAGATTCATAATCATTCGTTCCTGCCGACGAATTTTTGCATGCACATCACGTGGTACGACGACGATACTTTCATAGTGCTTGGGAACAAGCTTAAAGAATTGAAATGCATCACCTAAAGCTGCTAGTTCTTTAGCGCCTTGTTCGGAGTCGCGTCCGTGCTTTGCTACAGTTTTTTCGACCTTCTTAATTTGTTTTCGAAGTATCCCAAACCGTTCCGCAGCTAATTCTGAATCAGGACCTTTATCTTCCTCTGCATCATCATCATCTTTTTTCTCACCCGGCACTACTTGCGCTGCGGGTAAGACATTTTCTATTGGGTTTAGGAAGCCGATTAAAATATCAAGCAGCTTACCTTCTTCCTCTTGAGAGGCATCATATGCCGCAAGCGTTTTTTCAGGGACAGTTGGAAATTGACCCAAGGCGTTTAGTACATCACGAATACCTTCCTCTATTCGTTTTGCGATGACAATTTCACCTTCGCGAGTTAGCAACTCAACCGTACCCATTTCACGCATATACATGCGAACGGGATCAGTTGTACGACCGGCTTCATTTTCTACTGCAACTAGAACAGCAGCTGCTTCCTCAGCTGCTAACTCATCCGTTGAGTCGCCTTCAGCCATAAGGTCATCTTTTTCTGGGGCTTTTTCATGGACAGCTATGCCCATGTCGTTAATCATACTAATGATGTCTTCGATTTGTTCTGGATCAGATATTTCATCTGGCAGATGATCGTTGACTTCAGCATATGTGAGATAGCCCTGATCTCGCCCACGACTAATTAATTCTTTGAGACGAGATTGTTGCTTCGCTAATCCACTGGCCATAGAAATCCTTCGAAATTAGAATGTGAGAAAATTAGCGGGCGATTATAGTGGGAATTTAGTAAAATTTCTACAACTAGAATACTGAAAGTACTACGAAACAGGCATGATTCCTGCATGTTGCAACGCAGCACACATGCTAATTCAACTTTCCTACTTCAACTTTTGTATCAACGCCCGTAGCTGTTGTTTCTCGGATTCACTGAGAGTCGAAAATGGCTTGGCCAGGAGCCCTCGCTTTAATTCTTTATCAGAGTTTTTGGATATTTGGGCATGTAGAGCGCGAATAACCCCCACAAACTCCGCCGGAACATCTGAGACCCCTAATAATTGCTCAAGTTCCGCCAATTGCTTCAAAAGAGCAAATTCCGGTCGACTTTGATACTTGACCAATAAAAACACGGGAGACCTAATTTCTTCCGCTAAAATTGTTCTCACAACATCCAGTAATAGAGCACATCCCCGTCCTGTTTCAAATATTTGAATGTCTGTATCTTCAAGTTGGTAGGCTAGTTCTGGCTGAGACAAGATAAACGCTATCGCCTTATTCGCAAGTTCAGAGCTGACCTCAGATTGCTGACCCGGGTAATAATCGTCATCTTCATTACCATAGTAGTCAACCTCGCCCCTATCAAAGTTTTCAGCAGGAAAATCGGGGGGAAAGTTCGAATATTCCTCCGGCCTTTGAACAATAATTTTTCTTTCAATAAGCTGAGGTTTGGTTAAGTCGACGCCACTCAGGCTTAGTAACTTTTCACTTGTAAGATTCGTGAGTATCGCCAATTGATCTATCATCAACTCACGGAATACACCGACAGGAATTTTCATTAATAAGGGCATTGCCAATTTGCTCAAATGAGCCTTGCCCTCGATGGTCTCAACATCCACCTCTTCTTGTAGCTTTTCAAAGAAGAAGTCAGCCAAACTCTTTGCTTTATCTAATCGCCATTTAAATTTATCTTCGCCTTCTTTTCTTATGAGAGAATCGGGATCCTCTCCATCGGGAACAAAGAGAAATTTGGCACTTCGGCCATCCTTCATATGAAGCAGCGTGACATTTAACGCCTTCCAAGCCGCATTTTTACCCGCTATATCACCATCGAAACAAAATATAATCTTCGACACCATCCGATACATCCGATCCAAATGATCTTCTGTCGTCGCCGTGCCTAAAGTCGCGACGGCGTAATTTACCCCATTTTGTGCCAGGGCAACAACATCCATATAACCCTCAACGACCAGCAACTGCGCTAATTTACGATTACTTTGCCGCGCCTCATATAATCCATAAAGCTCGCGCCCCTTATGGAAGACTGGCGTTTCAGGGGAATTTAAATATTTTGGCTTCCCATCACCCATGATTCTCCCGCCAAAGGCAATTACACGCCCTCGAAGATCACGAATTGGAAACATAATCCGTTCTCGGAATCGATCATAAATCTTATCTTCTTCTGCTTTTTCTATGACCATTCCCGAATCGATCAAAAGTCTTCTCTCTTCGTTAGTCAGCGCCAACTTTCCATACAAATTATCCCAGCCAGCGGGAGCAAAACCAATTTGGAATTTTTTGGCAATTTGACCTGTTAAGCCCCTTGATTTCAGGTAAGTAACAGCGACTTCTTTTTGAGAATGGTGTCTAAGTTGATCTGTATAAAATTCTGAAGAAAGCCGCAGCGTTTCATAGATAGATTTACGTTTCTGCTGCTTCTCATTTGAACCGGCATTACGATCTTGAGGAATTTCCATTCCCACACGCGCAGCCAGCATTTCAATGGCGGGAATAAAATCTAATCGATCAAACTCCATCACAAATTTGATGGCGCTTCCGGAAGCTTGGCAACCAAAGCAATAATAGAACTGTTTGTCAGCATTTACGCTAAATGAAGGGCTCTTTTCCGTATGAAAAGGGCAAAGACCTGTGTGATTTTGACCCGTTTTTTTAAGACTTACCCGCGCATCGATTATCTCAACGATATCAGTTCGGGTTAACAAATCATCTATAAAATCAGGAGGAATCACTGCATATACATTTGTTTAAAAAGGTGTCACGAGGATGGCATTGGCGACTTGCAAAGGCAAGAATGAAAAATTGATTCTACTACAAATTGTTAAAGTAGTTTCTGCTTGACGATGGCGCTAACTGCACCCATGTCCGCTCTTCCCTGAATCTGAGGGCGTATCAAACCCATCAATTGACCCATATCCTTCATCGAAGATGCGCCACTATCAAAAATCGCTTTAGAAATTATTTCGGCTACAGCAGCATCATCTAGTTGCTCAGGCATATACTGCTTTAACAATTGAATTTCAAAAGCTTCTTGATCCGCAAGATCATCTCGGCCAGCTGCATCGTATTGGGTAAAGGAATCTTTACGTTGCTTGGTCATCTTATCGAGAATGGCCAAGACACGGGTATCATCGAGCTCAATCCGCTCATCAACTTCAATCTTTTTAAACTCGGACATAATGAGACGCAATACACCCAGCCGTTGTTTTTCGCGGGCACGCATTGCATCTTTTACATCAGAGCTTATTTGAGATTTTATATCGGACTGAAAATCTTCCACAGAATATTACTCTACAAAGAAGGAGATCCCAAGAATAGGGAAGATACTAGCAATTGCTAGTATAGTCGTTCCATTCTTCTCGATTCACGCTGAACTTTCTTAGCATGACGCTTTACCGCAGCCGCAGCTTTACGCTTACGTACTGATGTCGGCTTTTCGTAATACTCTCGACGTCTTACTTCAGCCAGTACACCGGCTTTTTCACAAGATCTTTTAAATCGTCTTAGAGCCACGTCAAAAGGCTCGTTTTCTTTAACTCGTACGTACGGCATTTACTTAATTTACTCATCCACGAAAGTTGCGCATTCTATCGGTATCGCCCACGAAATGCAAAATTTCAGCACACTCTTTTCAAACACTTAAAAAACTTCAAGTTTTCAAGATGTTATGACTAAATAACAGTAATATACGCCTTTTTTAAAGCAACTATAATTCGATATGCGAGTAATAGGCATAGAAACATCTTGCGATGAAACTGGCGTCGCCATTTATGACGATAAACTCGGTCTCATTTCAGATCTTTTATATAGTCAAATCGATTTACATAAGGCCTACGGCGGCGTTGTACCAGAATTAGCCTCACGCGACCATATTCGCAAAACCCTACCGATGATCCAACAAGCTATGCAGGAAAGTGGTACCTCAAAAGAAGATTTGAATGGTATTGCATATACTGCGGGTCCAGGCCTTGTTGGTGCGCTAATGGTTGGAGCAAGTATTGCAAAATCTTTGGCTCTCGCCTGGGGGAAACCTGCTATTGGCATCCATCACATGGAGGGGCATCTTCAAGCCGCGATGCTTTCTGAGAATAAAGCAGAATATCCTTTTATCGCCCTACTCGTTTCGGGTGGCCATACTCAATTATTGGCATGCAAAGGCTTAGGGAGATATGAATTACTGGGAGAATCAGTTGATGATGCAGCGGGAGAAGCTTTTGATAAGGTTGCTAAAATGTTAGATCTTGATTACCCCGGTGGTCCTAACGTCGCAAAACTAGCTGAATATGGAGAGCAGGACACCTACATTTTTCCAAGACCTATGGTGAATCGACCTGGTTGCGATTTCAGTTTTAGTGGATTGAAAACATTCACTATGAATACATTGAGGGCTATCACATCTCCAACGGAACAGGATAAAGCAAATATTGCCCGGGCATTTCAGACCGCTGTTGTCGATACCATTCGAATTAAATGTAAACGTGCTTTTGAGCAAACCGGTTACAAGAATTTGGTCGTCGCAGGTGGTGTAAGTGCCAATATTGAATTGAGAAAATCACTTGATAAGATGGTAAAAAACAGAGGCAGTCATGTCTATTATCCACCTTTACAGTTTTGCACGGACAATGGCGCTATGATTGCTTATGCCGGTTTACAGAGATTGTTAAAAGGTCACACTGAGAGTCAGGCTATTAAAGTGAGACCACGTTGGCCTATGACGGAATTATCATAAAATGGATCTAGTCTTTATAAGCGGATTAGAAGTGACAACCACCATCGGTGCTTATGATTGGGAGCAAGATATTAGACAAACTCTCATCATTGATCTGGAATTGATTTGTGACATCAATAAAGTCGCAAGACATGATGACCTGAAAGACGCCATTGACTATGCCGAAATTTCTACTTCGATAGAAAAATATTTACAAAAAAGTCACTTCCAATTAATTGAAACAGTCGCTGAAAGAATAGCGGAACGCGTATTGTCTGAATTCAATATCAGAGAACTCACATTAACGGTGTCGAAGCCGCAAGCAATAGAGAATGCGAGGAATGTTGGCGTAAAAATTACTCGATCTCAATCCGAATAGTATTAGCTGTCTCCGCTACCTTATTTTAATTCACCAAAAGCAAGATGATCTAAAGTCTCATAATTATTACTGAAGGTTTGAGTTACAGCGCTAGCTTCACTACGTAGATCAAGGTCGACTCGATACAGTGGTATTTTTTCATAATCACCCCCATCATTCCTCATAGAAACCATGTAATAAATATTTCCCTCATCATCGTAGGCGACTTGTTGATCTTCTGGCAGCAAAATTCCGTTTGGCGTTTGTTCATAGTTATTTAATTGAATAAAAACTAGCTCATCTACCTCGGCGGTCTCTTCATCATCATCGCGCTGGGAGGCGGCAGTTGATCTGGAACTGGAAGATGCTGATGTTTGACCTGCGCTACCTGTCGCGTTAACTGCAATATCAAGGCTTGCTATAATACTAAGACTCTGAGAAATAAACGCATCTCCCGCTAAGACACCGATCGCACCAGTTTCAACGTTAAATAATGCAGCGAAATCTCTGGACAAATCCCCAGGCGCTGTCGTTAATATCTGACTCTCACCAATGTCATCCGAGAAGAATTTACCTGTGTCCAATCCGTAAAATATACCGGCTCCAGCGCTTTGAACAAAGCTTTGACCGAGTTCTGCAGCACCAACGTTAGCAACTGGCGTTAGGAAGGAGATTGTGCCCGCATCACTGAGAAAGTCTTTAACACCACCTGAGCCGAATGGCGTAGCGTCATTAACACGAGCAAAAGTAGGTATGTTAGTAGGATCTGTTAGATTTGTCTGGCGAATGGCCAGAACAACACTCAGGTCTCCACTCAGGGAAGAAATGCGCATACCTGTTTGAGTATTAATCGCTAAGTCTTCACCGGCGTGGATGAGGGTATCTTTCGATTGGGTAAAACCACCTGCAACAGAGAAAGCGATAAATGAACCCGCTGCCTCTACATCATCTTGGAACAATAAATCACCGACATCGGTAAAGACGTTAACGGAACCGATGGGATTTAACACCTTAATGTTAATGTTTCCATCAGCTGATACGGTAATTGCGCTCACGTTGGAGGCATCTCCCGCAGATATACTCCCCAATACATCTATTATTGCAGGATTAGCTAGATCAGGTGAAATTGAACTACTACTTAAGCTTACCGTGCCAACCGATGCTGTATTGCCACCTAAGAGAATTTTTGAACCAGCGGATACTGACAAATCACCACCCGTCGTTATGCTTCTTCCTGTTGTTACCCCGTGGCCATCAGTAATGCCCGTCACAATAGAACACGATGTACTCCTAATACTACTAAGACCAGAGTCCACGCTGACGTCGCCCTGAATCACGACATCTACTGGGCTAATAATGCTGAGACCATTACCTGCTGATAAAGTTTGAGGTTTAATACTTTGCGCTGCTTCTATTATCAAACTACCCGCTGCTGAAACTTCTTTTGCTAAGGTAATCTCGCCACCAGTGGTGTTCAGTAAAATACTGCCACTAGAATCTTCAATCACGCCATTCACATTTATGTTTCCAGAAACGAACACTTTCCAGATCCCCAGATAGAAACTCCTAAAAACTAGAAGGCATTGGCTGTATAATGGTTAGCGTCAAAACTCTCCATCACCCGTTGGGTAACGGTGTCCGCACAGAATATCCGCCCCTGTGGAAAATAACGCATCGGAGTGACTTGAGGTGTCACTAACGAAATGATCTTGCACCCCAAAAGTGGACATTTATATTTCTCAATAAGGATGAACCTAAATGCCCAAAACTATTTCGACAGAGTACAGCAGATATACAAACGAATTCAAACGATTAGCAGTGTTATTAACACACTTCCCCGATAACCTTTCCACTGAAGTTGCTGATAAGATCGGCATTCATCCGGTTATGCTCTACCGATGGAGGATGGAAATGAAAAACGGGGAAATACCCGGAAAACCTACTCTTGATGATCTGCAAAGTGGAACTGACCTGATTAAGGCTAAGAAGAAAATCAAAAACCTTGAAGCGACACTCAAGGAAGTTGAAAGGGAGCGTGATTTCCTAAAAAAAGCCAAACGCTTTTTTCAGGAAAAAAAGGAAAAATCTTCGCATTTATAAACAAGCATCGGACTGAATTCTCCGTTGTATGGATGTGTCGTCGATTCGGTGTTTCGAAAGCCGGATTCTATACCTCGAAAAAGCGTGATAAGAAGCCTGTGCCCAACAGTGATGCAGAGTTACTAAAGCAGATCAAACAAGTACACAAAGGGCGTAGGCGTTGCTATGGAAGCCCTAGGGTTTATCGTAAGCTAAAACAGAGCGGGGTTACTTGCCGCCGCCGTCGCGTCGCTAGACTTATGCGTGAGAACGGTATTAAGGCAACTGTGGTAGGGCTGTATTATTACAATCCTAAACGTCGCGATCACTATCAAAGAGTCGATAATCACTTAAGGGAGGCATTGCCACCAACTGGTATCAATCAACAATGGGTGGCTGACTTCACTTATCTAAAAACGAAACAGAAAAAATGGGTGTATTTGGCTACAGTCATGGATTTGTTCTCTCGGCGAATTGTGGGGTGGTCAATTTCAGAAGTGCGGGATGCCAGCTTTACCCAATCCTCTCTGGACATGGCAACAAGAAGTAGACGACCTGTTGAAGGTGCAATTTTTCATACGGATCAAGGGATTGAATACGCGGCAAACGTTTTTCAGAATGCTTTGAAGGAAGCGAAGTTTAAACCCAGTATGAGTGGTAAAGGACGCTGTCTAGACAATGCCAATGCGGAATCTTTCTTTCATACATTTAAAACAGAAAGTTTTTATCAAAGGAAGTTTAAAGATATGGACGATATCAGAGAGGAGTTTCTGAGTTACATTAGATTTTATAATGAAGAAAGATTACACTCTTCACTCAATTACATGCCGCCTAACGACTATGAATGTGCCGCAGCATGATTGTCCACTTGTAGGGTGCAAGATCACTGCGATGATGAGGGCATAGCTTATGGGATCCGCGCTAAAACCAGTGCTGCAATGCGGTCTCAAATTAAATCGATAAGTGACTCGGATTGACAGCCTCTGCTTGATAAGGCAGGCAAGAAAGGACAGGCAAGTCTTGATATAGCGTCGCCAAGCAATACTGAAGAGTTGAGTTTGGGTGGATATGTCTACCGCGCAGTTGCGACCAAACGAGATAGCAACACCGATAGCGAGATTATCCACTGGTACAACCAACGAGCTAAAGGTAGTCGGTGATACGCTGCCGTGCTGAGATTTTAAGGCCAATAGAATGTATTTTTTAATTTCTTCTCTCTCATACAATTTGTTTGTGCTCATGCGTCACTTACTACCAGCAGAACTAAAAGATCATCGTGTGATAACAATATGCTGGCGCCCTCTATGCCATGGCCACGAAAGTGGTCAGGACGGGACGACAACTATATGCAAGGTTAAGGAGGGCTTGTATTGATTAAAAAAAAGGGTATTTGATTGCTTCCTTACGAAGATAAGGGCCTAACTGGGGATTTGGGAATCTACTAGGTATTTTTCCGGTATAGAGGGGCCTTGATCAAGTGTAGGTGGTAGGTCGTCTATGGAATTGGTAAAATTGAATGTCTGTTAATATTGAGGGGAAAAAATGAAAGCAAGTGTTACTTGGCTTGATGGAGTGTCTTTTATAGCAGAGTCCGAAAGTGGTCACACCGTAGTGATAGATGGTCCGCCATCTGCTGGCGGTAGAAATATAGGTATTCGACCTATGGAATTAGTTTTGCTTGGCGTTGGAGGCTGCACTAGTTTTGATGTAATGACAATATTGCAAAAGTCTCGACAGAATGTGACTGATTGTGTGGTTCGAATAGAGGCAGAGAGGGCGGATGAAATTCCCAGTGTCTTCACAAAAATACATTTTCATTTTCTTGTTACAGGTAAATCCTTGAAAGCGTCTCAAGTAAAGAGAGCGATATCGCTGTCAGCTGAAAAATATTGTTCTGCCTCCATCATGTTAGGAGTAGCCGGTGTTGAAATTACTCATACTTTTGAAATTGTAGGCATTTAAATGAACTCTGCTCATCTAACAAGTGTTACTCGGTCTCTCGCAATTAATGTTTATCAGTTCTGGGAGAGGAGCAATGAACTACGTTTGCCGATTTGGTTTGAGAAATTGGAGGAAAAATACTCGGAAGAAATACTCTCAACCTTTGTGCGACAGTTAGGAGAGTCTGTTGGTGCGAAAATTCTAAATTTATCATCTACCAGTTATGAGCCCTATGGTGCCAGTGCTGCATTGTTGGTTGGCCAGGAGCTATCTCAATTGGCCCATTTGGATGCTAGCCATATTGCAGTACATAGCTATTTTGATTCTAGCGAGCAATCGGGGCAGTTTAGGTTGGAAGTAGAAATATCAACCTGTGGAGTGCCAAAACCCACGAAACTTATTGCGGAAGTTATCCAGCACTGCATTGCAGATTTTGTTCAGGTCGATTACAGAGTGCGGGGGATATCATGGTCTGAGGTTGGTCAGCCCGTTCTCTCCAATCATGGTTTGAATGTTGAAGATCTTGACGAAGTACTTTTGGAAATGCCTGAATATAAACTAATACATTCATCCGACATGAGTGCAAGAAGCTCATATATGGAGTTGAAGCGACGTAAACTGAGTTCAAATATAGAGAAAATTATTCAAGGGATGCTCTTGTAAGTGGCTCTTGTGAAAAATCCTTATTGGTGGTTTAGATCCAATAAGTGGATTTAGTCATTATCTTTGACACAAAATTCATCGCTTTTTTTATTGGATCTGAAAATTCCTGGCCCCCAGACTTTAGAGCTGTCATCATATGCTCTTCTTCATCATGCTTCATTTGAAGCAGGATGGCTTTGGATTTTTCGTCTGTCTCTGGGAGTTTTGTAAGGTGATCATCAAGATGCTTACAAACACCATCTTCAACGGCGGCTACAAATCCAAGATTAATTTTGTCTCCCAATAGTCCCGTGCTTGCTCCCATAAAAAATGAGGAGGCATACCAAATTGGGTTGAGATAACTAACGCGAGAGTCCAACTCTTTTAATCTGCCCTCACACCAAGATAGGTGATCGGCTTCTTCTTGTGCTGCTTTTTTCATCGCATCTCGCACGATACTCGATTTTGCTGTTAATGCTTGGCCATGGTACAGAGCTTGAGCACAAACTTCTCCAGTATGATTTACCCTCATTAGCCCAGCCGAATGGCGCTTTTGACTGGAATTCAACGAAGCTTTTGAGATATTTTTGCTTGGAGAAACTCTATTTGTTGATCCGACACTGCCTGCAGCAGTTCTGAGCGCTCTATCAAAATGACCAATAAATTTATCTATCATTAACCGAACCCAACCATCTGGCGGCCGCCTAATATATGCAAATGAATATGGAAAACAGTTTGGCCACCGTCCTGATTGCAGTTCATTATCAATCGATAACCTGAGTCGGAAAGCCCATTCTCAGCTGCTATATTTTTAGCCGTGAGTACCATGTGCCCTAAAAGTGATTGATGGGAAGGATCAATTTCATTGATTGTATTAATGTGGACTTTGGGAATAATTAAAATATGGCAAGGTGCTTGTGGACTGATGTCCTTGAACGCTAAGACCAAGTCGTCTTCGTATACGATGTCGGCTGGTATGCTCCGGTGATTTATTTTACAAAAAAGGCAGTCATTATTCATTCTTCTAATCCCTAGTATTTTAGAGCGCTAGCTATTTTAGCACATAGGCTGTAAAACCTTTTTCAATCAAGGTGTAAGCTGCCAATTGAGAGCGTTTACCACCATCGCAGGCGGTAATGTAGATGGCGTTTTCTTTTAATTTCCTAAGGTTTTTACGTAATAGTAATAGAGGGACGTTGACAGCGCCTGCTATTTTGTTGTCTTCAAATTCATTTGGGTTTCTAACGTCCAAAATATAAGTTTTTGGGCTTCCTGCTCCGATCATTTCCTTCACATCTTCCATGGAGACACTTTCAATAACCGGATGCATGAGCAGACTTTCAAAGTCAGGGGCTGAAAGACGCATAATTTTTCCATTTGTTGTCATCGTCACTGTTGCATTTCTTGGTTCCTCACTGACCAGTGCATCTTGGCCAAAATTATCACCGGCCTTTAGTTCGGCTAGCATGGATGTCTTTCCATTAGTCGTTCTCTCGACTTTTACACGACCCGATTGGATAACATAAAAAAAATCTCCAGGTGCGCCCTGCTTGATGACCACATCTCCAGAGTCATAGTCTAGTTCTTCAAATTTCCCAAACAATGTTTGTATATTAGCAGGAGGAATGAACTCAAATAGTGGTGAGCTAAGTAGGGTGGACATCCAATCGATTTCCTCTTCTCCGTCACCCGCGTTACTGCTGGTATTGCCTAGTTCTGACAATCCAATATCTGTGCGTTTTGCAATGAGAATCCGGGAGTTTTCAGTGGAGATTGCGGTTAGTCTGTGGGGGTTGTTATTGTCAATTGGAAATTTAGCAGCCTCGTCATTGGCAGTTCTGCTCTTTGCTTCAAATTTCGCGTCAAGCAGGTCGATGGTACCTTCGAGGAGCCAATAGACAAGATCATCCTCTTCGTCACGCTTGAAGACCATCTTTCCAGATTGGAGTTGTTCAATTCGAGCCTTATCAAGCATGGAGTTCAATTCTGCGTCACTACATGCGCTGAATGAAGGCAGAGCCTTGATTAAATCTAAATCACTACTGTCCATTTTGGTCCACTTGATTTAACGCCTCCAGAAATTCCTGAAAGCACCGTCATTGTACCGAAGGGAATAGGCCTAAAGCAAAGTGGAATGTCACGAACTGACAAGCTGGGTAAAGAAATTGGATAGAAGAGATTGAAAAGGTAAGGAGTGCTACTAGATTGTGGACTGTCGACAAAAAGCTAATATCGTGAATCTGGACGTTCGAAATAGTCAAATTTTTGTGATTTTAGCTTATCCTTGATCTCCAAAAGTTGAGAGCCTTGAACGTAAGGGCCAAGTAATAAGGCGTAGAGAACATTATTGGCATCGAGCTTCTTTTCAATATAAGGGGAAAAGCCTAGCGCGTTTAGTTTATTTTGTTGAAATTCTGCACCCGTCAATTTCGCAAATATTCCCATTTGGATGACAGTGCCTGAGACTGGCCAAGAAACATTTGGCGTTGAAAGCGTTTGAGGCATGCTGGAGACAGTTGTTTGCTCTATGAGTTCGCCGGTCGAGAAAGGTGTTTCGACGACACCAGGTTTATCTGCCGTAGTTAGTCGAGCAAACAAAATCATGGTAATGCTAAGTGCAGCTGCAATTATCCATTTTTGATTAATAGCCCAAATCGACTCCTTAGTCGACGTTTCACTATCTATATGACTATTTGAAACCTGGCTGGTTAGGGACTTTTCTATGATTTGATTGTTGATCGGTTTTTCTGCGGGGGTTTCGATTGAGTCTAAGAGTGTTGGGGTTTTATCTACAATCATTTCCAATTGGACTGGCTCTACGGATTCTTTTTTTAGGCTGGTGGTTTTTTGGGTATCGCTGTCAGTTTGAGTACTATTGTTAATACTAGCGGGAACATGCGTATCACTGTCTGCATGGTTGGCGATAGCAGGTGCTGATATTAGGAGAACGGTAATGTTATCCTTCCCACCTTGCTTTAATGCCTTGCCGATTAAGTTGTCAACCCTGGCTTGATCACTACCCTCCTCGGATAAAATTGCCTGAATTGTTTTGTCATCGACACAATCTGTTAGACCATCGCTGCAGAGCAATATTTTTTGATTTGGCGACCATTTATCACTGATACTGTCTACTCTTGCGGTTTCGAGTTCCTGGACACCCAAGGCTCGAGTGACGGCATTTTTTCTTGGGTCAATTGAGGCTTCTTCTTGGGTCAATTCACCTTGTTCAATCAACGATTGAACAAGAGAATGATCTACAGTCATTTGTGTTAACTGACCATCAAATGAATAGGCTCTTGAGTCGCCAACCCAAAATATATTATACAAACTCCCCTGTGAAAGGAGTAAAACAAGGGTCGTGCCCATGTTTGTACCCATCGCTTCTTCGGCAGCAAATTCTTTTATTCTTTTATGTGCGAGTTCAATGGCTTGGTTAATTCCATGACCCTCACGAAGTTGAGATTGAATAGTATAGGTACTTATAGCGCTTGCAACTTCACCAAATCCGAGCCCGCCCATTCCATCAGCTACAATCCAAAGTTCTTTGTCTGGATCGCAGATGTAGCTATCTTCATTATTATCTCTCACGTTCCCAACGTGAGTTCCAGCGGCAAATTGATGCAACTAACTAAACCTCGAATTAAAATACTCTAATTTAAATAAACAGCAGAACGGGCTATGATTAAACGCATTCATAAATTGGCAATTCTGTCTTAATTTGGCACATATTACTACTACCCAAATCCCCAGATAGGATCTCTATATTGTTCAGAAACACTTAATGTGCCTCGTTTTGAGTTCAGCCACGAGTTATTCCTGTTCTACCACGCTTATTTTAATCAAAAACATCTCGTATCAGGCTCTTTTCCCGTGATGGTGATTTTTGGACGGCACTATCCCGTCAACAGATCCATGCTTTGCTCAAGTATCTAGATTGGCGGCGGTTCAAACTCCTTGAGTGCTAATAACACTCGTTCTAGTAGTAAGCGATGTTGATGCGCTAGCTTCACAAATAGCTGACGACCTGTTCTGACCACTTTCGCTGCAATAGCATAAAGACGCCAGCGTATCGTCATCCCTCTGTGATGCCCTAAATCCTCTGGCAATAAGGCCCGCATTAACGCAAATATATTGAACGATAAAGCCGAGATCAAAAAGTACAGTGCATTCGCTTTGAAGTCTGAACAGGGCAGCGTATCGCCACCAAAATCAAGCCTCAATTCTTTGATACGGTTCTCACTGTCTTCTGCTCGTTGGTTGTACCAGTGGACGATCTCGCTATTGTTTTTATTATCTCGATTGGTGGCTATTGCACGATAAATATACCCACCCAGATTCATTCC
>JBLHIH010000008.1:0-52320 GCA_047616645.1 Flavobacterium sp. | reverse complement strand
AGATATTCTAGACAGCCCTATTTGGCTTATAAAGTAGATATCGGAGTGACTTTATCGTCAGCTTTGCCGTCTGAATCGTCAGACTTCGCATCTGCATCTTCATCCGAGGACAATAAATTCTTGCGGATTTGAGCTTCTATCTCCGCTGCCACTTCGGGGTGTTCCGACAAATAATCGGCTGCATTTTTCTTCCCTTGGCCGATTCGATCTTCGCCATAGCTATACCAAGCACCAGCTTTATCAATTAAACCTTCCTGGACACCCAGGTCAATAATCTCACTCAGGCGATAAATGCCTTTGCCATATAAGATTTGAAATTCAGTTTGTTTGAAGGGAGGCGCAACCTTGTTTTTAATGACCTTAACGCGCGTTTCATTACCAATGATTTCATCACCATCCTTAACTGCTCCAATGCGGCGAATATCAAGCCGAACTGAAGAATAAAACTTAAGGGCGTTACCACCTGTAGTGGTTTCAGGACTTCCAAACATCACACCGATTTTCATACGAATTTGGTTAATGAATATAACCAAGGTATTGGAGTTTTTAATATTACCTGCCATCTTCCGCAGTGCTTGACTCATTAGCCTTGCCTGAAGACCAACATGGTGATCACCCATATCTCCTTCGATTTCTGCCTTCGGCGTAAGCGCAGCGACAGAGTCAATAATGACGACATCAACAGCACCAGAACGCACAATCATGTCACATACTTCAAGGGCTTGCTCACCTGTATCAGGCTGTGAAACAAGAAGATCATCTATGTTCACACCAAGCGCTTTAGCATAAAGTGGATCTAAAGCATGTTCTGCATCGACAAAAGCACAGGTACCACCCGCCTTTTGGGCTTCAGCAATAACCTGAAGTGTTAAGGTTGTTTTGCCTGAAGATTCTGGCCCATAGATTTCTACAATTCGACCTTTAGGTAAACCACCAATACCAAGCGCAATATCCAAGCCTAATGATCCAGTAGATATCGCAGGTATTCTTTCAGTTGGCGTATCACCAAGGCGCATCATCGTTCCTTTGCCAAATTGCCGCTCAATCTGGGATAAGGCTGCACTGAGTGCTTGGTCTTTTTGAGCATCTGCTTTGTTCTTCTTAGCTTCCTCGATCTTTGAAGAACCTTTACCTTTTCCATCCTGACCTTTTGACTTGAAACTTGACATAAGTTGACACCTTTTGTGATATTTTGTATTTTCTAATGTGTGAATTTATACTGTATGTTTAACCAGTATTCAAGGAAAATTTTCATTAAATGAAAATCAAACATTTACGATAAACATTCTAGTAGCGCTTCAAGCGAGGAAAAAGGGACTATCGCTTATATCCCTGTGCGCATTCGCCGCTTTCACAAAAAAAGTTTTTTTAAATATCGGCGCTTAAATTGCGCTTCCAGATTGCACTTTTAAACCAGTCTTCATAAAAAGTGCCCATCAGTGAATCAGAGATTAGTGGTTTTCTTCTGCTTTTGTTATTCTGCGAACCACAAGAAGCCTAGTGATCTTTGTGATAAAGCATCTCTGAGCAGCCTCCAGAAATATAAATTTTATTGTGTGACAAGTTAAATATTGTGCACTGCGAATCGTGAATAATGAATAGCACATTAGAAAAATTAACCCATACCCCAATGATGAAACAGTATCTTGGATTAAAGGCTCAGCATAAACAGGAGATCCTGTTTTATCGCATGGGTGACTTTTATGAGATGTTTTATGATGATGCCAAGAAAGCCGCGAACCTACTGGACATCACTTTAACGGCTAGGGGATCGTCCGCCGGTCAATCAATTCCCATGTGCGGAATACCCTACCATTCTGCGGATGGCTATTTGGCAAAGCTAGTCAGAGCGGGGGTTTCAGTAGCTATTTGTGAACAAATAGGCGATCCAAGCGAATCAAAGGGACCGGTTGAGAGACAAGTTGTCAGGATAGTGACGCCAGGAACACTAACAGATGAGTCACTACTTCAGGCTAATAAAGATAACTTGATCGTATCGGTTTTTCACTTAAATGATGTCTATGGATTAGCAAGCCTTGATGTGTCAAGCGGTCGATTTGAAATCCTCGAAATAGATGATGAAGAGTCGCTCACCACAGAGGTCGCACGATTAGACCCAGCAGAAATAGTACTTGCGGATGAAGCAAGTTACCCAACAAGCGTCACAGATAGAGCGGGCGCTCGACGGATAGCAATTTGGCAATTTGACTATGATCAAGCTGTCGCAACCCTTACCAGTCAATTTGGTACACGGGATTTAAGCGCTTTTGACTGCGAAGATAAACCGCAGGCAGTCGCGGCGGCAGGCTGTTTACTCGCCTATGTTCAAGAAACACAACGTACAGCTCTGCCCCATATCAATTCCTTGCAAACACTCAATAGAAACGACGCCGTCTCCATTGACGCAGCCTCTCGTCGCAACCTTGAACTGGTTAATAATATCAACGGGGGAACAGACCATACGTTATTTTCCGTCCTTGATCGGCACTCAACTGCAATGGGAAGCCGCCTGTTTGGTCGCTGGATAAATCGACCGATCAGAAATCGATCGGAGCTCAATAAGCGGCTTGATACTATTGAGTTTTTACAGGCAGACTATCGCTTCGAACTATTACAGATACATCTCAAGCAAATAGGTGATATTGAACGAATACTTGCCCGCGTAGCACTACGTTCCGCAAGACCTAGAGACCTTGCCCGATTAAGAGATGCGCTTTTTATCCTACCGGCTTTGTCGGAGGCATTGTCTCAAATGGAGACAACTTTACTTTCTGAATTACGAGTTAACTGTCAGCCTTATCCAGCGCTAAGCCACATTCTAGAAACGGCAGTGATAGAAAATCCGCCCGTCATCATTAGAGAAGGCGGGGTCATCGCAACTGGCTATGATGAGGAATTGGACGAGCTAAGAGGCATTAGTGAAAATGCAGCGGCCTATCTCGTCAAACTTGAAAATGAAGAACGTGAAGCAACAGGCCTAAGTAGCTTAAAGGTAGGATACAACCGAGTACACGGCTATTATATTGAAGTCTCTCGCAGAGAATCAGACAAGGTACCTGAAAGATACAATCGTCGCCAAACCTTAAAAAATGTTGAACGATTTATCACCCCAGAATTAAAAGAATTTGAAGACAAGGCCCTAAGCAGTAAAAGTCGCGCACTGGCACGAGAAAAACACTTATACGAATCTCTCTTAGATTTATTGTTAGACTACCTTCCGAAATTACAACTTACATCAACGTCAATCGCAAACTTGGACGTTATCAGTAACTTGTCCGAGCGCGCCTTGTCACTATCGCTGTGCAAGCCTACCTTGGCCGAAGAAATTGGTATCAACATCGATGCCGGGCGCCATCTTGTTATTGAAGACGTGCTTGAAGATCCATTTGTAGCAAATAACTTGGAACTCCACAATGACCGTAGACTGCTCATAATAACGGGTCCCAACATGGGCGGTAAGTCTACATTCATGCGTCAATCGGCATTAATTGTACTCATGGCACATGTCGGTAGTTTTGTCCCCGCAAAAGCGGCAACAATAGGCCCCATTGATAGAATATTTACACGCATAGGTTCTTCAGACGATCTTGCAAGTGGGCGATCAACTTTCATGGTAGAGATGACAGAAACTGCGATGATACTAAACAATGCAACTGAAGAATCTTTAGTACTCTTGGACGAAATTGGCAGGGGCACATCAACCTTCGACGGCTTATCTCTCGCTTGGGCCTCAGCCTCATACATAGCCGAAAAATCAAAAGCACTCACACTGTTCGCCACCCATTATTTTGAACTCACTTCACTGCAAGACATTCTTGAGGCAACCGCTAATGTCCATATGTCGGCAAAGGAGCACGGAGACAGCATAATTTTTATGTACTCGGTCAATGAGGGTCCTGCAAATCAAAGCTATGGGCTTCAAGTAGCTCGCCTCGCTGGCGTACCAAAATCCGTTATCGAAAATGCAAAGATAAAATTACGAGAGCTCGAAGAAAAGGAATTGTCACAGATACCCCATCAATCTGATTTATTCTTGAGTCCCGCGCTAGTAGAAAAACCCAGTGACTCGCTTATTTATTCTACACTCGATGAACTCAACATTGATGATATAACACCAAAACAGGCGTTAAGCCTACTATACGAGCTCAAAAGTCATTTAGAAGAAGAGAGATAATCTCTACTTTGGCGAAGACTTGCGCTTGTTCACCGCAAAAAAGCTGATAGAATGCCCTCTTCATTTTTAAGCGTTCCAGAAAAGGAAGTACCATGACATTTGTAGTAAGTGACGGTTGTATTAAATGCAAACATACTGACTGCGTAGAAGTATGCCCTGTCGATTGCTTTTATGAAGGTCCCAATTTTCTGGTTATTAACCCAGACGAGTGTATTGATTGCGCACTATGTGAGCCTGAATGCCCCGTTGACGCCATATTTTCTGAAGATGAATTACCTGAGAACGAGCAAATATTTCTCGATCTCAATGCCGAACTGTCTGAAGTTTGGCCAAACATCACCGAGAAAAAAGACCCCCTTCCCGATGCAGAAGAGTGGGCTGAAATCAAAGACAAAATGAAGCACCTAGAGCGTTAGCTCGTATTCTCTTAATAAGAAGATCGTTAGCTCGTATTCTCTTAATAAGAAGATCGTTAGCTCGTATTCTCTTAATAAGAAGAGCGTTAAGAGGAGCTCGATCTTCTAATTGAAAATCGATTCCACAGATAGACCTTGGGATTCCATAGTTTCTCTTAGTCGCTTGAGCGCCTCGACTTGTATTTGCCTTACTCTCACACGAGTCAGACCGATTTCACGGCCAACTTCTTCAAGGGTACTCATCTCGTATCCACGAAGTCCAAATCGCCTTGATACAATCTCTCTTTGCTTCTCTGGCAGCTCTGACAGCCAATGATCAATATTGGATCGAAGATCAGAGTCCTGAAGTTTCTCTGCTGGGTCAGCTTGCTTAATATCCGGAACGGTATCCAAGATAGATCTTTACGAGTCTGGACCAAGCGGTGTATCAACCGAGGTGACTCTCTCATTTAAGCCCATCATACGTTTGACATCGGCAAGGGGTTTATCTAAGTAGACTTCTTCTTCTGGTGTTAGTAGGGGAGAAAATCCAATCTCATTAAGATAGAGTTGAGTCGCATCTAGATCACTACTCTTCTTGGCTACTGTGGGTTTCCTTTTAGGCTTCTGAGTCTCTTTCGATTAGACAGAGTCTGGGATATCAGCAACAAGTACATTACCTTCGGTGTGGTTTTTCGCTTCCGTTTCTACGTTCATTGTATTCATCCTTCTAATCTAGTTCCATTCGACAGACTCCAGTGAATAGTGTGCCTAATCATCTTAGCTATTCATTCTAGAGCCATGCTGTTTCACCAACTGGCTATGTATCCAATCTTGATTTGCACTTTTCACTTACAAAAGCGCGCATATAACTGCTCAAATTAAATACTATCCTTTGTCAGAGCTTTCCATTTCTATTGGGCAAATAGATTAATGGATCCTCTGGCTTGCCGTCTTTTCGAATTTCGAAATGCAACATTCCTAAATTCGTTTCACTAGAACCTATTTCGGCGACTTTCTGTCCACCTTTAACTTTTTCTCCCTCTTTTACGAGAATTGCTCGATTATGTCCATATGCACTAAGGAAGTGATCATTGTGTTTCACGATAACGAGCTTCCCGTAACCTCGCAGACCCCCGCCAGCGTAAACCACTACACCGTCAGCTGCGTTATGGACAGAATCCCCTAATTTACCTTGAATATCAACGCCCTTATTCACCTTCCCTGTCAGGGAAAAGCCCTTTAGGAGCTTCCCAGGTACAGGCCATTGCCAATTTAATTTTGCATATTGACTTTTAGAAGAACTAGGTAGGGGGGCTTTCTTCACCGGCGGTTTTGTGGCAGTTTTTTGGCGCTGCTTTTTCACTACCGTTTTAGCTGTCCTTTTGTAGCTACGATTATTTAGTCTTATCGATTGCCCTGCATAAATTGTAAACGGCCTAGAAATACCGTTAGACTTCGCCAATATCTTATAATCTAGCCCATATCGAAAGGCAATCGAATACAAAGTATCTCCCTTACGTACTAAATGATTTTGAACCTTACCCTTTGATCGATCTCCCACAGAATATACGGGAATAAATGCACCACCAGATGAACAACCCTGAAGGAAGAAAAAAGTAGCGAGCAAGTAGACAATTAATTGACGCTTCATCATGACCTTCCTCCTCAAATTTCCCGAATTCATCAAAACCTGACCCTTGGCTTTATTATATTTTGACATCATAAGGTACTGCCAACGGTCAAAAACATTCTAAAAAAAGAAATACTTTCTGACCATCCCCTCAGTAAATTCCACCAAATGTGCTAGCGTCACCTTATTTTTTATCACCATAACGAGAGACGAATCCAAGTCCAAGCACAGTAAAGCAACCCAATAGGAGACCTATTAGTGCAAATAAAATTTCTGGACTATTGCCACTGATCTCCCCATAAATAAATGGGGAAATTGGGTTTTGTACTAGCGGGATTTGAGTACCGTCAGACTTTATTTGATAGCTTGTTACATTCTGCCACGGCCAAAGTTTGGCAAGAGAACCCAACATAAAGCCCGTCAAGATCGAGAGTGTCTGATCTCGATAATGACTAAGAAGGTAATCCAATAACCTCGCAAAGCTAAGAATACCCACAAGGCAACCCGAGCCAAGGGTGAGTAAAAAGAGCACATCCATCTCTGCAATAGCATCAATTAGGAAATGATAGAGGCCGAGCACTAATAGAATAAAACTGCCAGAA
Organism: Flavobacterium sp.; assembly: GCA_047616645.1. Taxonomy (GTDB): domain Bacteria; phylum Pseudomonadota; class Gammaproteobacteria; order Pseudomonadales; family Azotimanducaceae; genus JAHRVQ01. Next base: position 45,516 of record JBLHIH010000008.1, on the reverse strand, counting down.
AGACCTGGTAGTATCCAAGCGCAAACGGCTATTGCACCCGCTAAAAAGAGATTTACCGAGCTCGGTGCAATCTCAACTGGAACGAGGTGAGTAATCACCAACCCACAAGCCCCTCCAAAACCTATCAGCAAACCCACTTGCCAATTATGGTTATTTATCTGGCGACCAACATGCCAAACAGAAGCGATGACCAATCCAAAAAAGAAGGACCAGATCAATATAGTTTCTTCCCTCAGCAAATATTGAATACTGCTGGCAAACAAAAAGACTGAAAGCACCATGCCTGCGAGCAGAGTGATAAGAAAGGTACCGTCAATGCTCTGCCATATGGACTTAATTCCGGCCTGTCTCAATTGTATGAACAAGCTGGGATTTATCTGGGTAATGGCGTGAATCAGTCGCGAATAGATACCGGTCACGAATGCGATTGTGCCACCGGAGACTCCCGGCACTATTTCAGCAGCGCCCATCAACATGCCAATCATAAAATGCTTGAGCCTTTCTTTCATATAGATTCATTCACTTAAGTTATTCATCCATTGTCATCCATCACTATTTTGGGCACGGTTTTTGTCCTTTAACTTGTACCGCCAAGAAGGGGTACGAAATTAACATCTTCTAATATCTCTGTTTCATAACCTTCATGCGTTTTCGTTACCAACTTTAGTTGTTGTTTTGTATCACCTACAGGGATAACAAGACGACCGCCCTGAGTGAGTTGGGACAACAATCCTTCTGGAATGTGCCTAGGAGAGGCAGTAACAATAATCCCATCAAAGGGACCACGATCGCCCCAACCAATATTGCCATCATCATGCTTAAATTGAACATTTCTGACACTCAGCAATTTTAAGTGTTCTTTTGCACGTTCATGCAGACCTTGAATCCGCTCCACCGTATAAACCTTCTCGACTAGCTGGGCAAGAATTGCAGTTTGATAACCCGACCCAGTGCCTATTTCCAAGACACGCGTCAGGGGTCCATCAGCGAGCAAACACTCTGTCATCTTTGCCACTATATATGGCTGCGAGATAGTCTGGTTAAACCCAATGGGTAGCGCTGTATCCTCGTAAGCACGGTGAGCCAAGGCCTCATCTATAAAAACGTGTCTTGGCGTCGATCGAATGACATCAAGAACAAGTTCATCCCTGATACCCTGATCGCGCAGCCTAGTAACGAGCCGCCCACGGGTTCGCTCCGACGTCATGCCTACACCTTTCAGATTCGTGGTGTTCATTTATTGCTTCCTTCGCAATTTATTATTTCGTGCAACAAACTTGTGGCATACGCGCCCACTGGAAGCGTAAAACTCAATTCTAAGCTATTTTCCCCAAACTCCCAGCTAAAATCTTTTGGTAGAACCCGCCAATTTCGCTGCATTGCCTTTAGCCCTGATGATATCAAGCCTTCTCCCCAAAATAGCAGCCCCTCATCCAGTGGCGGAATTTCAATGTCCCGATGAGGTGACAGCCCAAACAACCAGCCTGCACCCTCCAATGGCCATATACCTTTCTCTATTAAATCTGATAATTGAAGGTTGAATAAATATGAGCGCACAGATGACAAGTAAATCCCTCGTTTCTTTCTATCTTGTTTCTCTCCCCGAAAAAGTGCTCTGGCTCTATCTAAATTTCGACCTTCAAAGCCAAAACGCTGAGGTCCAAAATAGTTAGGGAAGCCAGTATCCGCAATTTGTTGCAATCTTTTTTCAAATTCTTGACGTGTACAATTTTGGAGGTTGAAGTTTCGAACGACTAGGCGAAATTGATTGGCTTTATGCGTACCTCTACGTAGTTTACTCTTATGCCTAATAGACTTAAGCACTTTCGCTCCCTCGATAGCCAACCCTTCCCAGTTTGGCTCATCTTTACCCGGCAACCAGCAACTAAACCATTGTTCTGTCACGGCATGCCTATCTTTCATTCCCCCATAACCAATATCAAAGTGTCTCAAGGATAAATATTTTGCCAGTTGTTCAGCCACCCAACCGGTATTTTGACCAGCCTTTCTCACCCAAAGATAAACATGTTCTCCTTCGCCGCAAGGCTCAACATCCAATATTTCTTTTACGTAAAAATCTTCATGTGTCTGACGAATTTCACCACAGCCTAGAAAACTTCCATATATCGGGTTAAAAGATAGGCTGGTTGGCAGTTCTTCATTAGGCGCCTCATCAGGCGCTTCTTTGAGGTCAGAGGTCATAAACTAGATTCTAAAAGTACGCTAGCCTGCGCCGCAATACCCTCTTCTCGCCCAACAAAGCCCATCTTTTCAGTGGTCGTTGCTTTGACACTAACTTGCGCTAATTTAACGTCAAGTACCTCAGCCATTACCCTGCGCATTTCTTCTATGTAATTAGCCACTCGTGGAGCTTGTGCAATTAGGGTTAAGTCGATGTTTGCAATTTTGTAATCTTGCGTCGCTAGTTTGTCAGCAGTGGCCCTTAATAGTTGACGGCTATCAAGGCCTTTAAACCTCACATCAGTATCTGGGAAATGGTGGCCAATATCCCCAAGGGCAAGCGCACCTAATAACGCATCACATAGGGCGTGCAATAGAACATCACCGTCTGAATGGGCAAGCACTTCTTTGTGATAGGGCACACTGACCCCGCCAATCTTTATTGTGCTCACATCCCCAGGACCAAAACGATGGGCATCAAAGCCGGTCCCAATTCTCATACGACTCATATCTTATCTCTTTGATCCATGTTTCTTTTAAGAAAGGCTTCTGCTAAGGCTAAATCTTCCTGCGTGGTTACCTTAATATTGTATCGACTTCCTAGTATCACTTTTGGATGATATCCTAGGGATTCAATTGCGGACGCCTCATCGCTAAAGGTTCCAGTTTGTATCAAAGCCTTCTTTAACAAGCCAAGTCGAAACATTTGCGGAGTTTGAGCTAGGTAGTGCTCATTTCGATCAAGCGTTTGTAAAACTTCATTCTCTGAGCTCACTCTTTTTAAGGTATCAAATACAGGTATGCCTAACAAACCGCCTACTGGGTGGCTTTCTAAGCTTTGATATAAATTTATAACATCCGCATAAGTGAAACAGGGCCGAACACAATCGTGGACCATAATCCAATCGTTAGCGTCACCTTCAATTGCTTGAATGCCATTTAAAACGGAATCACTTCGCAATAAGCCTCCTTTTACTATTTGGCAATTTCTAGATTGCGGAATATCAGACCAAAGCTCATCCTCAGGGGAAACAACTAGAATAATTTTCTTAGGAGAAAGGGCAAGCAGTTTTTCCAAGCAGTGCTGCAAGATAGGCTTTCCTGCTATCGTCAAATATTGCTTACTTAAGGACGTCTGCATGCGCGAGCCGACACCGGCTGCGGGAACAATTATTACAACAGAACTCAGCATTATAAACTCCTTAGTTCTCGTCTTTCTCAACGAGCAAGAAAAAAGTTTCATTTTCTTTGATCAAGCCAAGCTCACTCCGCGCCTTTTCTTCGACGGTTTCAAGGCCATCTTTGAGATCGCGAATTTCTTTTCGTAAAATCTTGTTTCTTTCTTCTTTTGTGGTGTTTGTGGCATCTGCCTGAGCCATTTTTTTTTGCAAGCCATTAACGTGAGCAAAACTCCCAGGACCCAACCAGAGTCGAGATTGCAAGCCGATTAACATCAACAATAAGATGACTATCAATGTCCGCCGGTAACTCAATTTTTCCTACCTATTAAATTCCGCAAGACCTTTGTAAATGGCATGAGAGCGATCCTCAATTCTCAACAAGCGATTATATTTTGCCACTCTGTCTGATCGGCATAGAGACCCTGTTTTAATTTGACCCGCCGCAGTCGCTACAGCCAAGTCAGCGATGAATGTATCCTCCGTTTCACCGGAGCGGTGGGAAATAACCGCGGTATAGCCCGCTGACTTTGCCAATTGGATAGCATTTAGTGTTTCACTTAAAGTACCAATTTGATTTAGTTTTATCAGGATGGAGTTCGCTACTTTTTCATCAATTCCTTTTTGCAGGATACTTGAATTGGTAACAAATAAATCATCTCCGACCAATTGTACCTTCGATCCGATGGCTTCGGTCAATTGACCCCAACCTTGCCAATCACTTTCATCCATACCATCCTCAATCGATATGATGGGATACTTTTGAGATAATTCATTCAAATATCCGGTAAATTCTTCTGAATTAAATCGTCTATTTTCACTCGCGAAAATATATTGACCATCTTTGTAGAATTCTGAAGCGGCGCAGTCCAAGCCTAAACAAACATCTTTGCCAGCCACATAACCCGATTTATCAATAGCTTCCATGATGACTTCTAGTGCTGATTCATTACTGGGTAGATTAGGTGCAAAGCCACCTTCATCACCAACAGCTGTACTCAATCCACGTTCTGATAAGACTGACTTTAGCGTATGGAAAATTTCAGCACCACATCGTAGTGCTTCAGAAAAGCTCACAGCACCTGTAGGCAAGATCATAAATTCCTGAATATCCACATTGTTGTCGGCATGCTCGCCGCCGTTGAGGATATTCATCATGGGTACCGGCATGCTGTATCGACCAGGGCTACCATCAAGTTCTGCTAAGTATTCATAAAGCGCCATATTTTTGGCCGCGGCCGCTGCATTAGCAATAGCCAAGGAGACAGACAAAATAGCATTAGCACCCAGGTTTCCCTTATTTTCAGTACCATCCATTTCTATCATACGCGCATCAATGTCAGCTTGATCTTCTGCATGGCGGCCTAATAAGGGTTCCCTAATACGAGAATTCACATTTTCAACTGCGTGTAGAACGCCCTTCCCCATGTAACGAGACGCATCCTTATCTCGAAGCTCAATGGCTTCTCTTGAGCCGGTCGATGCACCAGAGGGCACACAAGCTGAACCACGTATACCATTTGCGAGTTCAACATCCGCCTCTATCGTTGGATTACCTCGAGAATCAAGAATTTCTCTGGCTCGTATGTCTACTATTTCTGTCACGTTTTATCGCTCCGGATTTAAGATAATTCGTCTTCAGGTAAATTATTTGATTTTATAATGCCATCAATCTGTTTAATCATTGAAAGGAGTTGGTGCATCTTATCCAAGGGCCATGAATTTGGCCCATCACTAAGTGCTTTCTCTGGCTCGGGATGCGTTTCCATAAAAATCCCATGTATACCAACAGCGACAGCGGCTCGAGCTAAAACCGGCACCATCTCACGTTGTCCTCCAGAGCTTGCGCCTTGACCGCCTGGCAATTGAACGCTATGGGTGGCATCAAAAACCACTGGACAACCAATCTGTTTCATAACAGCGAGTGATCGCATATCTGACACTAGATTATTATATCCAAAACTGACGCCACGTTCACACACCATAATGTTTTGATTTCCACATGCTTGCGCCTTTTTAACCACATGAACCATATCCCAAGGCGCTAAAAATTGACCTTTTTTAATGTTCACGGGCAATCCAGTCTCAGCCACCTTTTGGATGAAATTGGTCTGTCGGCATAAAAATGCTGGTGTCTGCAAAACGGAAACTACCTCCGCCACCTCATTCAGGGGTGTATCTTCGTGTACATCGGTCAAAATCGGTAAGCCCAATTCTTGCTTCACTTTTTGGAGTATTTTTAAACCTGCTTCAAGTCCAGGTCCTCGATAACTTTCATGAGAGGATCGATTGGCCTTGTCAAAGGAGGATTTATAGATCAAATGAATACCTAGATCGTCGCAATCTTCTTTTAACTTACCCGCGGTATCCATTGCCATTTGTTCTGATTCGACTACACAAGTTCCCGCAATAAGGAAAAAAGGTGTTTTATCATTCACTTCATAATTACAAAGATTCATCTAGTACAACCACGCAAAATTGATGAGTTAAGCTTGTTTATATGCCAATGCGGCATTAACAAAACTGGTAAACAAAGGATGTCCATCTCTAGGTGTTGAAGTAAATTCAGGATGGAATTGACTAGCAACAAACCAAGGATGGTCTTCAATTTCTATCATTTCAACTAGGGAGTCGTTCATCGACTTCCCCGCTATTCGCATACCTGACTTTTGTAATTCGGGTACATACTTGTTGTTAACCTCATAACGATGCCGATGACGTTCTTTAACTGAACTAGCACCATAAATTTTTGCACTTAGCGAGTCATCTGAAAGTTTACACTCCTGCTCACCCATTCTCATGGTACCACCCAGATCTGAATCAATGCCTCTGGTGACCGTGCTACCATCTTCTTCTAACCACTCAGTGATCAACCCGATAACGGGATAGGGTGTGTTTGGATTATTCTCGCTAGTGTCTGCGTTTTCCATATCGCAGACGTTTCTAGCAAAGTCAACGATGGCGGCATGCATGCCATAACAGATCCCAAGATAGGGCACCTTATTTTCTCGAGCGTACTGAGCAGCGCGCACCTTACCTTCAAACCCTCTTTCACCAAATCCACCAGGGACTAAAATGGCATCGGCATCGGCAAGAATATCCGTCCCCTTATCGATAACTTCTTGGGCGTCAAGAAAGGTAACTTCTACCTTTGTACTTGTATGGATTCCCGCATGAATAATTGCTTCATTAAGAGATTTATAGGCATCCAATAAAGCCATGTATTTTCCAACCATAAACAGTTTGACTTTTTTCTCAGGATTAAGGTGAGCATGTGCAACACGATTCCATTCCGTGAGATCTGCTTCAGGACAATCGATATTCATCTTGTTAATTACGATCTGATCTAATTTTTGCCCATGCAAGATCTCTGGTATTTGATAAATAGTCTTTGCGTCAATCAAAGGAATAACAGCGCTACGCTCAACATTGGTAAAGAGCGCAATTTTGTCTCGTGCTGATTGAGGAATTTCATGATCGGATCTTACGATGAGAACATCAGGTTGCAGGCCGATAGACCTGAGCTCTTTCACAGAATGTTGTGTTGGTTTGGTTTTGGTCTCCCCCGCCGTCGCAATGTAGGGAACGAGTGTCAAGTGAATAAAAATGGCATTTTGCGAGCCGACTTCAAAACGCAGTTGCCTCGCTGCCTCTAAAAAGGGCTGACTTTCTATATCACCTACAGTACCGCCAATTTCGATGATGGCAATATCATTATCCCCAGCACCTATACGTATCCGTTCTTTAATGGAATCCGTAATATGCGGGATAACTTGAATTGTCGCACCTAAATAATCCCCACGTCTTTCTCTGGCAATCACATCAGCATAAACCTGACCTGTTGTGAAGTTATTCTTCCGAGACATGGTGGTACGAATAAAACGCTCATAGTGACCTAAGTCCAAATCAGTTTCAGCCCCATCAGCAGTCACAAAGACCTCACCATGTTGCAGTGGACTCATCGTGCCAGGATCAACATTGATATATGGATCCAATTTTAACAAGGTCACTTTTAAACCACGGGCTTCCAAAATTGCGGCCAAGGACGCGGCAGCAATACCTTTACCCAGTGAGGAAACAACCCCACCGGTCACAAAAATAAAACGAGACATTTAGCTCCCATCAAGAAGTTTTTATGGCCAGAGAGGCTGACCAAGATGGGATTGTAGACTAACACTCTAGGCTTCTTCACTCAATCTGAATATGGCCTGATCTGAATTAAGTATTATGCATTAGGAAGGTGTTAAAAAGTATGGGTATATACCCTATTAGTGAACTTAAGGTAATTTTAGATGCCACTCGAAAGATCGAACATTTGCTGTGGCTGCATTGGCTTCATATTGGGGAGCAATAATAGCCTCTATATCCCAAGCCGGCATACCCGGGATACAAATCAATTCCTCACCATAAAAAAGTAAGGGCCAGTAATCCCTTAGAAAGACAGGAATAACATTTTCCTGAAATAGATTCTTAAGCGATTTATGTTGCTCTTTAAATGCCATTTGTTCACCTCCCTTTCGTCTTCGGATCGACAAATTTGTTATATCTTCAATTGCCAATCCCGAGCTAAATAACTTTCCTAACGTTAAGTAGCCGTTCCCAAGTTTTATCATTGTGGTATCTGACGTCAATTTTCCCTTATGGGAATCACTCAATGCTGAGGAATCAAGTGCATCGTACATATACAAAACTTGAGAAAATCGCTGAAGTACTTTACCCCGCCACTCAAGTTTAGGGCTGGTATTATCACCACCAACAAAGAAGGAATTAAGCGATTCTCTCATCATACTTTCACCGGGAATATGCGCTAAGTGTAAGGATTGAAACCAGTAACGAATGAGGCTTAATTGCCTTGTGAATGACAACCTCCCCAAGGCAAGTAAATCCAAACGATCATTGCAGAGAGATACATTTTCAAAATCCATTTTTGCTAAGGCAAGCATCTCAACGCGCACGCGTCGCGTACTCGAATCATTTTTCACCAGGCTCTCTTTGAAATTGGGCCATCTGCTTTCAATGAGAGGTATAATTTTATGGCGAAGAAAATTTCTATCGAAAGCGACATTTTGGTTACTGCTATCGTCGATCCAATTCAGCGTCGCAAATTCGGCATAATCCCTTATTTCTTCTTGGGAAATTTCAAGTAGGGGGCGATAGATTGAGCCGAGACCTAATTTTCGGTGCTTTGGCATACCTTCGAGACCAAATGGTGCACTACCTCGAAACATCTTTAAGAAGAGTGTCTCTATTTGATCATTCAAGTGATGGGCTAACAATAAAAGATCATCCTGCTCCAAGAAAGATTCAAATGCCTCGTATCGAACTTCACGAGCGGCAGCTTCTTGGCTGCCCTCGGAACTCACAGCAACATTTGTGGAAACATAATCAACTTTTAGAATTTTACAACTTTGCGCACAATGATCTTGCCATAATTCAGCATCAGGATTTAATCCATGATTGATATGAATGGCATAGATCGGCCTATTGATGAACTTACAAACCAGATTTAATAGGACACAAGAATCTAGACCACCGCTGTAAGCAACAATCACCCTACCAGAGGTTTGCTCGATGTAGGTAATTTCCTTCGCAAGTGCGGCTTTAATTTTTGGTTCAATAGTCGTATTTTCAGGGTTCACTTTAAGGATCTCTATTTCGCATAGCGTGCTTATTAATAATCTATCAATACCCTATGTGCGCCATAACGATCTCGTAAATTTTGAATCAAATCATCGTCCAGACAAACCCGCCAAGCTTCACCAAGGGCAACATCTGCCTGTGCATTCTGCCTAGAATAATCTATAGCTACTAAACAACCAGATCCAGGCCGAAGACTATTAGATCGAGTATAGGGTGCCAATATACCCGCAAGTTCAGTGCTAAACCTACCTTGTAAATCTTCCTCAGATAGGCAGAGTCGCAATCGCTTTACAGAGCGCGCTCGCGCTTCAATAAGATCGTAAACATCATTCACTCTCATCCGAACGCCACCGGAAAATTCATCTACGCTAAGCGCGCCTTTACAAAACAACACTGCATCTTTGCGTAACTTCGTATGATGCAGTTCATATAGATCCCCAAAAATCCCAATTTCTAATCGATCGCTACTATCATCCAATGTTAAGAAACCAATAGTCTCCCCTTTTTTGGATTTCATGGTTCGAACACCAACCACTAAACCAACCACTATTTGTTCCTCTTTACCCACGCGGAGATCAGCAATTCTTGTCCTAGAAAGTTGTTTTAATTCATCTTTATATATATCTATCGGGTGCCCTGTAAGATAAAGCCCTAAAGTTTCTTTCTCTTTATTAAGTCGTTCTTTAAATGTAAGGCTACGCAAACCACTAAAATGATTATAGGGTGAGCTTGCATCAGTCCCTGCATGAATATCTTCGCCAAACAAATCCATTAAACCGCCATCTTGGTTATGGGCTTTTTGCTCAGCCACTTTTACCGCATCAAATTGATTGGCTAACAGCAAAGCACGGCGATAATCAATTTCACATTGCTTCTCTGTTTGATTTTCAAATACCGCCAATTCATCTAAAGCGCCACATCCAATCAGCGCGTCCAAAGCACGCTTATTTAGTTTTCTCGCATCAGATCGGTCGCATAAGTCATAAAGATCCTTAAAATCTCCAGCCTTTGAACGGCCTTCAACAATGACATCAATAGGTCCTTCTCCTAGGCCTTTTACCGCACCAAGCCCATAAACGATACTGCTCGTCGTATCAGCTACAAATCTAAATCCACCTCGATTAACACTTGGCGGTGCCAAAGCAATATTCATCTCGCGGCACTCTTCCACATTGATGACGACCTTATCTGTACTCTGCATATCTGCAGATAAAACCGCCGCCATAAAATCCGCAGGGAAATAATGTTTAAGCCATGCTGTTTGATAAGCGATCCATGCATAGGCAACTGAGTGAGGTTTATTAAAACCATAGCCAGCAAATTTTTCCATCAAATCGAATATATGTCCAGCTTGTTTTTCTTCCACTTTATTTTTCAAGGCTCCCGAGACAAAACTATCCCGCTGCTTAGCCATTTCTTCCGGCTTTTTCTTACCCATTGCACGTCGTAACAAATCAGCATCAGCTAATGAGTAACCCGCTAATATCTGAGCAATTTGCATCACTTGTTCTTGATAGAGCATGACACCATAGGTGCCTTCTAACACTTTTTTTAAGCTTGGATGCAAATAATCCACTTCATCCTCACCACTTTTTCGTCGTACAAAATCCGGCGCGAGCTGCAATGGACCAGGGCGAAACAGGGCAACAAGGGCAACAATATCCCCAAATCGACTTGGCTTAACCTGTTTAATAAGTTCTTTCATTCCACGAGATTCAAGTTGGAACACGGCTGTCGTTTTCGCCGCCCTCAAATCTACATAAATAGCTGCATCATCGAGAGGAACATCAACTATCTTTATTGGGGCTTCTCCCGTTATTTTTTTGCGTGCATTGATACTTTTGACTGCGTTATCAATAATGGTCAGCGTTCTTAAACCTAGAAAATCAAACTTTACTAAACCCGCTTTTTCAACATCGTCTTTGTCAAATTGGGTTATTAAGGTTGCGCCAGACTCATCACAATATATTGGAGAAAAGTCGGAAATTTTTGTCGGTGCAATCACAACACCCCCAGCATGCTTGCCAACATTTCGGGTGATGCCCTCCAGCTTAAAAGCCATCTCCATAATCTCATCGGCTTCTTCGCTTTGAGCGATAAACTCCCGTAACAAAGGCTCGTCTTCTAAGGCTTTTTTTAGTGTAATACCCGGATCAAAGGGGATTAATTTGGATAACTTATCGGCCAAACCGTAAGGCTTTCCTTGCACGCGTGCAACATCACGTACCACGGCCTTCGCGGCCATAGTGCCAAAAGTTATGATTTGAGAAACGGCATTACGACCATAACGTTCACTAACATGTTGTATGACACGATCTCGACCATCCATGCAGAAATCAATATCGAAATCTGGCAAAGAAACACGCTCTGGATTAAGGAAACGCTCAAATAACAAATCGTATTCAATTGGGTCAACATCTGTGATATTCAGCGCATAGGCAACAAGAGATCCGGCACCCGACCCTCGACCAGGACCCACAGGGATACCTTCATCATGTGACCATTGAATAAATTCCATAACAATAAGAAAGTAACCAGGAAAGCCCATGTTATTAATAACATTAAGCTCAAAAGCGAGTCTGTCATCATAGCTTTGCAGGCGTGTTTGATAATCTGATGCACTTTCATCCAAGATCAAAGCCAAACGTTTTTTTAGACCCTGTTCAGATACCTCACAAAAGAAAGACTCTGTGGTATGTTCTTCAGGAATCGGATACTCAGGTAAGTAATAATTGCCTAAATCGATATCAACGCTACATCGTTTGGCAATCTCTAATGTATTTTCAATTGCTTCCGGAATATCAGCGAATAGTTCACTCATCTCTTCTGGGGTTTTCAAATATTGTTGATCCGTATATCGCCTCTCTCGGCGAGGATCATCAAGAGTATGGCCATCGTGAATACACACTCGTACTTCATGTGCTTCATATTCTTCTTGGCTTAAAAAGCGAACATCATTTGTCGCGACAACGGGACAGGCTAAGGCTATCGCTAACTCTACGGCCTTAACTATATACCGTTCTTCACCTTGCTTTCCTGTACGGTGCAATTCTAGGTAAAAACTATCCGGAAAAATGTCCATCCAAGATTGTGTTACCGCGTGCGCCTCGTCATAAGCGCCCGCAAGTAACAATTTTCCGATTTGACCTGAGGGACCAGCGGACATGGCTAATAGGCCTTCGGATTTTTCTTTTACCCATTCCATAGTGACGCTGGGTCGGCCTTGTTTTTGTCCCTCCAGATATCCACGAGAAATAAGTTCAGATAGGTTTCTGTAACCGATGTTATTTCTAGCAATAAGTACCAATGGCGATAATTCGCCATCATGATCCACGGTAATATCACAAGCTACTAGGGGCTTCACACCTCCAGCAGTAGCCGCAGTATAAAATTTGATAAGACCAAAGAAATTGTCAATATCCGATACAGCCAGCGCAGGCACGTTCATCTCGGCAGCGGATTTTACAAGGGGTTTAAGTCGGACAATGCCATCACTAAGAGAAAATTCTGAGTGAATACGAAGATGGACAAAAGTTGGACTCATTCAGAGGGTTTCTCATGTTAGAGAGTTTATATTAGCGGGTTTATATTAGAAGCTTGCTGACCAAATACCTTGCCCAGTATCATAGCCTATCTATTACCTCCCCGATATATTGCAGGGCTAGATTGTGAAGGTTTGCTTAAGCTATGGTAGTAGAGATCTCAGTAAAGAGGGGCCTGAGTAAAAATCAACAAAGAGATAATTTGCTTTACATCGATCAATTATCTCCTGCTATCAATTTAAATTCCTGATGACTTTATCTCAAAAGTCATTCCAGCATTCGCCTGCAAGCGCTTAATCAGAGTTGAGCCCATCGCGCTTGCTGGCGTCCAGAAACCGCCTGCCACATCTAAATCATCCTGCGCCAAACAAACCGCACTTTCAACCAGCATTTTTGAGGTCGCGCCATAGCCTGGGTCCTTATCACCTGTAACGAGAACGCGCATATTTTTAGTTGCATCCTCTGGGTGCCTGCCAAACAGCTCAATATTAAAGAATCCTTTCTCAATATCCTCTGGGGACGGTCCCTCACCTGGAGCGGGTACCACTCTCTTCAACAAGGATCGGGTAGGAGCAAAATAGGCTAGTAACATAAATAGGCCACTTACCATCGATATCATCGAGGCTTTGATAAAGCCCGATGGACCCCTGCCGGTAAACATCGATTCACTATATCGAAAGTCTTCTCCATATTGATTATTCAGCAGGGCATTAGTTCTTCTGACTACTCGTGTATTGATTGCCGCCATCACAAAGGGTGCAGTCCATTGCTGCGCATCTTCGTCATAAATTGCGCCTGCCTGATCATTTTTATCCTTGCCTTGGGGTAAATTCCGTGGATTCAAAGCATAGGGATCGGCTAAAACTTGAGATAACTCAGGCTCAACCTTCATTTCCTCCATCATATTCATCATACTCGCGACGGTACCACCACTCATTCCACCGGCCACCTTGGCCACGCGAAATTTTACTTCGCTTGCGGCGGATTGATGTCTTTCTTGCATCAGATTTTGTAGGAAATAAACGCCCAGGTCAGAGGGTATGCTATCAAATCCGCAGGTATGGACGATTCTCGCGCCAGAATTTTCTGCGGCTGTTTGATGGGCATCTATCATTTTTCTCATCCATTGAACCTCGCCCGTTAAGTCACAACAATGAGTCCCATGATTGACACAGGCTTCTACCATATGACTACCGTACATGGCGTAGGGTCCTACGGTTGTGCAAATGACTTTTGTTCGTTTAACTAAGCTTTCCATGGAGGCTACATCATTACTGTCTGCGATGATGATGGTAATTTCTGAGGCAAGGTCACCGGCAGCATCCTTTGCGCAACGACTTAACTTTTCCTCATTTCGTCCTGCGATAGCCCATTTTAGGGTCTTGCCAACGCCATATTGTTTTACTAGATAATCAAGAACCAATTGGCCGGTGAAACCGCTTGCGCCCCAAAAAATGACATCAAACTCTCGTTCCTGCGACTGCTCTTGCGACATGACGGTTCCCCTAATCTTCTCTTAATAATTAATGTAATACAGCTAGTATTTTCTTTTAAAAAGGTCCCGGCATGGTCCAAAAGTCAATCTATGGATGGGGCTGACACCATATTTCTTCAAGGCCGCTCTATGCGCTAAGGTTGGATATCCCTTGTGTTGGGCTAGGCCATATTCTGGGTAGAGCTTATCAAGCCGCCTCATTTCCTTATCTCGCGCCACCTTTGCGATGATTGAAGCAGCCTTAATCGAATCTACTTTATCATCGCCCTTAATGACCCACTCTGAAGGACAATAGAAAACCGGAGATCGGTTGCCATCAACGAATGCAAAGTCGACCTTTACCTTTAATTGATCAACAGCCCGGACCATCGCCAACATACTCGCCTGAAGTATATTAATTTCATCAATCTCTTCAACACTGGCTTGGGCGATACTATAGGCAACACTACCCGCTCTTATTTCCTTGTCTAGTATTTCTCTTTGTTTTGCGCTTAGTTTCTTAGAATCACGCAAGCCCTCGATCTCTATCTTAGCATCCAATACAACGGCAGCAGCATAGACAGCGCCTGCAAGCGGCCCTCTACCTACCTCATCAACCCCAGCGATGAACTGATAGCTCGCCATTTTAACCGTCTCCTTCGATTAATGCTTCAATTGCAGCAGCGGCTTCTTTTGCTGCATTTTTTCTCAGACTTCTATGTATATTATCAAATTCATTTATGAGTCCAGAATGATCAGTATTTTCTAGCAAGGCCAATACCGCAGAGGACAACGCCTCTGGGCTTGCATCATCTTGAATTAGCTCAGGAACCAAAGGTTTTTGACTCAGAATATTAGGGAGGGCGAAAAATTTTGAATCCACAAGCCTCGACACAATGGCATAGGTGAATCTACCTAAACGATAGGACATCACCATGGGCTTTTTTAGCAGCATGGCTTCTAAGGTTGCTGTTCCGGAATTAACCAAGATAACATCTGCGGCAAGCATCATGTTTCGCGCATCTCCCACAGAGAGTTCAAGGGGTAATCGTCGATTTTGTAACAACGCCCTCAACTGTGCTTCTCTTTTTTCATTCACCGCAGGAATCAAAAATCGTAAATTGGGCTGCTTAACAAGCATCATTTCTGCCGCTTTTAAGAAATCTGGAGCAGAATAAGCGACTTCACTACCGCGACTCCCGGGCAGAATGGCGACCACTTTTTCATGCGCTTTGATTTTGTAAAATTCGCGCACTGATGCCAGTTTATCAGGGCCCTCCGATAATGAGATTTCATCTGCCTTTGGGTGGCCCACAAATACGGCCTTGATATCATTTTTTTGATAGATATCCAGCTCAAAAGGATACAGAGTCAACATCAAGTCGATTTTTTTGGCTATGCTATTAATTCTCCCCTTGCGCCATGCCCAAACTGTTGGAGATACATAATGCACGGTTTTGACGCCACGCTTCTTTAACATTCCAGCCAGTAGCAAGTTAAAAAAATTGAAATCTATTCCGACAAAGCACTCGACATTTGATTCAAGGATTTTGTCTCGTGATTTTAGAAGGATTCGAATTAGCGACGGTAGACGTTTTAGAGGATCAATAAAGCCATTTACTGAGAGTTCTTCGATATCGCACTCGGAACACATTCCTTCGGTAATCATTTTGGGACCCCCAACGCCTACAAAACTGGCATCCGGGTATGATACTTTCAAGGAACGCATTAGCGCCGCACCTAGATTATCCCCAGAGATTTCTCCGGAAACTAGGCCAAAAACGGGTTTAACTAACTTTTTGCTCTGCACAGGTCAGTAGTGAAGTGCAAACTAATTGATCACCGACATAAGCTTTGCCGGACGCTTTCATCCAATGCTTACGTAGGTTCGTAATTTCTACCTCTAAACGTAATTGATCACCTGGTACGACGGAGCGTTTAAATTTAGTTTTATCAGTACCAGCCAAATAATAGATATAGCCGTCATTTAATGTTCTGCCTCGACTTTTAAATGCGAGAATGCCGGAAGCCTGCGCCATTGCCTCAACAATCATAACGCCTGGAAAGACGGGCGTGTTTGGAAAATGTCCTGTGAACTGAGGTTCATTTATCGAGACATTTTTGATGGCAACAATGCGCTTGTCCGCCTCAAACTCGATAACGCGATCTACCAATAAGAAAGGGTATCGATGAGGCAAGTATTCCCATATTTCGGCAATGTCCATGTTCTGGTTCATAGTGTATCTCTTAATTTGTACCTTAAACGTATTCCAGTCATTTTTTGGTCGATCATTTAATCTGGTATTCTAATCTAATGTTCTATTTGTGCTTTTTATTTGGGCTTTTTATTCGAGCTTTTTATTCGAGCTTTTTATTCGAGCTTTCGAGCGCGCGAATTCTCTTAAGGATATCATTTAATTTGGCGAAACCGACGATACTCCTTCTCCAAGTTTTCCCGGGCAATAAACCGGTTCCAGAAGAATACCGACCTTTTTCTCTTATTGATTTACTGACTAATGACATGGCCGTCACCTCAACCTGATCAACAATCTGAATATTATCTACAATTCCTACCCCGCCCCCAATCAAACAATACGCACCGATTGAAGTACTCCCTGCTATTGCAGTGCAACCAGAAATGGCTGTATTTGCTCCGACGGACGTACCATGGCCAATTTGAACCTGGTTATCAATTTTTACACCATTGGAAATAAAGGTATCTTTTAGTGCACCGCGATCGATTGTGGTACCTGCGCCAATTTCAACATCATCTCCAATAGTCACACTATATATCTGTGGGATCTTCACAAGCTTCGCGGTATTCGAATCAAATTCAAAACCGAATCCGTCCGCTCCTAATACGGCACCGCTATGGACAATAACATTGTTGCCAATTTTGACTTGATAGTAAACGCTCACATTAGCAGCCAAAACGCTGTTCTCACCGATTTCGACGTGATCCCCAATAAAACAACCTGCACCAACTATAACGCCACGGTCTAGTCGTGCACCAGCTTCAACAACTGCATAGGGGCCAATCGTTACATCGCTACCACAGGTAGCGCTAGGTGAAATCACCGCGGTTTCATGTATTTTTAGGTTTGGTAAGGGCTTGGGATCAAAAAGCTTGGCAATATTTGCCCACGCTAAACGAGGATTATCCGAAATCAATACTGAAACTTCACAATCTATGGCATCGGTTTTTCTTAGAACAACGGCGGCAGCTTTCGATGTCAGCATCCGAGATTGGTATGAGGTGTTAAATAGAAAGCTTAAATGTTCCGGTCCCGCTTCTTCTAAACCTGCGAGACCAGAAATACTGATTGACGGATCGCCCTGTAACTCAAGTTTGAGTTTTCGAGCAATCTCGCCAAGTGTCAATTTCAAGGATAATTACTTTCTAGCCTTGGCGTCGATTTGATTTAACTTCTCAGTTACCTTACGCGTGATGTTGTAGAGGTCTCCAACATAAAGCGCTGCTTGCCGCGGTAAAATAAGGTCGTAGTCTTCTGTTAAGACAAGATCTTCAATCGCTTTCTGAACTTTGGCATCAACACCAGCAAAGAGCTCTTTTTGCCTTTCTTCAATCGCTCTTTGAAGTTTTTGGCGGAAGAAAACAAAATCGTTATTTTTTGATTCGATTTGTTTTTGTAATCTCACCTTTTCTGCGTCACTCATGACTTCAGCATCTTTTTGGAATTTTTCTACGATGACTGTCGCTTCAGATTGAAGCTCTCGAATCTTATCTTCTTCACTTTTAAACTCTTCTTGGATTTGCTTAAGCAATCGCTTTGCTTCCTCGGATTGAAGAATCGCAGATTGAACGTCAACAATAGCGATTTTAACTTCAGCAAACGCAGTGGAGGATGTCACCGCTAAAGCGGCAATTGCCAGCAATGATAATATTCGGTTTTTGATTACCTTTTTGACTTTCTCTTTGATTTGCAAGGGCACAGATGTTCTCCTCAAGTGCTAAATTTATATAGATTTATTGTTGGTTAATAAGCAGCGGCAGATGTTGTCACATCGTCCAGTTCGATTCAATATTTTGCGACGGTTTATTACGCCAATCGCTCTTTTTCGATAGTATTCCATAAAAAATGTGCTTGATCATAGGGTTTTCCCTAATTCAAACTGAAAGGACTCGGTGTCATCTCCTTCCTTTTCATTTAGTGGAACCGACAAACTAAAGCTAATCGGTGCAAATCCGGTAATCCAAGTCATTGCGAAACCTGCCGTATATCTCAACTCACCATCCTGAATATCCGTACAAATAGAACTAATATCTAAGCAGTTTGTGTTGAATACATTACCACCATCAACAAAGAATACGGATTTCATTTGCCGCTGATCTTTTATAAAAGGCAGTGGGAATAAAATTTCCGCATTAAAACTAACCAGGACATTACCCCCTATAGGGTCACGTCGGCTATTACGATTATTAGGCGAAGGTGTGGCCCTTGGACCCAAGGTATTCTGCTCGTAACCACGGACGGAACCAAAGCCACCAGAATAGAAATTCTTGTAAAATGGAAAAGTCTCTGTATCTCCGTAGGAATCTCCGTATCCAAGTTCAGTCGCCAAGCGTAAGGTAAAAGTTCTCGTAATCGGGAAGAATATTTGACCGCTATAGTTCATTCTAAAAAACTCTAATTCACTACCTGGAACACTCGCCTCTATGGAAAAGGTTTGAGACTTACCTCCGGTTGGCAACAATCCTCGATTTAGTGCGGACATTGAATAGGCTGCCTGCATCGTAAACAATGTAAATTCATTGCCCTCTCTGGCAAGGAATTGAGATATTTCTTGAGCGGGAAAAACACCCTCTTTAATATTTGTATCTTCAAAACCAAAAGTTAAATTGACTCGAGAGACTTCACTCAGTGGATAGCCAAAACTAAGGTTGCCGCCAAAAGAGTCGGTAGAAAAGCGGGCAATATTTCGCTCGTCAAAATCGCTCTTTCTATAAAAAACTGAATATCCTCGACTGACCTCATCTACTGTGTAGTAAGGATTGAAGAAAGATAAATTATAAGATGTTTGGAATGCACTACTGTTAACACCCACATTGACACTATTACCTGTACCAAAAACATTTCGCTCTTGGTAATTCGCGCCCAATATCAGTCCAGTGCCTTGAGCGTAACCTAGGGTTGCCGATATAGATCCAGAAGGTTGTTCTTCTACTGAATACTCAACATCAATTTGATCGTCGGTTCCCGGAACCGCTGGGGTTTCAACGTTCACTTCTCTGAAAAAACCAAGCCGTTCAAGGCGGACTTTAGATCGTTCTATAAAAGCATTAGATGCCCAGCCACCTTCCATCTGCCTTAACTCACGTCTTAATACTTCATCTTTAGTAAAGGTATTACCGGTAAAATTAATCCGTCTAACATAGGCACGTTTTCCCGCGTCTACAAAAAACTTTACATCAACCGTATTTCCTTCTTCATTTTGACTTGGTTGACCGGTAGCGCTAGCAAAGGTATATCCTGCATTACCAAGCGCGCGTTCAATTTGTTCTTCTGAGGCTGTAATAAGTTCACGGGAAAACAATTGTCCTGATCTCACATAGATCAGTCCGCGAATACCCTGCTCTGGAATTTCATGCAACTCTCCCGCGATATCAACTTCGTCAACGGTAAATTGCTCACCCTCAATAATATTAATGGTGATGTAAACATCTTCTTTATTTGGCGCTATCGAAACTTGAGTAGAATCGATTAGAAAATTCAGGTAACCACGGTCAAGATAATGGGACTCCAGTTTTTCTAGATCTCCGGTTAACTTCTCACGTGAGTAACGATCATCTTTCGTATAAAAAGATAATAAACTAGGTAGGCGAAGTTCAATTAGATCAAGTAAAGATTCATCATCGAAAACTTTGTTTCCCACAATGTTAATATGCTTAATACCAGCAACATCACCTTCTTTTATAAGTATCTTAATACCCACGCGGTTTCGCGGCAGATCTTCTAACTCCGTTCGAATTCTCGCCCCGTAACGACCCTGAGATACGTATTGTCTTTCGAGGTCTGTTCGAATGTGATCTAGCGTCACCTTTTTAAAGATTTCACCCTCTGACAGACCCGAGCCAGCTAAACCCTCAAGAAGCGCTTCTGATTTTATTGCTTTATTTCCTTCGATTTCTATTGCGGCAATCGCAGGTCTTTCCTTAAGAATAATGACGAGGATGTCACCGTCTCGTCCAACTTTGACGTCATCGAAAGAACCGGTCTTAAACAAAGCCTTAACGATACCTCTAACCTCAATATCCCCAACTTCTTCTCCAACATTTACTGGAACAGCAGAAAAAACTGAACCGACAGAAACACGTTGTAAGCCCTCTATTCTGATATCAGCTACGGTGAAGGCGGCCGCTTGCACACTTAGAGTCAGTGCAACAGCCGCAAGGATAATCTTAATTCTAATCATATTTAATAAACCGCAATCTGAGGCGCTATAGTCTCATTAGATCGTTGTAGAATGCTAGTAACATAATGCCAACAATGATAAACATACCCATCTGGGCACCCATAATTTGAACACGTTCAGGTACAGGTCGTTTAGTCACTAATTCAACGAAATAATAGAGTAAGTGACCTCCATCCAAAATAGGGATGGGGAGTAAATTAAGCACACCGAGGCTAATGCTCAGCAAGGCAATAAAGCTAATAAAACTTTCAAGACCTGATTGGGCTGTCCGGTTCGCAACCTTTGCGATAGTAATCGGACCACTCAAGTTTTTCGGGGATATCGCTCCCTGAATCATCTTCTTCATAGAGCTTAGGGTAAACACAGTGACGGACCAGGTTTTTTCTAAGGCGGGTACCCATGCTGAATAAATGGGATAGCTTAGCTCTCTTTGCATATGCTCTGGCCATTCCGCTGCGACCCTAGATGCACCAAGGAAGCCTACTTGTTTACCATCTCGCGTCACGAGCTTTGGTAAGACCTCAAGGTGAATGTGCTCAACACTTGAAGGTCTTTCAACTAATAAACTTGCTGACTTTCCACCGTTCTCCTGAATCTTCTGCACAAGGTCAAGCCAGCTTTCTATAGGCTGATCTGCAAAGGATAAAATTTTGTCATTCACCTGTAAACCCGCTAACTCAGCAGCTTCGCCTTCAACCAAACCCCCAATAATAGCGGGAATAGAAGGGTAATCAAGTTGTAAGCCTAAGTCTGATGCGGGAGAAGGATTATCCGCTCCCCGTAGCCAGTCAGTGATGTCGATTTCTAGCGTATTGATTAAATCGGTGGCATCAGGATCCACCACCTGAAAACGTATGCTGCCAGTTTCACCAATTCTTGCAAAAAGCGCCAAATTTACATCCACCCAAGTTTGAGTAGATTCACCATCCACAGAGACGATTTCCTGCCCCTGAATGAAACCAGAAGCGCCCGCTCGCGACTCAGGAGAAATTTCTCCAAGGATGGGTGCTACACCACTTACTCCCGCTACGAACAAAACCCAATAAGCTACAAATGCTAGGAGGAAGTTTGCTATTGGGCCGGCGGCAACAATGGCAATTCTTTGCAATACAGGTTTGCGGTTGAAGGCTAGATGAAGCTGGTCATCCGGAACGAAGCCTTCTCGTTCATCCAACATCTTGACATATCCGCCAAGTGGAATTGCGGCAACGGCAAACTCTGTGCCTTCAAGGGGTTCATTACTCTTTGTACCTATATGCTGATCTTCTGGCGGCGGAACATGGGCTGGAGGCTTTCCTCTCTTGGAGAATATCGGCTTGCCAAAACCAACACTAAATCTTAAAACATGGACATTGCAAAGTCTGGCCACCCAATAGTGTCCAAATTCATGGAAAGTGACCAGAATCGACAAGGTGACGATTAAGGCCAATATACTTTGCAAAACTTCTATCATTTACATTCTCTCATTACTTTCCGCGCTCTGATTCTTGCGGTCTCATCTATTCCCAAAATTTCTTCTACATTGGAGATTCCAATACTTTCAGTTGCGCCAAGAACAGATTCTACAATTACTGGGATATCAATAAAGCGAATAAGTTCATGCAAAAATGCGTCAACGGCTATTTCATTGGCCGCATTAAGCGCAATAGGGTGGCTATCAGGCCCATTGGCGGCATCTCTTGCTAAGACAATAGACGGGAAACGATCAATGTCAGGTTTTTCAAATTCCAAGGGACCCATGTTTATCAAGTCTAAACCCGCGACACCAGATGTTATTCTGTCTGGCCACGCGAGACCATGAGCAATAGGCGTTCTCATATCGGGATACCCCATTTGTGCGATAAGAGAGCCATCTCTGTATTCAACCATTGAGTGTATTATTTGTTGAGGGTGGAGGATAATTTCGATATCGCGAGGGGGTGTGTCGAATAACCAACAAGCCTCTATTAGCTCCAGACCTTTGTTCATCATCGTTGCGGAATCTACAGAAATTTTCCGCCCCATTTTAAAATTTGGATGAGCACATGCCTGCTCCGGCGTCACTGTTTTGAGCTTATCTAAAGGTGTTCTCAGCAAAGGTCCACCGGAGCTGGTCAGCATTATTTTACTGACGCCATCGGCAAAATCTTCGGCACCATTTGCTAAACATTGGAATATGGCATTGTGCTCGCTATCAATAGGCAGCAGCGTCGCGCCATTCTCCTTAACCGCTCTCATAAACAAAGCGCCTGCCATCACGAGAGACTCTTTATTGGCCAAAAGTAGTCGCTTACCACTTCGCGCAGCAGCGAGAGAACTTTCAAGACCCGCAGCGCCAACAATGGCTGCCATCACAATGTTCACCTGTTCATCACTTGCAACGTCAGACAAGGCGGTCGCGCCACTAAGCACTTCGATAGATCTTGAGGTAAGCGCTTGTCCCAGCATTTCTCTAAGTGCTGAAGCGCTTTCCTCATCCCGAAGTACAACATAACGGGGATTAAATTCCTGACATTGTTGATACATTAGATCGACACTAGTATTGGCTGTAAGCGCAAATACTGAATACCGGTCCGCATTTCTTTTGATCACATCTAGTGTATTCTGCCCGATGCTACCGGTCGATCCAAGAATGGTGACTTGCTGTGGAGGGTTCATTTATTCTACTTCCAATCTAACACTATGATTAAGATTGCGAAGAAGGGACCTGCGGATAACAAACTATCCACCCTATCCAAAATTCCACCATGTCCGGGCAATAAGTGACTCGAATCTTTGATACCTCTATTACGCTTGAACATGCTTTCTACTAAATCCCCCAGAACAGATATCATGACGATGAAAGCGCAGGATAAAATAAATATGATGCCATCAAGGGAATGTAGTGCAGGTTTGCCCAACCAACTCACCATGAATACCGCAATTGCCACAGCAAAGACCAAACCTCCCCAAAATCCCTCCCATGATTTCCCGGGGCTCACCTTTGGAGCGAGCTTATGCTTTCCAAAAGTTCGACCTGAAAAATAGGCACCAACATCCGCACCCCAAATGAGAAAAAACAACAATAGTATTAAAAAGCTGCTATCAACACTTTGCTTTAAGGTCATTAAAGCCACAAAAGCGGGCAACAAATTAAGGAGACCAATAAGACTGATGACGATAGATGCAGAATCTGTTTCAGAAGACCAATAGTGAGCCGTGCTTGGATAAGTTGACATAAGGCCAAAGGCGACACACCACCAGAGGGTACCCAGGATTAATATTGGCAGTGGAGGAAGGAAAATACACAGGAACATCAAAGCCATTAGCACGACTGCGTAGATGAATTTATAAGCCCCTTTGAGGCCGGCAAAGTTTGCCCACTCCCAAGCGCCTATTCCGAGTACGACACCAATAAAAATTGAAAAGCCGGTAGGTGGAAGCGCAAAAATACAAGCAATAGCGATTGGCGCAAGGATGAGGGCCGTAAGTATTCGCTGCTTTAACAAGGGTCTTAAATTTCCATTAAGTCAGTTTCTTTAGCGGCTAGCGCTTCTTCGACTTGTCTAATATGTGTATCTGTTAATTTTTGAACTGTCTCCTCACCGCGTTTTTCTTCGTCTTCAGAGACTTCCTTTTCTTTCAGTAATTCTTTCATATCTGAGTTAGCATCACGCCGTATGTTTCTAATGGCAATCTTTGCATTTTCTGCCTCAGACTTTGCAATTTTTGTTAAATCGCGGCGGTTTTCTTCTGTTAGAGGTGGCATGGCTAGCCGAATTTTGTCACCATTGGTATTAGGTGCCAAGCCTAGATCGGACTTTAATATTGCCTTTTCAACTGCTCCCACCATGGACTTCTCCCAGGGAACAATTGCTAAGGTTCGCGCATCTTCGACTGTAATATTGGCAGCCTGGTTCAGCGGTGTATCAATGCCATAATAGTCAACCGTAAGGCCATCCAAGATTTTGGGATGAGCACGGCCTGTCCTAATTTTTGCAAATGCGGACGATAGGGATACTCTTGACTTGCTCATCCGTTCATCTGCATCTTTTCGGATTTCTTCGAGCATATTTAATTTACTCCAACTGCAATATCAAATTTCGGTATTTTAACATTCGCTTCTTCTAACTTTCTATAAGTGTGCCTTCATCATTACCCACTACCGCATTACGCAGAGCGCCAGTATCAGCCATAGCAAATACTCGTAAAGGCATCTTATGATCCCTCGCCAGCAATATAGCTGTCAAATCCATCACACCTAATTGTTTATCTAATACCTCATCATAGGTCAAACGATCATACCTTGTTGCGGTAGGGTCTTTCACAGGGTCAGCAGTATATACACCATCAACCTTTGTAGCCTTAAGTACAATATCTGCCTCGACTTCGATGCCTCTAAGACACGCTGCCGAATCTGTTGTAAAAAAAGGATTACCGGTACCGGCAGAAAATATAACGACATCACCTTGTTCCAAATGGCGAATGGCCAAACGACGATCATAATGTTCAACCACACCACTCATCGGAATGGCCGACATGACAACAGTGTGAATTCGGGCACGCTCTAGCGCATCTCGCATGGCCAATGCATTCATGACCGTTGCCAACATGCCCATGTGATCACCTGTAACACGATCTAGGCCCGATTCACTCAATTGAGCGCCACGGAATAAATTACCACCGCCTATTACCAAACCTACTTGAACGCCAATACCCACTAACTGACCAATTTCGAGAGCCATGTTATCCAGTACTTTTGGATCTATTCCAAAACCGTCAATACCTAAAGCTTCTCCACTTAACTTTAGGAGGACTCGTCGATATTGTGGTATTGTTTTTGTGGGCATAATCCTCTCTTTTTAAAAGCGTGTACCTACTTATTAGTGCCTAATTGGGCTTGAACTTCACTCGCGAAGTCAACTTCTTCAACTTCAATACCTTCACCCACTTCGTAGCGCGCAAATTGTATCACCGATGCACCAGCATTTTTCAAGAGGGCCGAGATTTTGACATCTCCATCTTTTACGAATGCTTGATCCATCAGGCTTATTTCAGCCAAATACTTTCTAACTCTGCCTTCAACCATCTTTTCGATGATTTCTGCAGGTTTGCCGCTCTCAGCTGCTTGCGCTACATAAATGTCTTTTTCTTTAGCGATAACATCCGCAGGCACATCAGCAGAATTTACATACTGAGGGTTGACGGCTGCAACATGCATGGCGATGTCCTTGCCAAGTGCCTCATCGCCACCCTCCAAAGCTACCAACACACCAATTTTACCGTTGCTGTGTACATAGCTTGAGACATTGCCTTCAAGCAATTCTGCACGACGTATTGAAATATTTTCACCGATTTTTTGGACGAGCTCTTCTCGGACTTTCTCAAAACCGCCATCTCCTAGAAGAACGGATACATCGGTTTGCTTAGCATCAAAAATCGCATCAGTCACCTTGGCGACAAAGCCGCTAAAGTGATCATCTCTGGCACAAAAATCAGTTTCACAGTTTACTTCAACCATGATAGCGACGCCGCCTGCTATTTTTTGACCTATTTTGCCTTCTGCTGCTGTTCTACCCGCTTTTTTAGCGGCCTTCATGCCACTAGACTTACGCAGGTTTTCGATCGCAAGCTCTGCATCTCCCTCAGCTTCTACTAAGGCTTTCTTGCAGTCCATCATCCCAAGACCGGTTCTTTCTCTAAGTTCTTTTACCATTGTTGCTGTGATAGCAGCCATGATGATTTCCTCTGACGTGGATAGGCGCAACTATTGCCCCTAAATATTTCGATTGAATGGGTTTACATAATTTGAAGCAAGCTTTAACAAAAGTGAATATCACAGCAAATGTTCCATTTACTGTGATATCAAATCACGATGCTTACGCGCCTGAAGCAGGCGTTTCTGATTCAGCTGCGACTTCTTCTGCAGGTGCGTCGACTGTAGCTGTGTCTTCAGACGCTACCGCGTCTACAACTACTTCAGCACTTGCTACTTCTTCAGATACTGGTGCTTCTTCAGCAGCTTCGGCAGCTTCTACAAGCTCATTTACTTCACCTACGCCTTCAAATTCAGCCTTACCTTCAAGTGCGGCATCAGCAATCGCGGCAACGAACAATCTAATAGAACGAATTGCATCATCATTGCCTGGGATAACATAATCGACGCCATCAGGATTACTATTAGTATCAACGATACCAACAACGGGAATACCTAGCTTATTCGCCTCAGTAATAGCAATACGCTCATGATCTACATCGACAACGAAAAGAATGTCGGGTAATCCGCCCATTCCTTTAATCCCACCCAAGCTCTTTTCAAGCTTGTCTAAGTCTCTTTGTCGAGATAACCCTTCTTTTTTGGTCAATTTCTCAAAAGTGCCATCTGCTTGTTGGCTCTCAAGATCGCGCAAGCGACGAATTGATTGACGAATAGTTTTATAGTTGGTGAGCATGCCGCCCAACCATCTTTTATCAACATAAGGCATGCCGCATCTCTGGGCTTCCTCTTTAATGACCTTACCAGCACTTCTCTTAGTACCGACGAACAGAACTTTATTTTTCTTAGAAGCAAGGATACGAACATATTCAAGCGCTTCATTCAGCGCTGGGACAGTTTGTTCTAAGTTAATGATGTGAATGTTATTTCTGGCACCAAAGATGTAAGTATTCATCTTAGGATTCCAATAACGGGTCTGATGACCGAAGTGAGCACCAGCTTCAAGCATGGCGCGCATAGATACGCTAGACATATAATCTCCAAATTGTACGGGTTAGGCCTCCACAAACCCCATCATCCAACCCCTCTAGAACTTATTCTAGGATAGAGCACCCGGATGACGTGTCGGTCTATGTGAGAATTTTTAGTTAAGTCGCCTGGATCATCCAGACGGCGCGCTTTATACCATATCT
The DNA here is from genome assembly GCA_047616645.1 of Flavobacterium sp. Lineage (GTDB taxonomy): Bacteria > Pseudomonadota > Gammaproteobacteria > Pseudomonadales > Azotimanducaceae > JAHRVQ01. The sequence continues at coordinate 18,199 of JBLHIH010000008.1, read as the reverse complement.
TGGACTTGGGTGCTAACAAAACCCACAATTATTAAATCTGTTACAATAAGGTTCACAACTCATTTCCCGCTCAAAAATAAGCCAAACTATGCCAATTGAAATAAAAACTGCAGAAGACATCGAAAAGATGCGCACTGTAGGCGCACTCGCAGCCAAACAATTACAAATGATCGAAGAATTTATCAAACCGGGTATTTCTACCGGGGAGCTTGATCGTATCTGCCATGAATATACTATTAATGAGCAGCAGGCGATTCCCGCACCTCTCAATTACAGAGGCTTTCCAAAGTCCATTTGCACGTCTGTTAATCACGTAGTCTGCCACGGCATTCCTACGGATGAGAAAATCTTAAAACAAGGCGATATCATCAATGTAGATGTCACCTTGATTAAAGATGAATTTCACGGCGACACAAGCAAGACATTTTATGTGGGCAAACCTTCCATACTCGCCCAGCGGCTCGTCAGCATTTGTAAGGAAGCGCTGTATCTCGGTATCCAGGCGGTAAAACCCGGCGCCTTCCTAGGAGATATTGGATATGCAACTCAGACACACGCAGAGAAGAACCGATTCTCTGTCGTAAGGGAATACTGTGGTCATGGTATTGGACGAGTTTTCCATGACGAGCCCCAAGTATTACATTACGGTAAACGCGGTACAGGCGTTGAACTCAAGCCCGGAATGGTTTTTACCATAGAGCCCATGCTAAATGCCGGTAAAGCCGCCGTTAAGTTGCTGCCGGATGAATGGACGGTCGTCACCAAAGATCATAAATTGACTGCCCAGTGGGAGCATACGATTTTAGTAACACAAACAGGGTATGAAATATTGACCTATAGAGATGATGATACGATTCCCCGTCTTACCTAGCGTCCCCCTTACAGAACAAAGGTTTTTTTGAATTGAAAATTGATACCCTCAGCACTCAACTTAAGGGCAAGAGTGAAACCATTTCCATTTTTAAGGACGCGCTGTCTGAAATAAAAGCCGATCTTGCTAGGCGTTTTCACGATGACGAAGACGTCCATGAAATGATGTCGGATCATGCGAGTTATATTGATGAGATACTTCGTTTAGCTTGGAATAGTTTTGATTGGCAGGAAAATCGTTCCAGCTGGCTAAAATCTCGAATTTCTCTTGTTGCTGTAGGAGGTTATGGCCGCTCAGAATTGCACCCACACTCAGACATTGACCTCCTCATATTACTAGAAGGCAATGCTTACCAGAAACACAGTGGTAATATTCAGGGCTTTTTAACGCTTTTATGGGATATTGGTCTCGAAGTAGGTCACAGTGTCAGATCCCAACAAGAATGTCAGCGTCAAGCTTCTGCTGATGTCACCATTGTTACCGCATTAATGGAAGCACGCACACTTTGCGGTGACAGTGAATTGTTCACAAAGGTAGCTAACTTAATTAATCCCAAGAAAATTTGGGCATTTAAAAAATTCCATAAAGCAAAAAGTGAAGAGCAACTTGAGCGGCACCGTAAATCTGAATATACAGAATATAGTCTAGAACCAAACGTAAAATCCTCACCCGGTGCATTGCGTGATATTCAAACTGTCATGTGGATAGCCAATCGACAATTTGGCAAGGTTGATTTTGACGATTTGGTTCGTCTAAAATTTTTAACCGTGGATGAAAAGAACATTCTTCGAGCGGGAGAGCGGCACCTTTGGAAAATCCGTTATGGACTTCACTTAATTGCAAAAAGAGATGAAAACCGCCTTTTATTCGAATACCAACGGGAATTAGCAGAACTCTTTGGCTATAAAAACGGAGACCAGCTTGCAGTCGAGCAATTTATGCAAGCCTATTACAGAACAGCCATCGCCGTAAATGCTACCTGCTCTATGCTCTTACAACTTTTTGAAGCGCCGATGCTTCGTTCAAAATTACACATCAAACCAAAGAGGTTAGATGCTCACTTCCAAGTAAGTAACAAACGGATTGAAGTCACCAGCCCAGACGTTTTTGAACGACATCCCCCAGCACTCATGGAGATATTTGTGCACATGGGTAATAGCGACGAAATTGAGGGTGCTGCTGCCGAAACAATTCGTCTAATGAGACAGAGCTTACATCTTATAGACGATAAATTTCGATCCAATCCTGAGATAACAGAAACATTCCTTAGATTATTAAGATCCTCAAACAGTCTATTTACCCAATTAAGAAATATGGAAAGATACGGCATATTAGGTACTTACCTACCAGAATTTGGTCGCGTCATAGGATTAATGCAATTTGATCTTTTTCACGCATTCACAGTTGACGCACATACGCTACAAGTGGTCAGAAATATGCGCCGGTTTCGCTACAAAAGCCAGGCGCAAAAATTTCCTGTTGCAGCCCACATTTACGCGCGGCTTCCAAAAATTGAACTCTTATTTATTGCCGGTCTGTATCACGATATAGCAAAGGGTCTCGGTGGAGATCATAGCGAGCTTGGCACCGACATAGCCCGTAAATTTTGCGAGAGACACCGACTTGGAAACTGGGATACCAACTTAGTGTGCTGGTTAGTAAAAAACCACCTAATCATGTCGAGTACCGCTCAACGAAAAGACATTTCCGATCCCTCCGTCATCCACGATTTTGCTCTGCATGTAATGGACCAAGTTCGCCTCGATTATTTGTATGCACTCACAGTCGCTGATATCAACGCGACAAATCCGACACTATGGAATAGTTGGAGAGCAACCCTAATGCGACAGCTATATCTGGATACAAAACGCGCGCTCCGTCAGGGTCTCGAAAATTATGTTGATCGAGCAGACTACGTCAGCGAGACCCAAAGTCATTCGATTTTCCGTCTCGAAGAACGGGGGCTCACTAAAAGCGAAATCATTAAAATATGGGACAATGTTGATGACGAATATTTTGTTCGAGAATCAGTGACCGACATTGTTTGGCACACCGAGGCAATAAGTCACCATAGCCTAGATAACAGTCCTTTGATTTTGATACGAGACACAGGCAATCTCAGAGATGAGGAAGGGGCTACGGAAATTTTTGTATACGCAAGAAAAACAGGTTCTCAATTCGCGGCCGCCGTTAATGCGATCGACTTGCTTGATTTAAATATCGTAGACGCACGAATCGCCAGCAGTAAAAACGGTTTTAATTTTGATACCTTTGTCGTTCTTGCAGAAAATGGAAAACCCGTGGGGCCACATCTCCATCGGCAGAACCAAATAAAAGCTATCCTTAAAGATTCATTAGAAAAAAAAGGCACTATCCTGCCCAAAATAAATCAACGCACACCTCGCACTTTAAAACAGTTTGAATTCAGATCAGAATTAAGTGCTACCAACGATTCCTCGCGGCAGTTAACCATGTTAGAAGTTGTAACACCTGACCGACCGGGACTGCTAACCATTATTGCCAATATTTTTGTCGAACTAAATATTCAATTGCACAACGCGAAGATTACAACGCTCGGAGAACGCGTCGAAGACGTATTTTATATCTCTGATCAGAATGGATTAATGATAAATTCAACCGAGAAACTAACAAATCGAATCCGAGACGAATTGGATGCGCACATTCAGAATAAATAACAAGGGTACCGCCAGATCAAGATTGCAAAAAATATACTAAATTTCAGTTTTTATTCATTAATTCATCCATTAATTCAGATCTTTTCATATTTTTCATATATAGTTTTTCTACTTTTTTTCGAGTAAAGGGTTCATAATACCGGCCTGTCTATATTAATCCTGTGAGTTCTATGGTTTTTTCAAACGATGCAAGTTTTAAATTTTTTAGCCTAGCTTTTGGCATTGGAACAAAAAATAGCAAAGGCGAGTGGCTAGAGGTCTATTATCCAATTCCACTGTTCAATCCCGATGCTGCTGACCTTGAAAAAATCGCTACAGTACTTAACTATGAAAGCGGCAATCGCGATATTGAACTATCAAATAACCTTATTAGCGAACTTGCGCCCGTTGTAAGTGACAGCCGGCAGAAAGACATTCTTGGCATGATGCGCAATTCAACAAAACCTAGAGTGGCCTGTTTTATCGAGACTGATTCAAACATTGAATCAACACCAGAAGCCTATTTAAAACTACATTTATTATCTCACCGTCACGTCAAACCAAATGAGATTAATCTTGAAGGTATATTTTCAAAATTACCTAATGTCGCATGGACTAGTGAAGGGGCGATTGATCCAAAGGAAGTTACAGATCAACAGCTCAAAGCAAGGACAGAAGGTCGTGTTCTAGAAGTATCCTCAATCGACAAATTTCCAAAAATGTCTAATTACGTCATTCCTAGCGGTGTTCGAATTTCTCATAGCGCACGGGTTCGCTTAGGTGCGTATTTGGGAGAGGGCACTACGGTTATGCATGAAGGTTTTGTGAATTTTAATGCTGGCGCTATGGGTCCTAACATGATCGAAGGGCGCCTTTCACAGGGTGTCGTTATGGATTCGGGAAGCGATCTAGGCGGCGGTGCGAGTACTATGGGTACACTGTCCGGTGGTGGAGAAATGGTGCTATCACTTGGCAAAGATTGTCTAATAGGTGCTAATGCTGGAACGGGTATTCCCCTTGGAGATCGTTGTACTATTGAAGCGGGTTTATATATCACTGCTGCAACTGTCGTTCAGATATTGGACGAAAATAAGAATTTCATCAAGGTGGTCAAAGCACGAGAACTTGCTGGTCAAGATGACATGTTGTTTATCCGAAACTCACAATCTGGCGTCGTAGAATGTCGAACCAATCAAAAGTCGATCCAACTAAATGATGCTCTGCACACTCACAACTAGATCTTGTGAAATTGCGCTTTCTTAAAATGCGTCTTTCAAAAAATGTTTCAGCCATCATTGATCTCAAAATTCTCAGCTACGAGTAGGGGGGTACTAGGTGAGAGCATAAAAGCGTTAGCATCGAGGGAATAGAAGAAGACACTTGTGGCTTCTGACCAAGTAAGGGAAATCCGGAGGATTGCCAGCAGCGGATGAAAGAAGTACCTAGTAACCCCTGCGACATCTCTAACTTTAAACCCAATTGCTACGCCCACCAAAAATCCTATATCTAAAGAGCCTTAACTTCTAAAAACTTGAGTCTGTTCAAAATCATGAATACTATTAATGCCAATCACAGTAATAGATATTTAGACGCTGGCATGCGCTATAGTTCGTAACTAAGGTTGAATCACCAAGGGATCATTCAAGTTTCGAACAGAAACAAATTTCGAGAAGCTTAACGACAGTAAGGAAGTAGTTTGTGCTACCAGATCTAGATAAGGACATTTTGTCTCTAACCAAAGCCTTGATGAGTGCAGAATCGGTTACGCCTGCAGATGCAGGTTGCCAAAACATTTTAGGAAAAGAGCTTGAGTCACTTGGATTCAAAGTAGAAAAAATGCCCTTTGCTGATGTCAGCAATCTTTGGGCTTGTCATGGCGATGGTCCACCCTACTTCGTCTTCGCTGGACATACCGATGTGGTACCTCCGGGATCAATTTCTGACTGGTCAAATCCACCCTTCTCACCTACATTGATTGATGACCGTCTTTATGGCCGCGGTGCTGCCGATATGAAAGGCGCTCTTGCCGCTATGATCTCTGCCTGCAAAGATTTTCTTGGTGAATCTCCTGAACATAAAGGAACTCTGGCTTTTCTTATCACTAGCGATGAAGAAGGTGACGCCATTAATGGAACACAAAAAGTGTTGGAAACTTTAAAGGCCCGAAATATTGATATCGATTGGTGTGTCATTGGTGAACCGTCTAGTAATCAGACATTGGGTGACGTGGTCAAAACGGGTCGCAGGGGCTCGCTACATGCTGAAATAAAAATTTTGGGAATACAGGGACACGTGGCCTATCCGAATAAGGCGGACAACCCTATTCATCGTGCAATGCCTGCCCTCGACGCCTTGGTGAATGAAGTGTGGGATGAAGGTAATGCGTTTTTTCCTCCAACAAGCATGCAGATATCCAATATACATAGTGGCACCGGTGTTACCAATGTCATTCCGGGTTTTCTAGATCTATTGTTAAATTTTCGCTTCTCCACAGAATCTACCGAAGACAAACTCAGACTTCGTGCTGAAGAAATTCTTAGACAACACAAGGTAAATTACCAGATCAAATGGACTTTGAGTGGCAACCCATTTTTAACGACAGACGGGGAATTAATCCCTGCTGTGCAGAAGGCGATATTTGATACTCTCAATATAGAAACAGCGCTTTCTACTTCTGGCGGCACGTCGGATGGAAGATTTATTGAACCAAGTGGTGCTCAGGTAGTCGAATTGGGACCATGCAATGAAACCATTCACAAGGTCGATGAATGTGTCTCTGTTAGTGATTTAAAGAAATTGAGTATTGTTTACTGTAAAATTATGCAACAACTCATTCGATAACTGAAAATTTATGAACGACGCCTATCCAGATCTCGAAATATACATTAAGCGAGTTGAAACCCTTGCCATCATTCATTGGCTTTCGACTTGCTTTGAGAACGTCGGTAAATCACTTCTCGATACAAGCAAAGCGAAACTATCTACTACCTGCCTATTCTCTAGTGTTTCTGAGGAAGATAAATCTCAAGTAAGTTGTGTCATCATGGAAAAGGCGGCCAAGGGCGGTTTTGTATCTGTTTGGTTTAAGACGAATGAAACACCTTGGCGCACAGATCGTGAATTGGCTGTCGCTGCATTTGATTTTTTTAAGGAGGAAGTTCGCTGTAGTACTGGACCTTGGGAAGGGAATGACGAAGGCGGCTGGATACGATTCACCAACGATGGCGAACAAATTGTCAACTGGCTAACATGAAAAAAGTGCTTCTCTACGGCCTGGCTGCATTTCTAAGCTTCGCTTTTTTTATCATTATATTTGCTCCAGCGGCCCCAATCTGGTCATTACTTTATGCATCTTATGGAAAAGAAGTCTTCCAACGAATACCCGAGCTTAAGCTATTCTCAATAGAGGGCACGATTTGGAAAGGAAAAACAAACATACATTACCGAAACTTTCCAACAAGCCAGTTAAGTTGGGATGTTTCGCCATTACAGGTTCTGCAAAAAATTGCAGAGGTTGATTTAGACATTACAGGGGACGCGCATAATTTTGAAACTAGCGTGATCGCTGAAGTCGATAGATTTCAACTGAGAAAACTGAATGGAAGAATTGATGCAAATTATATTAATCAGGTTAGCGAGGAATTTGGCTTAAGTTTCACCGGTGAAATTGATGCCGAAAGTATCAGCATATCTGGTAATCCTAAGGGCCTGGATATTGTAGAGGGTCATATAAATTGGAATGGAGGTGAAATCGTTTCTCGAACGATTCAAGCTGGAACCCAAGTATTTAACCTGCCTCCTTTGAGAGGTGATTTTAGTATTAATCAACAATATGGTGGGCTACAGCTCGATATTCACAATGATCACCAAGTGCTTGTCGCCATCAATTTGAAACTGGATGGCTGGGCGGTAGTAGAGATAAAATCCAGATTATTTACGCTCGCTGGTTTATCATGGCAGGGTGATGCTGAAGATACTGCTATTACATACGAAGAGAAATTATTTTAGTAGGCCTACTTTTTAAGAACGAGTATTTACGGAGAAGATAGTGAATCAACTATCTGAGTTTTTTAACTCACATGACAAAAAAATTGCCGCATTGATAAGCTTATTGTTGATCGTATTGATGAGCATGTCTCTTGCGAACGGCGTTTGGTTTGTTATGGAAAATATGGGCGATACAAATGTTGAACTTAGCGCACCCGCAGCTGCAAAAAGCCAAGGTAGAAAACCTATCGATATTTCGAAACTAAATGTATTTGGCAAGGAACAAGTAACGGCTGCAAAAATAGATGTCAAAAACGTACCACAAACCAGCCTAAACCTCGAGCTTCACGGAATCTTCGCCTCAGAAGATACTTCTAATTCAAGAGCACTTATTGCACTGCGGGGAAAAGTGGGCGAACTCTACACACTTGGAGAAAAATTACCAGGCAATGCAATCCTTGATTCTGTGTTTGCTAGTTACGTACTAATAAAACGAGGTGCTCGTATCGAAAAGCTTTCGTTCCCTGAGGAAACAATAGTGAGAGATAACCGCTTTCTGACTGGCAATAACTCAGGACAAGTTAACGCCTCACCATCTCAAGGCAGCTCTCGTTTACAAAATATTCAGAATCGTATTCAAAATCGTAGAAGAAAAAATCTAATTGCAAAAACAGGACCAGCGAAACAATATCAGACGGCAGATTTACAACAAAGTTTAGCTGCCTACCAGAATCGACTAAATTCTGAACCCGATGCAGTACTTTCAGAATTGGGTATGTCAGCGGTTAGCGAAGGAGAAGCTAGCGGTTACCGTATCGGCGGACAAGTCTCAAATACTTTGTTACAAAAATCAGGCTTAAAACAAGGTGACGTAATTTTACGCGTCAATGGCAAGCCCGTTGGCAATGTCGCGAATGACAAGGCGCTTATCAGTCAGGTTGTTGCATCTGAGCGAGCACGCGTCGAAGTCCAGCGCGGCACTAGAAAGTTTGTAGTGACGGTGCCGATACACAATTAGCAGATACATGACTAAAGATCAGCCTTGCCTTAGCAAGACTCAGTTAGGAATTCTCAAGTAGGAATAAAAGTACAATGCTTTTTTATTTTAGTAGTAAGTTAATGGCCTCATTTCGACACTTTATCATCATCTTCACCTTCTCCCTTTTCGCGCCCTTAGCTTCAGCGGAAAACAGCGGGGTTATTAATATAAAAAATGGTGATATTCGCGAGTTCACCAGCCTTGTTTCTAAAATAACAGGGAAAAGTTTCATTCTTGATCAACGTGTGAAAGGTCAAGTCACAGTAATATCAAACACAAATCTGGACAAAGATAGTATTTACGAGCTATTCCTTAGCGTGCTGCGAGTACATGGGTATGCTGCCATACCCTCTGGAGATGTGATCAAGATTGTACAGAATGTTCTTGCAAAGCAAAGCGGAAACCCACTTGATTTCCAAAGTGATGCAGGAGGTGAATCATTAATAACACGTGTGATTCCCGTCCTTAATACACCCTCTACTGAGTTGGTGAAAGTCCTACGACCGCTGATCCCTCAATATGGCCACATAGCCCCTTTGGCTAATCCAAACGTGCTTATTATCAGCGACCACGCAGACAACATCTTGCGATTGATCTCCGTCATCAACAAGATTGATATAGCTGAAGCAACTACAACACGAATAATTCAATTAAAGGAAGCCTGGGTCGAAGACATGGTTGCCTTACTTGAGAAATTAGCACCAGATAGAATTGGTAAGAGCGCTAAAGGACCCAATACGGTCATGATTGTTGCTAACGAGCGAACCAATAGTTTAGTTATTAAGGGGCTGCCTAGCACATTGGATAAATTAAGTGATTTGATTGACGAACTGGATGTTCCGACAAATAGAGCGGGGACAATCCAAGTCGTTCGCCTTGCCCATTCTGACGCAAAAGAAATGGCAGACATTCTAAAGAACCTTGTATCTGATACCGATGGCCAGAATAAAACTGGCCAGAAAGTCGACACCAATATCCAAGCAGATGAAGCACTTAATGCGCTTGTCATTCGCGCTGATCCCGCGACGATGAGCGAACTGAAAAACATCATTGGCCAATTAGATGTCCGACGTATTCAAGTGCTAATCGAAGCTGCCATTATTGAAGTTAACGAAACTTTTACTAGAGAACTTGGAACTGAGCTCGCTATTGGAGACCGTGAAAGTTCCAATTCACCACTGGGTCTTACCAGCCCGACGGGCGTTCTTGCAAGCATATTAAACGGTGTTGTAGCAAATGACGCTACTAACGTGAGTCTTGGCACTAGCCCAATCATTGTCGGCGGTAAAGAAAATATTGGCGGCGTGAGTTTTGCACTCGTCATTCAGGCGCTTCAGGAAAATAGAGACGTGAACCTTTTATCTACACCCAGCATCACAACAATGGACAATGAAGAAGCTAAAATCGTTGTTGGTCAAAGCGTTCCTTTTAGAACAGGCTCAACAACTTCTGGCAGTAACGGTGCTAACAATCCTTTTACCACCATTAACCGCGAAGATGTAGGTTTGACATTACAGGTTACTCCCCATGTTCATGACGGCAATCTGATACGACTGGAGGTGATGCAAGAAGTTTCAGAAGTTGAACAAACAACAAACATCGGTGCAGGTGGATCGGCAGATTTAATTACTTCTAAGCGAACTATTGAAACGACAATTTTGGCCGATAACGGTCAAATTGTCGTTCTCGGAGGTTTGATCAGAGACAAAATCACCGAAACCGATAGTGGTGTACCCGTATTAAAAGACATTCCCGGCTTAGGATTCCTGTTTAGGAAAAAAAGTAAAGTTCAGGAAAAACAAAACCTGATGGTATTTCTAAGAACAACCGTTCTTACCAGAAAAGAAGATATTCAAAGAGAAACTCTGCGTAAATATACTGGTATTTGGGAAACGCAAATTACAGGTAAATCTCCTAGTGAATCATTAAGTGAATTATTCGACGGCAAGCATTAAAGCTTAGGCAAAGATAGTTTAGACAAAGATAATTTAGGCAAAGATAGTTCAGGAGAAACATTTGCAAACTGATATCAAAGCACCCAAGCTTATTGACAGATTGCATGCAATTCAATTCAAAACGGCTCGTCGAATATTACATGCATGGATTCGACCCAATGTCCTTGGATGTGACACTGGCTTCTTAGAGATAGAGTCCGATGACCTCGTATGTTATGTCCTGCATTCTCGCTCTATTGGCGATTTACTCGTTTTAGATCACGCATGCGAGGAAGGATTACTTCCTCGTCCAATAGACCCTATCGGTGATATAGAATCCAGAGCATTTTTCTTTCTAGGCCACTCTGAAGGCACCCTTGGACGTAAAACACAACGGGAACAATCTGCCCGTATGCAGAGGCTACTTCAACATCAACAAGAAGGTGAAGGAAGGATCAAAATTGTTCCCGTTTCTCTATTTTGGGGTCATCAACCAGACAAAGAAAAGTCCATATTCAAATTGATACTCTCCGAAAATTGGACTGTCACAAATCGGCTCAAAAAAATATTTGCGGGTTTGTTTCACCCAAATTATATCCTGGTTCAATTTGGCACAGCGATTAGTCTTTCCGATATTGTGGCCTCAGAGACTGATGAACAAAAACAAAAACGCAAGTTGTTACGGCTACTCCGAGTAGACTTCACTCGCCAAAAACAAGCCATTATTGGACCCGATCTATCCCATAGGCGTACTTTGATCAATTCCATTATGGACAGCGAAACCGTTAAACTCGCAATAAGCGCAGAATCGAATACAAGCAAACAATCTCATCAAAAAACTGAAAAAAAGGCCTACGCCTACGCCCAAGAAATCGCAGCAGATCAAAGCTATCGCGTCATCCGCTTCTTTGTTGTGTTACTAACGTGGTTATGGAACAAACTTTATGACGGGATTGATATTTCCGAAATTAATACCGCAAAAGAGTTAGCCAAATCCCATGAGATTGTCTACATCCCTTGCCATCGAAGTCATATTGATTATTTACTGCTATCCTATGTTCTTTATATCAATGGACTAACGCCACCCCATATCGCAGCGGGAAAAAATCTTAACCTGCCCATTGTCGGCCCCTTACTTAGACGAGGAGGCGCATTTTTTATGCGTCGATCCTTTCGTGACAACCCTTTGTATAAATCAGTCTTTGATGAGTATTTAAACCTTATGTTCAATAGAGGATATTCGGTAGAATATTTTATTGAAGGAGGAAGAAGTCGAACGGGAAGAACACTTTCCCCAAAAACAGGCATGTTGAGCATGACTATTAGGAGCTTCAAACGAAACAATTCAAAACCAATTGCTTTTCTCCCTGTCTATTTTGGTTATGAACGAATATTGGAAGCCACAACATATTTAGGCGAACTCTCAGGCCAAGCAAAAGAGGAAGAATCAATATTCGACATATTTGGCGTCTTGCGGACACTTAAAAATACTTTTGGAAAGGTTGCTGTGAATTTCGGGGAAGCTTTATCACTTACAGACTTTCTTGATGAACATCATGCGGGCTGGCAAGAACCGAAAACGCAGATTACCCTTGATCAGGAGAAGGGCCTCAGTGATGAGGACAAGCTAAGAGTTGAGAATGAAAGAATCTCAAAAACAAGTCGACTACTAGCAACGACGCTTGCCAGCAGAATTAACGATGCCGTCGCCATAATGCCGATTAATCTTGTTGCTACAGCCATTCTTTGTACACCCAAACAAACAATCGAGCTACATCGCCTTGAAAGACAAGTAAGCATTCTGCAATCCTTAGCAAAGCAAACCTCTACATCAAAAGTGATGACCATCACCGACCAAGATACGACAACAATAATTCAGCATGCTATTGATGTATCTGACCTCAACAGGATCACGACTAAAGAATTTGGGGACATTATCCAAGCTACACCGAGGGTTACCAGTTTACTCACTTATTATGCCAACAATTCGCTTCATGTCTTTGCCTTTCCTTCCCTTATCGCAAGAATTGTAGAGACAAAAGACACTTGCACTAGCGCTGATATCATTAAGGTCTGTAGTGTTCTTCATCCTTATTTAAAGGCTGAACTTTTTTTGGATTCCTCATTAAATGAAACCAAAGAACACTGCTTACACGCCATTGAAGTCATGATATCTCTCGATCTTTTAACTGTGAGTGGGGATAATATTTCAACGCCTGGTCCTACAACTGATCTCTATGCCAGCCTAACGGATCTTGCAGAAATCATAGAGCCTGCCTTAGAACGATTTTTTATTGTTTGCGCGCTACTTGACGATGATAAGCCAATTTCATTTAGTGAGTTAGAAGAGGCCGCCGCAGGTATAGCACAGCACTTATCGAGAATATATGGTATTCATTCACCAGAATTTTTTGACGGCCCACTATTCACACGGTTCATCTCAACTCTGAGCAGCGAAGGCTGTATAGAAAGTAAAGGTGACATTATTTCTGCTAACGATAGCTTTAACCCAGTAAAAGAACATTCTGAGAACTTTCTAAACAATCACGTTCTCTACAATGTTAGTCAAGCTATTCAACATCTAGATAGCAGATCTTAAGGAAGCGCTATTTTTCTACACCTGAGCTATTAAGAAAGATATCAAATCGATTTGCCTTAGCCACAATACTGTAGGTAGGTCTTAAGTTTTCTAGCTGACCACCGTCTGCTGGTCGCTTCACCACAACTCTTGGACAGGATGTCGCAAGTGCAGCTTTAACCAATGATGAAGCGTCTCCATCCTTACCAAGAAATTTTTGAAGGGTTTGCATTTCGCCTCTTACTTGAGCACTTTTTCTTCTTGTTGGAAACATAGGGTCAATTAGGATTACATCTGGTTTATCCGGATTGTTAGCCATATTTTCTAAGGCCCCAATGGAATCCTGTTTTACCAAACGCATGCGTTCAACAATCTCTCCAAGTTCTTTATCTGTACTCGCATTTTTTAAGGCTTGATCCAAGAGGAGTGATAGCACAGTGGATCTTTCAAAGAGTGTCACCCTGCATCCTTTTGCAGCAAGCAAAAAACTATCCTTACCTAAACCTGCAGTACAATCCCATACATGGCAGCCTTCTTTTACATTAATGGCTTTAATCAATAACTCTTTCTTCCCTCCCTTTGTTCGACGATAGTGAATTGGGCCCGACAGAAAATCGATACGAAGAGGAAGTTGAGTGCTAAGTTCATCACTTAGAGCATAACCTTGTTCATCATTTATTAGTCTGAAACGTGCCATTACAATTAGGATAATCTGGCGCTTATCTAGATATACCTATTTAGATATACCTATTTTGATATATCTACTTATATATAGATATCCACGCCGATCAAATCCCCTTCACCACCGAGGGTATTTAACGAGGCTGTAATATTATATAAATCTATCGCTTTTTGTTGGCTCTCTTTAAAAAGGCTAGAGAATTGTAGGCGAGCGTTATTTGAATGTTCGAATCCCGAAGAATCAGAAACCGCAAAGACCGAGTTGGGGGCTTTTTTAGTTTCGTGAGATGCCAGAATATCAAATGTCGCTTGATCATTTTTGTCTTCAGGCAGGTGTGGTTTCTCACCAGTTCGCCGTGAGACATCCTGTCGTATGGGATTAAATTGGCTAGGCTGAGGTATTTTCACAACGTTCTATAGTTTACACATTCAAAATAGACGAAATCCGACCCTTTTTAATGGGTCATTTACGCAGTATAGACAGCAATATCAATAAAGGTATTACTTTGTTGGGATTGTCGTTGAGGTTGTTGCTGAGATCGTTGATGAGATCGTTGTCGTGACCTTGTTGGGCAAATCCGCGACGGTTTCCCGCAGATATTCAGGCTGAGCTGAGAGCGCATCTACAAAATGGCCTTGTTGATATGCATTTATGCCAAGAGACAGCAAATCAAGCGCGTTAGGGTAGGTATCACCATAAATCTGACTCACCTCTACTTGAACACCAGCTTCAATCTCAGGCTGTAGAACCCAGCCACTGCCTATTCCAACCCAGGCAATGCGTTTATCTTCCTGCGGCATCTGAGAGGCGTCACATACGCCTTCCATACCCACCAGTGACATATATCCTTCACTTTCAGAGTAAGTGCCATGATAGACCTCCTGTAGTCTCGCAGTTAAGGCAACGATAACGTGCTGCTTTTTTTCTAGGCGAAAAACTTCTTGGGCCAAACACGCTAAGCTAGAAATACCGACAACCGGTATATCCAATCCAAAGGCGAGCCCTTGGACTACACCCACGCCAATTCTTAAGCCCGTAAATGAACCAGGACCTTTACCAAATACAATAAGATCTAGATCTTCCAAGCTGAGATCGCATTCTTCTAATAAGGCTATAATTTTAGGAAGGATAACCTCACTGTGAGTTCGACCCACTATCTCGGTAGCCGTTTTAGTCTCACCACTGATTGCATTAAATAATCCAAGTACACACGCTTTTGTCGATGTATCAATGGCCAACACTATTTTTGGCTGCTCTTTCTCTTTCTGTGTCGCTTTCTGTTTCATTGCTTTTGTATCATCGCTTTGTAACATCGCTTTTGTAGCGCCGAATTTGTAGCACCTAATTTGTAGTGCCGAATTTATTTTTCCAATTTCTCCAAGTAGCTTAGGGCTTCCGCTTGGTTTGTTATCCACTTCATTTTCGGCAAGCTATTGATTAATAACTTCCCATAACTATGTTTGTTTATACGATTATCACCTAAAACGAATAGTCCATGGTCACTTTCTTCTCTAATTAGACGTCCGAAGCCTTGTTTAAGAGAAATTGCGGCTTCAGGTAGTGAATAGTCTGTAAATCCATTACCGCCGTTCACCTCAATTGCACGCAATTGCGCTCTGACCAAAGGACTTGCCGGACTGGCAAAGGGTAGCTTATCAATAATAAGACATCGAAGGTCAGCACCACGAACATCAACGCCTTCCCAAAAACTATTCGTTGCCAATAAAACACAGCGATTCAATTGAGCAAATTTTTCCAGTAATTGTTTCTTGGGTAAGCTGCCTTGTACAAGGTAAGTAACATCGTATTCATTTTTTAATAACTGCGCGCTTAAATTCATCGCTCTTATACTGGTAAAAAGATAAAAGGTACGCCCACTATTCATTCTAATAAGTGGTAGGACTGCTTCCAATAATTTTTTAGTATGAAGATCGTTTCCTGTAGGAGGAAGATCTTGTGGCACGTACGCCGATACTTGCTTGAAGTAGTTGAATGGGGAATCAAATTTTCCCTCCATTACGTCAACCAGACCTAGATTGTCCTTTATGTGCTCAAACTCTCCTCCTATTGTGAGCGTAGCCGATACAAATATCCACGTTTTGTCTGAGCCTGAAAACATCCCTGCTAAGTCTTTAGCGACACTCAAGGGCGTTAAAAAAAGGGCAAAGCTCCTTGAACTTCTTTCTATCCAATGTGCAAATTCAGACTCATCTGCGTTTACTTCAGTCATTTGAGTAAAAGCATCGATTAGTCGATGAATTCTTTTCGCACAATGAGACAAGCCGGATGATCTACCCTCAACTAAGCGTAGTCGATGTGCCAAGTCGCCTAAACCCATATCGAGATCTTCCACCGATTCTTGTATCGCCTGCTTTTTTAACAAATCTCTTAGTTCATCCTCGGACGCCAAGACTTGGTCCACAAAATTGTTTAGCATTTGTGAAAGAGATAAGAGACATTCAGTTAACTCAGGATCATCTCTTCCCAAAATAATTTGCTCTCTTTGGATATCCTTAATCAATTCAACAAACTGATGAGTACTCAATTTATCCCCAAAGAATTGCCTTGCGATATCTACTATCTGATGCGCTTCATCAATGACGACAATTTCTGCATCTGGAAGAAGACTCATCGATTTCTCTTCTTCTAAAATCAGATCAGAAAAAAGTAGATGATGATTAACGACAACAAGTTCGGCGGCTTTAGCTTTATCTCGCGCTTTGTATACTGGGCACTTATCAAAATAGTCACACTCACGTGCTAAACAGTTATCTGCATTGCTGCTTACCATTGGGAGTAAGGCGCTCTTTTGGCTTATATCTATGAGTTCTGTAAGATCGCCAGTTTCAGATCTCAGGGACCAATCACGCACATTGACCAGATCCGCTAATACTGCTTTATTATTTTGTGACGAAAGACTTGAAAGGTTATTGTTAAGTCGTTGAGGACAGAGGTAATTTGACCGACCTTTTAGAATCGCCAATTTATAATAATGCTTACCATTGACTAGGGGCAGGTCTTGATAAAACAATTGATCTTGAAGGTTTTTCGTTCCTGTTGAGATTATAATCTTTTTCCCAGAACTTAGAGCGGGTAACAAATAAGCATAGGTTTTTCCAGTCCCGGTTCCTGCTTCGATCAAGGCATTGCATTTTTTCGCAATCGATTCTTGGACAAATGTTGCCATCGCGATTTGAGAAGGACGCACAGTGAATCCAGCAATCTTTTTAACAAATTCACTTTCTCTTGTAAGAAATTGTTGAGTATCCAATGTTGAAAAATCCTAAGATGTGGGGAGCCATGGAGGATGCCAAAAAATATCCATTAAATTATTTCTGATAATTACTTAAATTTTTCTTAGAATCAAATTCCTTACCTAAAAAACTACAGGCTTAAAATTGACCACAAAACTTTTAGTCAGCGCAATAATTTTGTCAGGTGGACGAGGTAGTCGCATGTCTTTTAGTGACAAGGGATTACAAGCCTTAAATAACAAACCACTGATTCAATACGTTATTAACAGCCTTCACCCCCAAGTAAACGAAATCATTATTAGCCACAATCGCAACACAGAAGATTATCTACAATTTGGGTTTCCTGTTGTTAGAGATAGTGTTGCTGATACAGCCACCGATGGAGTAACAGAATTTCTGGGTCCTCTCTCGGGCATACTAAGCGCAAGATCGATGATCAGCCACCCACTTTGTTTTATAGCTCCCTGTGACGTGCCTAACATCTCCATTGATCTAGTCGCCAATATGACAAGGGCGCTCAAGACACATGATGCTGTCTGTGTCTCTTTGGATGGCAGGATGCAGCCTCTACCATTGTTGATAAAAACACAACATATTGACTCTATTGAGGAATATCTTTCTAAAGGGAGCAGATCTGTCAAAGCATGGCTTAAGGGTTTCGATCTACATGTCATCGAGCTTACAGGTGAGACTCTCGACAATATTAACGATTTTGCGCATTTAAAGAGAGTTGCAGAAAATAATATTGAGGCGCCCATAAAAAAGCCCTCAAACTGAGGGCCTTTTGCAGTCATGTAGACTTATTTCTTCTTAGCAGCCTTCTTCTTAGCTGCTGGTTTCTTAGCAGCTACCTTTTTGGCGGCTGGTTTCTTAGCAGCTACCTTTTTCTTAGCAGCAGGTTTCTTCTTAGCAGCTACCTTTTTGGCGGCTGGTTTCTTAGCAGCTACCTTTTTGGCGGCTGGTTTCTTAGCAGCTACCTTTTTCTTAGCAGCAGGTTTCTTCTTAGCAGCTACCTTTTTGGCGGCTGGTTTCTTAGCAGCTACCTTTTTCTTAGCAGCAGGTTTTTTCTTAGCAGCTACCTTTTTGGCGGCTGGTTTCTTAGCAGCTACCTTTTTCTTAGCAGCAGGTTTCTTCTTAGCAGCTACCTTTTTGGCGGCTGGTTTCTTAGCAGCTACTGTT
>JBLHIH010000007.1:0-53351 GCA_047616645.1 Flavobacterium sp. | reverse complement strand
TGCCTTCACTTATATGCGTAGCGAAATCGATAGTTTGATTTGCTTTGCGAATTTCGGTAATGACAGTCTTTGGCGGGTACAAGTTCAGGTCAACCTGATCAGGTTCAAATACGTTGAACCCGTTCACGCCTCCGAAATAGAGCTGGCTCCGTGAAGACTTCAAACTGGCTGCTAGATTGAATTCAGCATCTTGCAGACCATCGGCCATATTGAAGCTGGATATCTGCTCAGTATGAATGTCTATACGTGCTAGACCTTCGTTGGTGCTAACCCACAGGTGATTCGAGGCGACCCATTCGGCGGCATAAATTGTATTGTTTGGTAAACCGTTCTGTGTGGAGAAGCGCTTAAAGCGAATCTTGTCATTGCGTTTGTCTTCCGCGTTCCAACGAAAGAGCCCTCGATCGAAGGTGCCAACCCACAGGTTCTCATCGCCGTCTTCAATGATCGTTGTAATATAGTTGCTACCAAGACTGTCAAGGTTGGCTGGATCAAATTGATAACGAGTAAACGTTTCCTTCTGGTGATTAAATCGGTTCAATCCTCCGTCTTTAGTACCTATCCAGAGATTTCGCTCCTTGTCTTCATACAGGGTAAAAATGAGATCATTGCTTAGAGAGTTTTGCAACTTAGGGTCATGTCGATACTGCGTGAAGTTGTTAGTATCCGGGTTATACCTATTCAGGCCTCCGCCATAGGTTCCCACCCAAATCGTACCGTACGAGTCCTCAAGTATACTTGTCACATCATTTGCGGAGAGTGAGCCGTCGAAATCTGCTTTGTGCTGGTAATGTTTGTAATGTAGCGAATTACCTCGGCGCGCTACTTGGGACAGACCCCTACGTAGAGTCCCTATCCATAGACTGCCTTGTCGGTCGACATTGAGTGCCATGATGTGGTCTTCAAGTGGACTATTCCTGTTGGTTGGCTGATGAAGGTATTGTTGAAATGTCTGGCTGTCTGGGTCAAAAAGGTGAAGTTCTCCACCGAAGGAGCCGATCCAAATTTTGTCTGAGTCAGATTCCGCAAAAGTGGTGATGACGTCGCTACCGAGGTCTATATTGACATCGTTCTTGTAGTGTTGCATTTTCCCCGTCGCCGTGTTCCATAGATTCAGGCCCTTGTAGGTACCCACCCATAGCACATTGCCTTCATCTTGATATATGGAAAGTACATTGTTGTGGGAAAGGCTGAGCGAATTATGTGTCTGATGTTTAAAACGCTCGAATGTCTTGTCTAAGGGATTCCATGCATTGAGTCCGTCGATCGTCCCCACCCACAGAGTGCTGTTGTTATCCTGAAAAATGTCCATGATCCAGTCACCACTGATACTGGTAAGATCGGAGCTTTTGGATTGAAAGCGTTCGAATGTATTTTCAGATTTATTATATCGGTTCAAGCCACCGGTTTCGGTACCAACCCAGAGGCTCCCATCTTTATCTTCGAATAGGGCTCGCACATGATTGTCGCTCAGGGTACTGTGATCATTAATGTCGTGGGAGAATTGCGCTAGTTGGTTTTCATCGACACTAAACCGAAACAGTCCGATTTTTGTTGCAATTCACAGGTACCCGTATCTATCTTCAAGAATATCCCAGATTTCTAGGCCAGCAAGTGTTTTCAATACTCCGGGGTTTGACTGGAAGCTGTTATTATTTCGATCTGACAAGCTTATTCCGTCATCCGCTGTACCAATCCAAAGATTGCCCTTGGCGTCCTCAAAAAGTGAGCGAATGTGATTGATAGAAATGTGTGAATTAGAAGTGGCATCTTTTAAGTGGTTAACAAAGGTACCTGATTCTTTGACATAGTAGCTTAAACCGCCATCTAAGGTGCCCACCCAAAGCACACCTTTGCTGTCAACCAGTAGTGCCCGAATATCATTTCCTGAGATACTATTTGGCTTTGCTGGGTGGTAAGTGAAAACCTTAATATCATAACCGTCGTATCTGTTTAACCCCTGTTGTGTACCGAACCACATGAAGCCATCCTTATCCTGAACAATCTCATTGACAAAGGATTGAGACAGTCCTGCTTCTTTCGAGAGTTGTTGGAATCGAACGTTTGTACATGAAGAGCTCGCATATGTGATGTTAGTCAGGCATATTAAACCAGTTAGCGCAGCGAGACATAGGCTCATGGGTTTGAATGACATTGTTGCCTGCTTTCAACCAAGTTTATATCGTTGTGTGTGATCAACTATCTACTCATTATAGAGCGCTAGATGTCTTTTGTCAGTGCATCGTGCCTGATACATACCTTCTCCCAAAGACCGTCGAGGTTGGGCGGTGTAATGCCCAAGCATATAGTGATGATTCTGTGCAGTTCCGCTTCGTTTTTAATTACATGGCCATCGAGACCCTTGTCCGTATCCGTGTACATTCGGCCGATAAGGCTCTTGAAGCCTGTGGCGGTCATTTGCTGGCAGATGAGGTTTTGGCGGAACATGGATTGAGGGTCTGATTGCAGGAGGCTGCACCTGACATTGAGTTGATCTTCATTTGCCGCCTCATAAAAGAAATCGAAGCTAGGAGGCATAGTACCTTGAGCATTGTGAAATCGCCATGAACCGTCCTGTAGATGCTCCAGTCGATAGGTCTTACCTTCCCTAATAAAGGATCCTTCCCGGAGGATGACCGGCTCCTTGATGAAGTCGCCGATACCAACATCGACAATAAAAGTATCATCCAAAAGGACTGTGTGCATGAGGTGATTGCCAAAAGCCTCGTCGCCAGTTTCAGCACGGAAGACGCCGCCTGTGTGACGCGTCGTATCAAAGCCGATTTTGATCAAAGCCCAGCCGAGGAGGCCGTTCAACTCGTAACACCAACCGCCGCGTCCTTCCTGAACGATTTTGTGGAAAATACGGGTGATATCCTGATCAACTGGCTTCTCGAGATAGACGTCTACATTCTCATAGGGAATGGCGAGTACATGCGCACGATGGACTGACTTAAGTGTCGCAAGATCTGGCGTCGCCTCGCCGTCAAAACCGATGCGTTCGAAATACTTATTGAGATCAGGTTTCATTATTCTCGCTTCATTTTTTGCTATCAGCTCGTAAAGCTTGTCTTGCTGCCTGGTCGACCAAACTGAATTGCTTAGCAATAACATCTTGCTGAATGAAAGACTGATGGCCTTTCACCTTCACGAGCTTACACTTTGTGCTGTCCATTAGAATATAGAATGTTTGATACACGTCATAATTTTTAAGACGTTTTTTGTTTCGAGAGAAATAGTTTTCACGCTCAAGGCGCTCACGTCGTGCAGGTAGACTAATAATATTCTGCGAGTCGGTATAGATGGTTAACTCAATTTTTTGGACGTCTCGCAAAGCCACCCATTCATTCAGGGCCCACAATAAGGTTTGTAATTCCAGGCGGGTTGAACTGGTGGCTTCAAATCGTTTGGTATTCACTTTATCTTTTAGCAAGACAGCTGTGCTAGGTATTTCGTCTAGCAGCAGGTATGCACCATAACCGACCTTCGATTGGGTATTGACACTACCGTCGGTAAATAGGTGGCATTGACCTTTCATATAGCGTCCACAATAAGCTAAACAAATTATCTATTTTCTATTCTTCAGCCAAGGATTACTCGTCGATTTTCTCGCGCTCTTTTTAACATAATTCAATATGGAAATAGGGACTTCCTTTACCGTCTTGAACGCCTCAATATCTCTGCGCACGATAAGGTGATTCAAACGACTCTCAATCGCACAAAGTCTTTTAAAGTCATCATTTGAAACTAAGGATACAGCCTCTCCGCTGGCTCCAGCCCGACCGGTACGACCTATCCGGTGAATATAGTCGTCAGCGTCATCGGGCAAATCATAGTTGACCACTCGTTCTAGATTATCGATATCAATACCGCGGGCAGCTATACCCGTGCCAATTAATATCGGCAGCTCGCCCGATTTAAAATCACTTAGTAATTGTGATCGATTGGCCTGACTTCTGTCGCTATGAATGGCCTCAGCGGTAATGCCGCGCTTCTGAAGTTGGCTCGCCAACTTTGCCGCTCCATGTTTTGTCCGAATAAAAATAAGCGCTTGTTTCCATTGGTGCTTGCTAATCAAATGGCTTAATAAGGCCGATTTATTATGTTTATCTGTGGTCACTAACCATTGAGATATTTTTGGTGTCGAGGCCTTATCATCCTCTAACGATATCTCAACTGCATCATCGATGATCGTCTTGGCTAGTCTCCGTACAACATCCGACACGGTAGCAGAAAAAAGTAGGTTCTGCCTTTGCTCGGGTAAACGTTCAATAATTTTATTAATATCTTCAATAAAGCCCATGTCGAGCATTCTATCGGCTTCATCCAAAACTAATACTTCTAGCTCATCAAAATGTAGCGCTCTCTGGTGAATCATATCTAGCAGCCGACCAGGGGTTGCAACAAGGATATCAACGCCGTCTATAAGCTGTTGCTTTTGTCGTTCTGAATCCACGCCACCAAACATTGTCATCGAGATGATGTCTATATGTTTGCCATACTGACTGATACTTGATTCTACCTGCACAGCTAGCTCTCGTGTAGGCACAATTATCAATGCTCGCATACGCTTGGCTCGGCGTTTGCGTTCTCCTTTAAGCAACTCGAGAATCGGCAAAACAAAACTTGCTGTTTTGCCAGTGCCTGTTTGGGCTGAAGCAACAAGATCTCGGCCGTCCAATATTTCAGGAATAACCTTCCCCTGAATAGCGGTCGGTGAAGCATAACCCTGCTCGTCAATGGCTTGTAATATAGGGTCGCTTAATCCAAGTTCAGAAAATGTCATTGGGAATCCTAAAATCGATTGAATTGTACACCTTAGATCAGTTCTGAACGGTGGTACCTGTATCCAACATGGAATTGATGCGCTCCCGCGTCGCCGCAGTGCTAACGAGTGTCAGGAATGCGCGTCGTTCAGCGTCATATAGATCTTGCTCGCTATGCAGTGTTCCGGGCCGGACCTCACCACCGGTGACAATTCGCGCAATTTCCGTAGCAACTACGACGTTGTGCGGAGTGAGTTTTCCGTCGTTGTGAGCTTGATTAAGCCATTCAATCATTGCTTCAAAAACGGGTTGGCCAGGCATAGCGAGAGACGGGCGACTGAAACTTTTTTGCTCGCAAGCATCTGTTCCTGCTGCATTTATGGCGTGGCGTGCTGCATCCAATAAGCGGTCGCGGTTGCTGAGAAACTGATCGTTGTCGCGTAACATGGCTTGTTCTCTGGCCAGTATTGGCGATGAGCAGGTACGACCATAACCCAGATTCATAAAAGCTTTCCAGGCGGCTTGGGTGAGGTCTTGCTCGCCTAATTTATCGTGCCAGCGATAGAGTGTTTCTTTACAACCACCACCGGCGGGAATAACGCCAACGCCTGATTCGACCAAACCCATTGTAGAGTTGGCATGACAAATAACCTGTTTGCTATGCAATACCACCTCGAAGCCGCCTCCCAGTGACATGCCAACCGGTGCGCATACTACCGGTGCAGTGGTCTGAGACAGTCGATAAACGGTACTTTGAAAATGTGCCAGAAATGCATCCAGGCCGTCCATGTCTTCACGCCTAAAGTACTCGCGTACTGCCTGTAAGTTTACGCCACAAGAAAAGTGCTGTGCGTCGTTGTGTACTATTAGGCCGCGCATTTTACCTGCTTCCACCTGATCGAGTGCATCCGCTAAAATCGCCATTGAATCGCCATCGAGCGCGTTGGCTTTACTGTGAAATTCCACCATGGCGATGCCATCTACATCAAACCAGCTAGCCACTGCAGAGCTGTTTTTGGGCGCGAGTGTTTGGCGTAATTCGTTAAACCGGGTGACCCCTTTTGACCGTTCAATGGATGCCCAGCCACCATTAAATTGGCGGGTTTGTAGCTGACCTTGTGCTACCTGATAAAAGCCAGACCCGGCGGCTTGTTGAAGAAACTCAGGTACCGGCCTGCTTTCTTGGTTTAGGCGATTAATAAGGTAGTCCGAGCCAATGTCATCAATTAACTCGAAGGGACCTTTAATCCAGTTATAGCCGAGCTTCATGGCATCATCAACACCCAGAGGGTTATTGCCGACTTCGGGGATTAACGATGCGGCGTAACTGAGTGTGCGAGACAAAACGCGCCAGGCGAATTGTCCATAAATACTGTCGTCGTTTAAGAGATGAATAACGCCGTTTTGTTCGGCCTTATTGGCCATCGGCAGATTGAGTCGCTCGGCAGATTGGTATTGTCCTGTACTAAGGTCAACGACTTCACGACCTTCGGCAGTCCTTCGGTAAAAGCCTTGGCCCTGTTTGTTACCTGTTTGGCCATTTTTGATCATATCGACCATAACCGGTAGCTTGCCCGCTTCAATATGAAAGGCATCCTCTGCAGGCAGTGTGTTGACTAAACTTTGGGCGACATCCGACATTAAATCGATGCCGATTAAGTCGTAAAGGCCAAATACGCCGGTTTTTGGTATACCCATGGGACGACCAAAGATGGCATCTGCTTGCACGGGGCTTAGGCCCATGTCGTTGGCAGCCTGGAGTGCGCACTGAATGGCATAACAACCGACACGATTACCGAGAAACCCAGGTGTATCCAAACAAGACACCACACCCTTACCCAGCTCGTTATCACAGAAACTGGAAAACTCGTCCATGACAGCTTGGCTGGTATCTTCACCGCGAACCAGTTCTAGTAGCGGCATAAATCTTACTGGGTTGAAAAAATGCGTTATAGCGAATCGTTGACGAAAAGCCAGCGGCATGTTTTCTACCAATAGCTTAATAGGGATGCTGGAGGTGTTTGAACTGATCAATGCATCATCACGGCAGACATCGTCAATTTGTTGATATAAGGTTCTTTTGATATCAAGTCGCTCGACAACGGCTTCGGCTATCCAATCGCAATCGGCAAGTTGGTCGAAATCATCGCGCGTATTGCCGATATGAATAAATGACTCTCCCTCCTTACTCATCAATCCAGGACTATTGGCGTCGCGCAAGCGCTCTAAACCGCGCTGCGACAGCGCATTGGCGTCTCCTTCGCTAGGCAGGTCTAAGAGCCAAACTTCCACCCCAGCGTTGGCCACCTGTCCAGCAATACCTGCACCCATGGTACCGGCGCCAATAATACCTACTTTCTTAATGCTCATAATAATCCTTATGCTCTGGAATTCTGTTGTACAGGGGCTTAATTTAGTGTGATTCTTGTTTGACGATAAAGTCGCGAAGGGCGTGTAAGACCTGTTTTGGTGCTTCAATGGGCAGCATATGACCGAACTCATCAAGTACGATTGTTTCTGCTGATAGTTGCTCGGCCAATTTTTTACCGAATTTCGGCGGGGCCATTTTGTCTTGCCCGGCGATAATAACCAATGCAGGCACATCTAGCTCGCCGGCTACTGATTCGCCATTGACGTAAGCTGCACAGCATTGCAGATCTGTTGCGAGTGGGTTTTTACCCATAATTTGTCGACCTACTGCGATGGGTTGCATGCCCGGTATCGGACTCATACCCATGTGTATGCCGTTGCCAAAACCCCATTGCAACATCATGTCTGCTGCTTTGTATGCTGATTTTTGGGCAGTTTCTATTAATGCTGGGTTAACGGGAATGGCCGCTGCCGTGCCAACCCCAATAAGGGACTTAAGCGCTGTGGGTTTTAGTTTTGCGAATGCTAGTGCACTTAAAAAGCCTTGAGAATGACCGATTATATGAGCAGCACTGACGCCTGTTACATCGAGAAATGCCATCAACCATTCGGCGGAAGCCTCAATGCTGTTTAAGGCCTCACCAGAGGAGAGTGAATGGCCGGGGAAATCAGGTGCTAGAACCGAATAGCCGTTGTAGGCAAACCAACGGGTTTGCAAGGCCCAGGCGCGGTGATCCATACCACTGCCGTGGAGAAACAATACGCACGGTAATGCGGGGTTAAATTCTTTGCCACCAGTAGCCACATGGGTAGAATGGCCCTTAACAATAACCTTCATTCTCCGTCTCCTGCTTTAGTCTTAGCCAGTTTTCCGGCCGCTCTCAAACCTTTGCCAAAATCGTTTTGAATGTCTTGGATGTTTTCTATGCCAACCGATACGCGAATCAGGTCTTCACTGATGCCTGCAGCCAACATCGCCTCTGGCGTGAGACGGGAATGGGTTGTACTGCCAGGATGAAGCACTAGAGTGCGCGAATCACCGACGTTAGCGAGGTTGGAGGCGAGTTGCAGTGCATCAATAAATGCAGCGCCGCCGTCTCGTCCGCCAACAACACCAAAGCACAACATGGAACCCGCACCCTTGGGAAATAACTGCGCGGCTATTGCTTGGCTAGGGCTGGTGGGCATATCGGGGTGATTAACCCACAACACTTGTTCTTGGCCTTGCAGCCATTCTATGAGTGCTTGAGTATTGGCGACGTGTTGCTTCATCCGCATGCTGAGGGTTTCTATACCTTGTAATAGTAAAAAGGCATTGTTAGGGCTTAGACAAGCACCTAGGTCGCGCATTGATTCGGCGCGAATTTTCATGACCAGTGCATTGGGACCAAACTCTTCCCAAAACTTAATGCCGTGAAAGGGCTCATAAGGCTCTGTGAGTTCGGGGAAGCGACCGCTTTGTTCCCAGTCGAAGTTACCGCCGTCGACTATCACGCCACCAATGGCAGCGCCGTGTCCACCCATCCATTTAGTAATCGAGTGCACAACAACATTGGCACCAAATTGGAAAGGCTGACACAGAACGGGGGTGGCAAATGTAGCGTCTACCACAACGGGTATGCCAGCCTTATTCGCAATTTCACTGATTTGTGGCAGATTAGCAACTTCTAGCCCTGGATTGCCAATGGACTCACAGAACACCATTTTGGTATTGGGCTGTATTGCATCGGTCAATGCCTCGGCATCGTTAATTGAAACAAAAGTAGTTTCTATCCCCAGTCGTGTTTAGGTGTGCCGCAATAGGGTCGCTGTAGATCCATAAATTTGGCCAGAGGACACAATGTGATCACCCGCTGAGCATAAGGTGATAAAAGTGGTGAATATGGCGCTCATCCCTGATGCAGTACAAATCGCGCCACTACCGCCTTCTAATGCGGCAATGCGTTGTTCGAGAACAGCTACTGTCGGGTTAGATATACGGCTATATATATGCCCGCCCTGCTCTACATTGAAGAGTGACGAGGCATCGCTGACACTCTCGAAGACATAAGAAGTAGTCTGATAGATCGGCACGGCACGTGAGCCATGATCACTTTCAGGCAGGTAGCCGCTGTGCAGCGCGATAGTATCTGGGTGGTAATAGGAGGAACGACTCATAGTGTTGTCTTTTTTTTTTAGGGGTGAATAAAATAGTGGATTAATTGGCCAGTACTTCGGCCATAAAAGGGAGCTCGTGGATTGTTCCTACACAAGCGCCTACTAATACCTGATGGTTAGTTGCCAAGTATGCCGTCTCGATCATCGCCATTGCTAGATGTTTTTTATAACGCCATGACCACGTTTGGGAGCGTACTTCTCCGATATGTCGATCGTCATGATACACATCGAATCCCCCGATGGTATTGGCATTGCCTGAGAAATCCACCGATTGATCAAATACGATGCCAACTAAGCGTTGCGTTATTGAACCACTGATTTTTCTGAGTGCGGGTAAGCTCAAGCTTTCGATGTCGGCATTTAAGTTAAGGTAACTGTCGAGTCCACACTCAAATGGATTGTTAGTTTCAGTGATGTCGCTACCGAAAGACAATAGTCCTGCTTCGATTCGCTCTACGCCATTTGGGTAGCCTGGACCCACATTTAAGTCTTGGCCAGCCGCGAATAAGTCATCCCACAACAGCTCGCCAAGTTCCGCTTTGTGTAGGTAGATTTCAAAGCCGCCTTGCTTGCTCCACCCCGATCGCGCGACGTAAATTAGTTCGCCGCGGTAGGCCAGCATTTTACCTCTAAAGAACTTGATTGATTTGGCTTCTTCGCCAAATATACGGCAAATCAGTTCTTCTGCTTTAGGACCTTGTACCGCTAGCGGGAAAACATCGGGCTCAAATACATTAACGTCTAGGCCATAACCTTGGGCTAGACCCAATGCCCACAACTTAATATCGCTGTCGGCAATCGAAATCCACCAGCGGTCATCAGCAAGCTTTATCATAATAGGGTCATTGAGAATATTGCCTTGTGCGTCACAAAGTGGCGCGTACTTTCCTTGTAATAATGCTGTTTTACTTAAGTCGCGCGGCGTCATTAATTGCACCAAGCGTGCTGCATCTGGTCCACATATTTCAACCTGTCGTTCACAGCTCACGTCCCATACCTGAACGTGTTCACATAGATGATAGTAATCTGCTTCTGGCGTATCAAACAAGGTGGGTAACAACATGTGGTTATAAACGGTATAGGCTTTTACACCCGCGGCTTCCACGCGTCGAGAGTACGGTGTAGAGCGGATTCGTTTAGTGACGCTTAATAATTTTTGTTGCATTAATATATCCTCTGTACGAAGGCGTTGTTTTTTTTGCTTGTTGTTAAAATTGATCTTCAGGTAATGCCATGACCGAAGCGCTTCCCGCATCTATGGCAGCCGCGTAGCTTAAATAACGCGGTAAGATATTTGTCATGTAAAACTGCGCAAGCAGAATTTTGCTCTCAAAAAAGCTATTCCCTGCACCTTTATTAAGTTGCCTATTGGCAGCTATCGCAGCAATCAACATTTGCCAACCACCGCATACTGTTCCGGCGAGCATTAAATAATTACTGCTAGCAGCAGGCCCAAAGTTGATATCAATTTCGGACTTTGTGAGCAGTATGTCTTTGGCGTTACTAAGCGCTCCGACACTCGCGGCAAAGGCATCAGCTAAGGTGATAATAGGTTCACCCAATCCTTGTGCGAAGTGGATGACATCTTGCATTTCCTGAATCAACAAGTCCATTGCTCGACCCTTGTCACCACGTGTTTTACGTTCTGCTAAATCGGCCGCCTGAATGCCGTTGGTGCCCTCGTATATAGGTAATATGCGCGCATCGCGAAAATATTGCCCGGCGCCGCTTTCTTCTATAAAGCCCATTCCACCATGAATCTGCACACCTAAAGAAGTCACTTCCTGTGCAATTTCTGTGCACCAGCCTTTTACAATAGGGGTAAGCAGTGCACTGCGCGCGTGATGAAATGCGCGTACATCAGCATCAGGGTGTTTATTGCGATGGTCAACATTGAAACAAGCAGTATAGGTAAGTGCTCGGCTCGCCTCAGTAAGGCTGCGCATACTCAGGAGCATGCGGCGTACGTCAGGATGCCTAATAATGGGACCGATATCGGCTTGTCCTGGTGCCACACCTTGTGGGCGTTCAAGCGCATAGTCACGAGCCAGTTGGTAGGCGCGTTCGGCGATAGCTACGCCCTGCAAGCCTACGGTGAGCCTGGCATTGTTCATCATGCTGAACATACAAGTCAGTCCGCGATGCGCTTGGCCAATCAGAAATCCGACGGCGCCTTCATTGTCGCCGTAACTCATCGCGCAAGTGGGGCTGGCATGAACACCGATCTTGTGTTCAAGGGATACAACGCGGCAATCATTACGTGTGTTTAGGGTACCGTCAGTGCTGGGTATAAATTTAGGGACCAAAAATAGCGATATGCCTTTTACGCCTGAAGGTGCATCTGGTAAGCGGGCTAACACCAGGTGGACGATATTTTCAGCCATATCATGCTCACCCCAGGTGATAAATATTTTCTGACCAAAAATTTTGTAGTGATCGCCGCAAGGCTCGGCGCGCGTGCTTAGCGTCGCCATGTCGGATCCAGACTGCGGTTCAGTCAAATTCATGGTCCCGGTCCAGTTGCCACTGATCATATCTGGGAGATATTGCTGTTTTAGGGTCTCACTGGCGTTAGCTTCGATCGCCTCTATTGCCCCCTGTGTTAAAAGAGGACACAAGCCCCAGGCCATATTGGCAGCGTGCCACATCTCTTGTACTGGAATCGCGAGTGAAAAGGGTAAACCTTGGCCGCCGTATTCAGTATCAAATTGCAGAGAGCCCCAGCCGCCATCGGCATATTGACGGTAGGCCTCAGCGAAGCCAGCAGCTGTCGTTACTTCAGCGTCTTTATTGATCTGCAATCCCGCTTGATCGCCACTACGATTGAGTGGCGAGAGAACATCGTGGGCTAACTTGCTTGCCTCGTTGAGAATACTGGCCACCAAATCAGATGATACATCTTCGGCACCTGACAACTGTGTCAGGGCATCAAAACCGAGGTGCTCCTGAATCACGAAGTTCATGTCATCTAAGGGTGCAAGGTATTCCTGCATTTCTTGTCTCCAGATAGCTTCTATACGCAGCGAATTATTTGAGGTGTCTCCAAACGATTAAGCGCTGTATTCAGGGCGTGATCATAGGGCGAGATTTTCACTCTTAATTGTATATTTAGTACATTTTACGGTATTTATGTGTGATTTTAGGCTTCAGCCTAGGCGTAGCCTGCGATATTCCATGGGAGAGGTCTGGTAGCGTGCTGCAAACACTTTACAAAAGTGGGCGCTGTCACAAAATCCAGTTTCATACGCGATCTCTGTAATTTGTTTACGGCTATCGAGAATCAGTCGCCGCGCATGAACTAATCGAATTTCACGCCAAAACCCTGCGGGAGCATCTCCCATGTCTTGTTGGAAGATGCGGTTTAGTTTCCCTGTTGATGTGTTGAGTAGTTTGGCAACCTCGCTGATAGAGAAGGGGTTGTCTATGTTGAGCTCCATTATGCGTACAGCTTCAACTGTGAGGCTTTTCGCTTTTGATAGTTTATGTTCGTAAGTAGGGCGGGCACTAAAAAGAGAAGGGGTGGTGGTGGCAGTGCTGCGAAGATAATTCACCGCTTTGTGCGCGCGAGCCTGACCGCAGTGACGATTGACGAGGTAGGCCGCGACGTCAATTGCTGCAATACTGTCTGGACAGGTGATAATGTTATTGTCGATGACAATGCTCTCATCTGACACCATGACTGAGTCTGAATATCGTTCAAAAAATTCACGCTGAATCGCAAAGTGGACCGCGCAACGTCGGCCTTCCATTAAGCCCATTTCCGCGAATACAAAAGCGGCGGTACATAGGCCTATTAAGGGAATGCCGTCATTGACACAGGTATGCAAATAATCGAATGTAGCTGGATTATGCTTTGGTAGTGATTCTATGCGACCAGCGACTAAGACGATGTAATCAAACTGATCACTGCTACTATAGACCGCATCAGGCGTAATACTTATTCCGCAGCTTGAGTAACAAGGCGCCAATGAATGACTTAATAGCGACCACTGACAGGTTGCCTGAGACCGTGGAGAGTTCTCCGAATAGAGCGTATGGGCTGCCAGTGGCTCGGACGCTAGGCGGAGTGTATCTATAAAGCCTGCCAGCGGAGTAAGTGTAAAATCAGGTGAAAGCACAAACCCGATGCGCAGATCTACCGTGCTCGATTCAGGCTTTTGTGTGTTTTTTTGCGTCACGTTTATGGTCATCAGTGAAAAATACCGTATATATAGACAAATATACAATTATTAATTTTCTCTATCCTACTATCATCAATGTGCTTGTAGCTGTGCAATTCTTGGTCTCACCTGCCTTTACTTGCTAGGATGTAATTTTTTGTAGTGTAAATAATTATGAATGATCTAATACTGCATCAATACGCAGCGTCTCCTTTCTCGGAGAAGGTTAGGTGTTTATTGGGATACAAGCGGCAAGCTTATCGAAGTGTCGAGATTCCAGTGATCATGCCTAAGCCCGATCTAATGGCCCTGACAGGAGGTTACCGTAAGACGCCGGTCTTACAAATCGGTGCTGATATCTATTGTGATACTTCATTAATATGTCGTTTGATTGACCGTCTTTTTCCAGACAAGCCGGTCTATTTAGATGAACAAATGGCAACGGTTGGCGCCGCAGCACACTGGACAGACACTTTTTTATTCAGGATGAGTGTCGCGGTGGCATTTCAACCTAGAGCGCTAGCGGGTAGCGACCTTTTCAGTGATGAGGCTGCAGCTGAAGCCTTCATGGCCGATCGAGCTGATTTTAGTAAAGGGTCGACGGCCTTAGGTCTCGATCTTGCCACTGCAGAACCCCATTGGCTCCTTCATATGCGACGTTTAGACAATCAATTGTCGGTCGCAGCATTTCTTGGAGGTGATGCGCCGAATATTTTGGATTTCTCAACTTATCACTGTTGTTGGTTTGTATATAAAAACGAAGTATTAAAGTCGGGTTTAGATACCTTTCCGGCCCTAGCAAAATGGATACAAGCAATGGCGGCTTTCGGCCAAGGAGAGGGCACAGCCATGACGGGTGAGGAAGCCGTCGATATTGCTAAGGCTAGTGAGATAGCGACAGAATCAAAGTTGACGCCAATGTCGGGGGAACAATTGTCTCTTGGAGGCTGGGTTGAAGTGATGCCAATCGATTATGGCTTTCAGCCTACGAGAGGAGAGTTACTCGTCGCTTCTATGGAAGAGTTAGTGGTAAGGCGGCAAGATGAGCGAGCGGGTCAAGTGGCGGTGCATTTTCCGCGTCTGGGTTTTCAGATAAAAAAACACATTATCGGGGCGATGGAAATCCAATGAACTAAGGCACCTGCGTTGGACCGTGGAACCGAGTTTTGCTTTCTCTGAACTCACGAGGATTTGCCATCCTTGCCTCCTGCGCCTCTTTCGATAAATCAAAAAACCAGCTAGGCAATGGCGTCTCTCCACACTGCGCTGCAAGCCTGTTCATATACTCGGCAGCATCATCACCAAGTTTGTGAATGTGCCGTAATTTCGATCCTGAAGCTAGATGTGATTCAAGGCGGGTATCGATCTCTTGCAACATTTTTTGCTGCTCAGGTAAAGGTACTTTACCTGACAACAATTTGGCAAACCATCGACTCTGAATTTCGAAAACAGGGAAGGGTACAATGAGAAAGGGAAGGCCAATGAAGGCAAGATTTGGGAAATTCGGCGAAAGTAAATCCTGATATAGAGGATGAACATAGTTGTCTGTTGTGCTCACAATGTCACTATCAAAAAAGGGAAAATCATACTTGTAGCCTGTACAGAAAACGAAGGTATCGATATTCTCGATACAAACTACTTCGCCAGAAAGTGTTCGGTCGAAAACAAGGTTGTTCTCAGTCAAGGCCGAAGGCCGAGGATAAAGATGTATGTTTTGTGAAATGGTTTTTGGCGGCAATTCAAATTTGTCAGCACACCAGTAAACTTGCTCGGCGACGTCAGCGATTTCGCGTGCGATATCAACACCTGATGCCGCTGCACCAAAAACCGCCACTCGTTGTCCCCCAAAGTCCTGATTATTGCGGTAATTATGGCTGTGCAGTACTTGTCCTTTGAAACGTTCTAAACCTGAAATGGCCGGTACTCTTGGTTTGGAATAATGACCGTTGCAGATGGCGAGAGCATCGAATTCATCCTTTGTCGAGGACTCAACACGCCATTGATGGTTCTCAAATTGAGTAATACGCATGACTTTTTCGTTAAAGCGAATCAGGGAAAGTACATTGAAATTTCCAACAAAATTTTCTAGATATTGCAGCACTTTTGAATGATGAGGGAAACGTTGCCAGTTATCATCTCCACCCCCATTTGTATCGAAGGTATAGTCCAGAAAAGCCATCAGATCGCGAGGTAGGTTGGTGCGTAAGGAATCGTACAATGATGAGAAGACAGATTTCCGTGCTGTAAGGCCAAGGAGGTCATCCTCTTGTTCCTTATCATAAACCCAGACACCTCCCACTCTATTTGATTGCTCAAAAACGGTGACATCATGACCTTCTCGGACCAACTCGCGCGCGCAAACAATACCTGCCGCTCCTGCTCCAATTACCGCAACCTTCAAAAACTAACCTCTCGAAATGAATAAAAATTTGCTCATCTATTATGGATTGTAACCAATGAAAGACTAATATTTAATGAAAGATAAACAGCTAAACGTCATTCAGTTTTTTCTGATTATTGTCGGCATACTTCCTACCACTATTGCGATTGTTTTAATGGAGCAACAGTTTCTGGACTGGTAGGAAGATTATTCGAACTACATTATTGTATTTGCTTTTACTGCTGTGTTCTTACACATTGCGTGAGCTAAAAGAAAATCGCAACGCGAAATTTGATTACATCGCGCAGCATTTCTTGTATTTCTTGCCGCTGCCACAGGGACAAGGGTCATTTCGTCCCGCCAGGCGAGTAGTCGTCGCAAGCACCTGCTTTTCCTGCATTAATGTCAGGGCATTGATATCTTCATCGTGCTCGGCATTAACCGTTATCTCGCAAAACCAACCTTTGTCTGCACAGATTGCTGTGATTTCTTCACGTCGCGTCTCATCCTGAACTTTCAGTTTGAGGGGCCCCCGTTTGGATCCCAAACGAGGAGGTTTTTTAGTCCCAAACACAGCGCCTTCGAGTTTGGGTTTCATTAGGGGTAGGTCTTTATGAGGATATATTGGCATTGGCTTAGGCCTAGGTGCAATTTAATGTCGCATTATACAGAGATCATGCGAGTTCCCTAATCGGTACCTGAAAATTATTTTGGTTGCCATCCTTGATTGCACTCGTCACACTGGTGAATATGAAAACAATAGCCCTGATCATTTTGTCATTACTGATATTTTGTCAGCCTCAAGCGGCGAATGCAGAATCTAAGCTCATCCTGCTCGAGGACGGTAGGGAAATTGTCGGTGAGCTAATTGCCCTCGCAAACGGTTCCTACACGATTAGCACTAAATCTCTTGGCACCATTCGTGTTTCAGAGCGTCAGGTCTCAAAAATCACTAGCGTCAATAATAGCAATCCAAATTCGGTGCAAAGTGCTGTGAGTGGTTTGGCGGGTGGCTAGATACAAAGCATTCAACAGGGCCTACTCAGTAACGGTGATACGATGCGAAAGATGATGGCGCTGCAATCAAGCCCTGAGATCAAAGCGATTTTGTCGGATCCAGCGATCATGTCTGCAATTCAAAATTTAGATGTAGAGAGCCTGCGCAATAACCCTACAATACAGAAGCTAATGAGCAACAAAGAAGTGAAGTCCATCACGGGTACTATGCACTAACTGAGTATCCGAGCATTATTCAATTGTTTATGCTCTCTTTACGCATGAGAATGATGGGGCCGAGCGAAGATAGGAAGAAGCTGTCGGAGAGTAATTCACCGTTTATTATCGACCTGCGGTATAGATAGTACGTTACTGCAGCTTACCTAACGATGCTTCTAGTGCTCGCATAGCACTTGAGCTAAAAAAGAAATGTATCAAGCGTGTATATTCAATGGTCAGCGGGCTTGCTGCATGGGAAGAAACATTCCCCTCACAGGTTCGAAGTAGTTGGGCCTTAAATTCAATTCAGCTATCATAACACTATCACTTTAACCTCAATCGAATTGTTGTCAAAGAGCAAAGGGGCGATAGGTCAGTGCGGGGTTAAAAATCGATCTATGGTTGATCTTGTTTAATCGTAGATCTTGTGTTTCTAATACGAAATTTGTTGCTAGAAACTCGCTGTGCCTACATTACGTCTATTTATCGAGCACTTTTTAACTATTTCGAATAACTCAAGCAAGGCTCCCAGATCTAATTCATTGACGTTTGGCGTTTCAGGGAGTGTTTCACATTGGCTTTTGTATTTGCCAAATTTCGCTGGGGAATAATCATTGCTCAATGAAATTAGTTTCAGTTATAATGCGATCGCCAATGTCTGAAACTTGCGGGCTAGATCGCATGAAAGCGGATTAATAATTGGATCAAACCCTTTTTTTTGCACTTTTAATAGATTATCGAAAAAGACCACTTTCCCTATTTACTTTGGTTAAATAGTAAACATATACTCGCCGCCACCAGTAGCTTGCTGCTGTAAATAAAAATAATTATAAAAAAAGGGTTTATTTAAAATTTCTTCCGAAATTAACGACTATGGCCCTGTCCGCAACTATAGGAGTAAACGCTGCTTATGCGGATAGCGTTATTGTCTCTTATGGCAATAATGGTGATGCGCTACGAAGCGGCCACAGCATCAAAGCACAGGGCAAAAGATGGTTCGCAGTTGAACTTGACGATTTATCCAGGAGTGCCATGCGAGGCATGAATGGATTTCGATCCATGGACGCTGACCCGAAGCGTTTCCCTCTATCTATAACGATGACCCTGGTGGCCCGAATGCCATTCAAGTCACGCCTTATGGCGTAGCGCCAGCATACTTAATAAATTCCTTCAATCTAATATACAGTAGCTGACCTGACGAATATTTTAGTGCTTGTGTAGCACTTCAATTAAAAGAAAAGATATTAAATGTGTATATCCAATGAAAATTTTGAAATGGGAAAACCAGACACGAAAGCTTTATAGGCGAAGGATGAAAACGTGAGTAAAAAAAGATATGTCACCGAAATGGGTATGGGTGTTGATGTTCATGGTGGTAACTATACCCGCGCTGCAGAAAGAGCAGTGTTTGACGCCATTCATCATAGCAGCCTCAATTTTTTTAAAGTACTTGGTAAGTCCCCTGATGATATGAAAATAGATCTCTTGATCGGTGTGCCAGAACCTGATCAGGTAGATGCGGAAGTGGTGGCAAAATCACTGCCTTATGGCAGCGTTTCAGTGAAAGTCGAAAAAGGCGGTTTGGAAATTCCAGGAGAGGGTAGCTCTGATCCAATCATTATTGCAAATGCAGGTGTCATTGTGTATTTTGAAGAATAGGTTTTTTTTGGAATCTGTATCAATTGAAAGTGAGATTCTACGTGAATAATGGAATCATTTGCCGAGTAGTCAATCGAGCGCGCTATACAAGGGCAGTAATATCTCTGTGTTTCATCTATTTGTTGTCTTGGTCTCAGCTTAATAAGGCTGAGCCGCTGGTTGTTTTAACTGAAGCATTCTATCCCATGAGCTACGCCTATGATGGACAAGAAGAAGTAAGGGGTTATGCAACAGAATTGGTTCGTGCAATTTTGGAAGAAGCTGATATTGAATATACGCTGACGCTGGTTCCTTGGGCACGGGCAATGCATACCATTGATAATCGCGGTGGGACATTGGTTTATTCAATGGCTCGAACGACGGCCCGTGAGGAGAAGTATCATTGGGTTGGAGAGATATGGCCCTTAAGACATTACCTCTATGGTCTTCGGAAATATAAGGACAGATTACCGACTTCAATTGAAGACGCACTTGAAAAATCGCTCGAAGGATCTCTTGAAGGATCTGCGCACCTTAGGATTGGTGTTCACAGGGGTGACGTTGTCTATGATTATTTAGTCGGTAAAGGATTCAAAAATCTAATAGAGGTCAAAGACATGGAGAAGAATTTGTTTTTGCTTCACCGCGATCGAGTAGACCTAGTACCCTTTGCAGATTTTGCCTTGGGTATAAGCGCGGCCCAAAAAGGGTACAAAGTTGAAGATCTTTTACCCTTGATCGATATTCATGATATTGCATCAGTGCTGTCGATTGCGCTAAGTAAAAAAACAGATCCCGAGATAGTAGCCAAATTAAAACAGGCTTATCGAACCATTCGAAAAACAGGTCGATA
Source organism: Flavobacterium sp. (assembly GCA_047616645.1). Lineage (GTDB taxonomy): Bacteria > Pseudomonadota > Gammaproteobacteria > Pseudomonadales > Azotimanducaceae > JAHRVQ01. The sequence continues at coordinate 33,812 of JBLHIH010000007.1, read as the reverse complement.
TGATGAAATCATGAAACCTCTCCGGAAAATAATCGATAGAGAGCCAAAAGCTCAGTCTATGACGCCTTGAAATTTATTTAGTACTGATAAATACCTTTTCCAGATTTACGGCCAAGCCAGCCTGCTCGAACATATTTCCTTAATAAGGGGTGGGCACGGTATTTTGAGTCACCGAACTCCTGATGGAGAACATCCATCACTGCGAGGCAAACATCTAAACCAATGAGGTCGCCTAAGGCTAACGGACCCATGGGGTGATTGGCTCCTAATTTCATGGCGATATCAATATCAGCAGCGTCGGCAACGCCATCTGCTAAAATACCAATTGCCTCATTGATCATGGGTACTAATATTCGATTGACAACAAATCCAGGTGCTTCAGAAACTTCTACTGCGTCCTTACCTATCACCTTGGTAATCTTAACTACCGAATCAAAGGTTTCTTGGGAAGTGGCTATGCCGCGAATCAATTCCACCAATTTCATCACTGGCGCTGGATTAAAGAAATGCATGCCCAATACTTTGTCAGGGCGATTAGTGGCACTCGCGACCTCAGTAATAGACAATGAAGAAGTATTCGTCGCTAGAATCGTTTCTGGATTACAGAGTGCATCTAGCTCGGCAAAAATGGACTTCTTGATCGACATATTCTCTACAGCGGCTTCTACGATAAGATCACAGTCTGCTAGCTTGTCCAATTGCGTACTACCTTCAATCAGCACAAGCATGGTGTCCTTCTCGTCGACCTCTAACTTGTCCTTAGAAACGAGCCTGTCCAAATTTTTAACGATATTCGCAATGCCTTTGTCGACAAACGATTGATCGATATCTCGCAGAACTACAGCGATACCTTTGCTGGCAAATGTTTGAGCAATCCCTGCACCCATTGTTCCCGCACCCAATACACCTATTTTTTTCATTTCTTCACCTAAACTTCATTTCACGTAATTGTAGACAGACATTCTTTTCGACGGCGAGGTTATCAAGCCTCCATTTGCAACACAAATAAATTGATAGATTAATGCTGGATCTCAAGTAAAACGTATTGCTTTGATAGTATCGTAGTCAAGAATCTATGGTAAGATTTTTAATATGAGAAAAAATATTCTTCATCTCATCTTCCTCGTATTCCTCCTAGTTTTAGGTGTCGGCAGCAATGCTGATGAACCCTCCGGCCCCATAACGATTGTCGGTGTTGACAATATTGCCCCTTTTAGCTTTCTACTCTCAAACGGTGAGCCCTCAGGTTTGTATGTTGAGTTTTGGCAGTTGTGGTCTAGTACGAACAATATTCCTATCAAAATAGAGCTTGGGGCATTCAATGATGGAATGAAGAAAGCTAAGAAGGCAGGATCCGTTCACGCTGGTCTATTTATTAACGAAAGTAGGTCCCAGTGGGCATCTTTTTCAAGACCTATTCACTATGTTAATACAGGGTTTATTTATAATTCAAGTTTTCCTGAAAACACGAAATTGCGTGACCTAGTCGGTGTAAAGGTGGGAGCTCATCGCGGTACTTTTCAATCAGAATATCTCATCAACAATATGCCAAATTTAGATTTGGTTCTATATGATGACACACCAGACAGTATTGATGATCTACTCGACAATAAAATTGTGGCTCTGGTGGCAGAGGTTCCTTTTCTACAATCGCGGATTGAGAGACGAGGTCTTAACGGTGTCTTTATGTTTGGAACAGAGATTTTACTGGGCAATACAGTTCATGCCGCAGTTGCCAAGGGGGCAGCCAGAATTACTCAGTAAACTTAATGAAGGCATTAAGAAAATCCCCGTTAATAAATTAATAGATCTTGAACGGAAATGGCTACCAACCGTTAAACCATTTTATAATGAAATTGCTTCATTTGGCAGTTTAACCATGGAGGAAAGAGAGTGGTTGCAAGAGCATCAGTCATTCAGTCTAGGGGTTGAAACGACGTGGTACCCATTCGAATTTGTTAATGACCAAGGTGAGTTCATAGGTATCGTATCCGACTATGTCGACTATGCAAGTGCCAATCTCGGCGTCTCCTTTCGACATGTTAACGATATAACATGGTCTGAAGCATTTGAAAAACTTAAAGCTGGAGATATCGATGTAATGTCAGGCCTCGTCTTTAACCCAGAGCGTGCAAAAGTAATTGATTTTACAGATCCTTATTTTGAGATCCCTGGTGTTATTGTTGTTCGACAAGATTCCTTTTATGTCGAGTCTTTGAAGGATCTTAGATATAAAAGAGCTGGGATTGTAAGGGGCTATATTCTTGTTGATTCAGTCAGTAAGGATTATCCAGATATTGACATAATAGAAGTAGATTCTGTTGCCGATGGTTTAGACAAGGTGAAGAGTGGAGAGATTGATGCTTACATAGGTGCAATCGCAGTTGTAAATTATGAAATAAATAGACGTCAACTTACTGGTCTTTCAATTGCTGCATCGACCCCGTATCGTTTTCAATTATCGATGGGGGTTCGTAAGGGTTTAGGGCCATTAGTGTCAATTTTAAACAAAACTTTTGCCAGTATGACTGAGCGTCAAAAGTCTTCTATTGCAAATAATTGGCTGTCGGTTCATGTGAAAGTTGGAACCGATATTAAGATGGTTTTGTTTTGGGTCTTGCCCTTATTGTCATTTTCTATTTTAATAATCTTATTGTTTGTAAAAATTAATCGGCGGCTCACAAAGGAAATTTCTCGCAGAGAGGAAGCAGAGAAAGAACATAGGGCCTTAGAAAGCCATCTCTATAAAAGTCAGAAAGCAGAAGCCCTTGGGTAATTAACCAGTGGTGTGGCTCATGATTTTAATAATATGCTGGGAATTATCACGGGATACTCTGAGCTGTTAATTAGTGAGCTGGATGAGGACCTTGAACATACACAATATGTGGAAGAAATTCTTAGGGCGGGTAAGCGAGGAGCAAGTCTTACCAGTAAGTTATTAGCCTATTCTCGTAGGCGAGTGATGGAATCTAGCGCAATCGACCTAAATTCATTGTTAAGACAACAGCAAGACATGTTGCAAAAGGTTTTCACTGTTCGCGTTAATTTGTCCATAGAGTATCAAGATGATCTTTGGCTCGTTTGGCTTAACGAAGGAGAGTTAGAGGACGCGCTAATAAATCTTTGCATAAACGCGATGCATGCTATGAGTCACATTCAATCAGGAGCGCAATTGACTATTCGCACAGGCAATATTTCTTTGAATAGTAATGAAGCAGAATTACTCGGCCTTAATGCGGGTGATTATGCACAATTGATAGTGGCAGATAATGGTTGTGGGATGGACAGGTCTGTCAGAGAAAAAATATTCGATCCCTTTTTTACCACTAAAAAAGAACAAGGATCTGGCCTTGGCTTGTCCCAAATTTATGGGTTTGCAAAGCGATCGGGAGGCGCAATAGCAGTGACTTCTGACCTGAAACTAGGGGCTCAGTTTACGCTATTTTTCCCTCGAAAAGAAATTGAGGAAATGCTAATTCCTAGTGAAGTCGGTAGCAGAAATCTAGGTGGTCACGAAAGTATACTTGTGGTTGATGATGAGCCAGCGCTACGTCATATTACATCAGAGTTTTTACGAAAAAAGGGATACGATGTTCAACTAGCAGAAAATGGTATAGAGGCACTGAGTATATTGGAAACAAGGAAAATTGATGTGTTGTTTACCGATGTCATTATGCCAGAAATGGATGGTTATGAGTTGGCGGCAATCGTTCAGGATAAGTACCCAAGGGTTAAAATTCAGTTAGCAAGTGGATTTGCGAAAGAGTCTAGTCCAGAGGGTTTGAACAAAACATTGTGGGAAAATATAATAGAAAAACCCTTTAGTTCTGCTGTTTTATGTGAAGAGATTCGTATTTTACTGGATGGATAGTCATTGGCCTCTTCATTTTTTTAAAGCAATTATTTTGAAATTGAATATATCCGATTACATTGGTGCTTCGGTTTTGAGTGCATTTTGTTGTTTCATTGACAATCAGTTTGTTAAAAAACGGGAGTGACCTTAGATGAGCACAGATAGTATCCGTATGCTTGATGCACAGGAAACTCAGAAGAGGCTGCCGTATCGCGATCTCATCCAAAAACTTGAAGTTGGCTTTCGAGACAACATCAATGCACCCCTTCGGCATCACCACATTACTGGCTCATATGAAACCTACTCGAATAATTTGCTGCTCATGCCAGCATGGAGCAAGTTTGGTTTTGGTGGTATTAAAATCGTAAATGTTAACCCTGGCAATGGGCTTCGTAAGCTGCCGAGCATTAACTCAACCTATCTTTTGTTTGAGCAAGAAACGGGTAGGCATTTGCTCTTGATGGATGGCAAAGTACTGACGCAAAGACGCACAGCGGCTGCATCAGTTCTTGCCGCTAAGTTTCTTGCCAGAAAAGATTCGCGGCACCTTCTTATTGTTGGTGCTGGACAAGTTGCCAAAAGTATAGCGCAAGCTTATCAGGTAGCATTTCCTTTGAGGGAAATTACAATCTTCAATCGTAGTGTTGAGAATGCACACAGGCTCGCCGACGAAATAGACAATCAAAACATCAGTGTGACAGTCAGTGAAGATCTTTCAAAATCTGTGGCAGAAGCTGACATTATTAGCTGCGCTACATTGGCTCAGGATCCGCTTATAAAAGGAAAGTGGTTGAAGCCCGGGCAGCACTTAGATCTTATCGGCAGCTATACAAGCACAATGCGAGAGGCTGATGACGATGTAATCAAACGTGCAAGAATCTACATAGACACTGAGCACGCGCTTCAAGAATCTGGAGATTTACTGATACCACTTCAGACTGGCGTAATTGATACCGTGTCGATACAGGGAACGTTATCTGAATTGTGTCATAAAAAAGCTTTAGGACGTACAAGCCAAAACGAAATCACCCTGTTTAAGAGCGTCGGCTCAGCCTTGGAAGACCTTGCCGCCGCTGAATTGGTTTATCGGTCACTTAGCTAATGAGTATCCAGAAACCAACTTCAGCGGGGCTACTCCCCTTGTAAGTTTCTGAAATTACTACCTAACACATTTATAGTTTGGCGACGCTCGGCCAAATTTGGCTATTTCTGGGCAGGGAAGAGCTAATGTACATCCAGAAATCGAAAACTTCGGGGCTACTTCCCTTGTAAGTTCCTTGTCGAAACTAACTGATTGAAAGTATTACCTAACATATATTCTGTTTTGCAGCTTTCAGCCAAATGCACCTATTTATGGATGCGCACTAGCTAATCGATAACGCCAGATTAATTAGATTGTATAGAAATGCTGAATCGCTAGGGATTTCGAAGGTCCCTTTGTCATGATTGATACCTACATTGGCCATAATCTAGTAAATAAAACGATATACTCTCGCAATTTTTAATATGTGGGTTCTATATGAGCAATAAAATACGACTGGGAGAAGAGACAGAGTTTACAATTTTTGGTCGTAAAATCGCAGCAAAACGCTGGGGTGATTCTGGTGGCTATCCGACTTTAGCGATTCATGGTTGGCTAGATAATGCTAATACCTTTGATCGATTGGCGCCCATGCTTCCCGAGTTGGATCTTGTTGTAATTGATCTTGCAGGGCACGGCCACTCAGATCATCGTGCACCAGGCGTACAGTATCTACAGTGGGATTATGTGGTAGATATTTTAGCCCTGGCTGATCTTTTGGGCTGGGATACTTTCAATATAATTGGCCATTCAATGGGTGGACAGATTTCAAGTGTCATAGCGGCAACCTTTCCAGAACGTGTGAATAAAGCGATTATGATTGATGGCTTTGCAGCAGAAGGCACTTATACTGATGAAGAACGTGTCGCTGGCAACCGCCAAACAGCAGAGAAGATGTTGAGCGCACATACCCGTCCTGCGAAGGTTTTCCAAGATATAGAGACAATGGCCTTACGTGTAAAAGAGGCGACGGATCAAACCCTGGATGCTGCAAGAATTTTGGTGAACCGAGGTCACAGAGAAGTTAATGGGGGGGTATCTTGGCGAACAGACCCTCGTATTCGTTATCCGTCTTCTAACCGTAGTAGTCGAAACCAGTTGGACATTATGTTGAAACAGAGCACATCTCCCGCCCTTCTTATCGTGGCTGAAGAAGGTGACAAATGGTATCGAAGCGAAATTCCCCAAGCAGAATTACATCATCCCAATTTGAAAGTGATTAGGATACCCGGCCCTCACCATATTCATCTGGAGGCCAACTATGCAGGACAAGTAATAGCGCTTACACGAGATTTCTTAAACCTTGCGATGTTGGGTGCGAGCAATGACGCTAGCAATCACCCTCGCAAACAGAGCCAGGCATTATCGGCTTAAGTTCAATATAACAAAAGGGATTGGTTCAGGTTATGACGCAACAACAAGAAACATTACGCTTTGATGGCCAAGTAGCATTGGTCACTGGTGCGGGCCGGGGGCTTGGTAGGGAACATGCATTATTACTGGCATCCAGAGGTTGCAAGGTTGTGGTGAATGATCTTAGTTCTGCTGACGATGTCGTTGCGGAAATTATGGCAAAGGGTGGTATCGCCACCGCTAACTATGATTCAGTCGAAACGGGGCAAACAGTGATTGATGCTGTTACAGCAGCCTATGGGCGACTCGATATTGTGGTGAATAATGCAGGGATATTGACGCCAGAGACTTGGTCGGAGTTGACCTTGGAATCGTGGCAAAAAACACTCGACATAAATTTAACCAGTGTTTTCTCCATTATGAAAGCCGCATGGCCCATTCTTGTAGATCAGCAATATGGACGAATTATTATGACGGCATCTCCTGCTATGTACGGCGCGGGTGTTGCCGCTTATGCAGCCAGCAAAGCAGGTATATTGGGTTTGGCGAACTCGATGCAGTTTGAAGCAAAGAAGCTAAAACTGGATATCAAATGTAATGTATTAGTGCCTTCGGCACATACGCGCATGACGCAAGATTTTGGTGATGCGGTAAACGATCGTCGTGTCGAGCAAGGTAAAAAAGCGATTGATCAAGCACCTGACAAAATTCTGGATCTCCTCTCTCCAGATAAAGTATCGGCAATGGTCACCTGGCTAGCACATAAGGACTGTCAATCAGAGGCGAGTATCTTTGAGGCAGGTGGTGGTTTCTTTTCTCAGTTGCACTGGGCACGTTCAGCGCCACTTCTCGTGACAGAAAGAGAAATTGTCGGTGGCGGCTCCCCCATGCCAGAGCATGTTCAGGCTGGCCTCGATACGCTAGCTGACTACGACAATGGCGATATGCCGCCTTCTGGTGACGGCTCGATGGGCGGGCCTGGTCCTTTGCATTGGATCCTTAAGCACCTTAAATCTTGACCTATATCTTATAGATTCTCTCTGCAGTGCCATAAAACATCTGATCTTTTTCTGTTTGACTAAAGTCTTTTACGATTTTTTTGAGACCGTTGTACAGAACGTGATAAGAAAGAGACAGTCGATCCACTGGGAAGTTACTTTCCATCATGCAACGATCGGGACCGAAGCATTCTATGGTGTGTAGGTAGTACTCTCGCTGCGCCTCGGCAAATTCGTCTGAGCTTGGGGGTTTGTCTTGAGCATGCCAGCCAAAACCGTTATCTGGCATCGCGAGACCTCCGATCTTTGCAACAATGTTGTCACATTGGGCGATGGCAGCGATGTCTTTTTTCCAATCTTTTTTAATTTGATCCTTTTGACTAGCATAAGGACCAACACCTAGTGGCGTACCAAAGTGGTCTAAAATCATCTGTGTATCAGAGCAGGCCTTGGCGAGATCAAGGAAAGCTTTGTTTTGATAATGGTAGTGCCATGTGTCGAAGCTATATCCCATCGATCCGAGTTTATTCATACCCGCTCTGAATGCTTTGTTCTCATAAAGGTTGGCCGGTGCGTTACCAGCAATCATTAAAGCTTCTGGGAACTCAGCATGCGCACCTGCATGGCGGATACCTCTGAATCTACCTTTGCCGAGTTCTTCGTGTAAGGAGAGAACCTCTTCAACACCATCGCCCAGGGTAAGGTCTGCGTGGCCAACGATCCCTGCGATGGTTGTACCTTGTGTCAATTCAGATGCTTCAGCTTGCTCACAGACAAAACTGGTTTCGCCAAGAGGTCGTAAATGCTTTGGACCATCTGCTCGGTATTCGGCGTGGCATTCGACAAACACAGTTTTGACAACCTTGTGACCAGACATGGTGTCAGCGTTTAAGTTTTCTAACAGATAGTGGTTACCATCAGGGCGGCGCCACAAATGGTGATGCGGGTCGACAATTTTTTGATCCGGATCGATAATCTCTTCTTTAGTCAACGCTAACCATTCGTCATTGCCCATGTCTTCTTCCTATCTAGTTTTGGTGTGACTTTATCTTAAGTAAATTGATTTTTCGAGTCCTAAGGTGAATTGTGCATAATTATGCTAATGCGTTTTTTTGTATTTGAAAGCTTGAATGGCCGCCGCGTGAGTCCTTGGTCCCAGCTTAAGGGAGAGACTAGATCATTTCTGTTAAAGTTCTGGATTATTTGGATACTGGCGAAACACTTACAATGATGGCACTATGAATCTATCGGTCCAATTGATGCGTTGATGGGTAAAACAATGTTGAACAACATCCAGTTAAACAATATAAAGCCCTGCGATAGTCTGCCAAGTTGGTTTAGCGTGGCTGATAGGCAGCGCGCATAATGACTCGTCGCGATGATATTGAAAGTTTGATTGGTTTGAAAGATTCGCGTCTTGGAACAATGATCGACGCGACGCCCTCCTGCCATAAAATTATCAATCAACGAGGTGCCCTATTAACCATGAATCAGAGCGGGCTGAACCTGATTGATGCTGATTCTATGTATGCAGTATTGATGGCTGATGTGTATTCACTGGTCGCGCCTGCTTACCGTGATGAGTTTATTGCGTTTAACCAACGCGTTTGTAGTGGCGCAACCGAATCCTTACTATTCGAGCTCGTCAGTCTCAAAGGTGAACACCGCTGGATGGGGACCTGGGGTGCGCCTTGTCAACTTGAAAACGGCGAAACCGCGCACATTGCTATTACGAATGATGTCACCGAGAGAGTTGAAGCTGAAACGACACTTGCACAGTAACGCCAGGCGCTGGAGGTAACATCAAGGTTGGTGTCCATTGGTGAGTTGGCAGCCGGCGTTGCTCACGAGATAAATAATCCACTGTGTATCATTCAAGGCCTGGCCGGAGCCTTGAATCAGGTGAGTTTAAGCGTGATGAAGTGCTTGCCGACATGGATGATATTGAGGATACAGTGACGAGGATCTCACGGATTGTCACGGGATTAGGTACAATTTTTCGTAATGTGCCAGCAGAGAACCGTGCTGAAGTGAGCTTGGTCAAGCTAGTTGATTCGTCATTGGGCTTTAGTCGAGAGCGGCTGTTAAAAGATGATATCCAGATTACGGTGACTGGCGACAGTCATATCACAGCGATGATTAATGAAGTACAGATGAGCCAAGTATTACTGAACCTCCTCTCGAATGCTGTCCAGGCTGTACTTTCATTAGACGACAGGTGGATCAAGATTCACGTTGATGAGTTACCGAACTTCCTGAGAATCAGCTTTATTGATAGTGGCCAGCTTAATGATGCTGATGTCATCGAGAAGATGATGACGCCATTTTTTACCACCAAAGAAATCGGTGAGGGCATAGGTCTGGGTCTATCAATTTCTCAGGGTATTATCTCGTCTCATCAGGGACAATTTTGTTTTGACCCACGTGCGAAGAACACGACTTTTCATATTGATTTACCCCAGATAGTGTCGCGAATAGTGCCGGAAATAGTGCCAGCGTCATCAGTGGCTGAGACGTGAGCGCTGACAACCGGCAGCCCAAAGTGCTGGTGGTAGATGACGAACCGATCATCGTCAAGATATGGCGGCGCATATTGGAGTCGATAGGATGTGAGGTAATTGCTGCTGATTCAGGGTTTACCGCCGTTGAAGCGTTAAAGGTCCATGACGTGGATTTTGTCATCACAGACCTAAAAATGCCGAAATATGATGGCCATTTTCTACTCGACTACCTCAATGTTCGTTTTGGTAGGGGTCTGTTTCCTGTGTTTGTCTGTAGCGGCTACATTGAAGATGGGAACAATTGGAAGCGTAAGCATGACGTGTTGCGTATTATCAGTAAGCCGTTTTCTGCTAATAAAGAACGAGACTACTTTCGCGATTTTATCGCCTCACGGTAAGGGAAGATCCTAGCAGCGGTAAATTCAAATTTCTCTTACATATCAGACCGAAAATTATCTTTTAAGATTTTTCATTTATCCGCCCATATAGTCTATATACTGCGCCGTTTACGCAAATAATCGAGCACAGCTCATGAACGCTTTTACCAAGCTAGGTCTTTCCGAATCACTCACCCAACCTTTGGAGCAGCTGGGTTACAACCAAGCGACAGAGATTCAGCAACGCTCGATTCCACCCATCATAGCGCAGCGTGATGTATTGGCTTCAGCTCAAACCGGTAGTGGTAAAACCGCCGCGTTTGTATTGCCTTTATTGGATAAGCTCCAACAAATCAAACCATTAAAAGGTCGGCCCATCCGAGTATTATGCCTTGCCCCAACACGTGAATTGGCACAGCAAATTGATGACAATGTCGCTTTATTTATTGGTGAGTTACCCCTGCGCCATGCAGTAATTTATGGCGGCGTGCCAATCAATCAGCAAATTCGTAAAATTGGTAATGGCGTTGATTTCCTCATTGCGACGCCCGGGCGATTGCTCGATTTACTGGCCCAAGAAAAGCTGGATCTCAGCCAGGTAGAAACCTTAGTCCTGGACGAAGCTGATCGTATGCTCGACCAAGGTTTTCAGGATCAGATTCGACGGATTTTAAATCAGCTTCCGAAACAACGACAAAACCTTCTGTTCTCTGCAACTTTTAATGCCCAGATCACCAGTTTTACCGATGGTCTATTGCATGATCCTGTCATTGTACAGTCACGACAATCAAATAAAGCTGCGGACAGCGTTAAGCTGATTATTTACGAAGTAGAGCAAAATGAAAAGCCCGATATCATCTATTACCTATTGGCCAACAATAAACAGCAATGTCTGGTCTTTGCCCGCACACGCCGAAATGCTAATATTGTTGATGCCTACCTATGTGAAAAAGGTATGAGCTGCGCGGCGATCCATAGCGATAAATCCCAACACCTGCGTACGCAAACATTACAACAATTTAAAGATGGGGAAATCCAGATACTCATCGCCACCGACATTGCTGCTCGGGGGCTAGACATTGATCAACTGCCACTCGTTATTAACTATGATATTCCACGTCATGCCGAAGATTATGTACACCGCATCGGTCGTACTGGTCGCGCTGGCATGCAAGGGGTCGCGATTTCACTTATGGGTGGGGACGAGCGTGGCAACGTTGCAGCCATCGAAAAGCTTATTCAACAACAAATCTTCATTGCCGCCATTCCCTATATCGACGGTGAAAACTCATTTGAATATGATGGTGAAATCATTGCTGCGGCCAGCAGCATTCAGCCACGCAAAATCAATAGAAAAAGTGGTATTGGCAAACGTGGGAAAGGCTCAAGGCCTGGTAAGAAGCGCTCCTGATCCCAACTAATTCCTATAAGTATCTAGTATGGAATTTACATTAAACTAGGGGGAAGATCTGTCTACCCCGTTATTGTGCTTTCAACTCACAATTTATGGGCATCAACAAAAGCCGCACAAAGCCGGATCGTTTCTAGAGAGCCGGCAAGAGTTCGATCGGAGCCGTCTTTCGTATCAACTCTGTGAGCAAAAAATGCATCAAGCTCTTTAGCGCTTTTTTCAGAACAGAAAGATGAAAATACACCCACTAACCTGCCTTTATTATTCTCGCCTACCCGTTCAACAAGCGCGTCATAATTAGTCTGGACATGGGTCCAAAGCGCTTCACGATTCGCTTTATAATATGACTGGTGAAATCCGACGTACCCAATTTCCTCTTGCCTTAAATCAGGGTCAAGCATCAATTTACGGGCAAAGTTAGCGGCTGCAGGATCGCCACTAAAAGATATCGCTCTGATCATCACTTCTCTCAAGGCTGAGTCATCAGAGGCCTTAACATGAGACCAAAGGTGTTTTACAAAAGGTAAACCCAAATCGTCTGACGCAACGCGCAGCGCATTGGATCGCTGATTAATATCAATGAGCTCAGGATGTAATTTCTGATCACTATCATATCCGGTGTAAGCTAATGCCGATTGAGTTAGTTTCGCTCGCCATGTTTCATCTCTCAAGAAACGAGATACAACAGAAAGCAAATAGTTATAGGTCTGCTGCTGCTCTGCCGTTTTTTCAGTAATGGCATCAATTGCATCCAAGCGTGGACCATAGGATTCAACCAAGGTGGCTTGCAAGGTCTTAAGCTGTTCGCCTTCCGCTAGATATTGCACCACGGTCAATACATCTCCTATCGGCGCTGTGGCGACATTGCCAGCTTTTGCGCGAGAAAGAAGCGCTACAGCATCAAGATAAGCCCCAAGATCTAGTTCTGCAGAATTAAAGGCTGCACTGAGGCTGGAGGCGGCAGATAGTTGTTCATTGGATTCTAAGTCTTCAAAGTTCTTGAGTAAGGCCTGCCATTGATCCGAAGAAAGATTCCAGCGGTAGTAGGCATTACCTCCGGCATTGGGCACAATATAATCAGGGCAGGATTCTGTCGGCAATGCCATATCCTGACTGGCTTCTGTGACCATGTCACAGGTTTCTTTTAATTCACCGCCGACGCTATATTTTACGCAAATGGGAATATCCCAACTTTGTTCACTTGCGCCAAGCGAACCAATAGGAAAGTATCTTTTTTGTGTGATGGTCAGAGAATTTTTTCCATCGCCACAACTTAGATCAACGTTGACAATAGGTACGCCAGGCTGGTCGATATAGCTATTAAATGAGCGCATCAGCTCAGCTGGATCAACAGTATCGTTTACTTCTGATATCGCCTGCATAAAATCGTTGGCATCAGTATTGCCCCAGGCATGTTTGTCCATGTAGTGACGTATTCCTTTTCTGAATGCGTCCTCTCCCATGAAAGATTCAAACATCCTCAGGACACCGCCGCCCTTGGTGTAGGTAATGCCATCAAATGCCGCCCTGATATCACCATGATTAACAATTGGCTGTCTAATTTTTCGTGCACTGACTAGGCTATCCTGAGTCATGACCGCCGCTGTATTCGCAGCCTGATCATCCAGATAATGCTCATCGGGAAAAAGTCGGTCCAAAATAGTATTCGCCATCCATGTTGCAAAAGCTTCATTTAGCCAAATGTCATTCCACCATTTTGGCGTCACAAGATTACCAAACCATTGATGGGCCAATTCGTGGGCATGGACGTTATAGAAGCCACGAATTTGTTCCACAGTGGAGTTTTCGTCCAAAAACAAAAGCTGTTCGCCATAGGTAATTGCGCCAGCGTTCTCCATCGCAGAATTGCCCATGGGTGGAACTGCTATCAAATCTAGCTTCTCGTAGGGATAGGGATAGTCAAAGTAGGTTTCCAATGCCAGTACGATTTCTTCGGTATGCGCTAGCGCATATTCCAGCTTTTCTCCTTTGCCTTTTACAGCAACGCCGCGAAGAGGGATGATTGTGTCTCTGTTTTTACTCGCCTTGATATCCGCACCTTCAACAATGTCGAAAGGACCCACAGCAAAAGCAATTAGGTAGGTAGGCAGTACTTTTGTTGTGGCAAAGGTGATGCGTTTTAAGCCCCCATCTAATTCTTCAACCCGTTTTTCTGGTCCATTACTGACAGCAGAAACGTCAGATCTCGTGATGACCTCGATGTCAAAAGCCGTCTTGAACCCCGGTTCATCAAATGAAGGAAATGCGAGCCGTGCGGAGGTTGATTCAAATTGTGAAAATATATAAGCATTTTCGCTTTCCACAATTTTGTATAAACCTTCACTGGTTTTATCAAAGGCAGCACTATAGTTAAAAATCAGTGTCGCCACCCCAGGTTGTAAAGTGTCAGGAAAATCAATTTTAAGTACACCGGCACTATCGACTTGTTTAGGCTCAAGCTTCCAGAGCGCCTTGCCATCTCGTAGTAAGGTAGTATCAGAGAACGTTAATTTATTACCATGCAACCAAATTCCATTTCGCGCTTTATCGAGTTCTATTTCAATTTCTACTCTGCCCTCAAAGGACTCGAGATCTGGATTGATCTTAAGTCGTAATTTATAACTCAAGGGTCGCACATCATTGGGTAGCTGAGTGACCGGAATTGCACCCATAGCCACAGCTGCTGCTTCAGTCTGTTCCACATCTTGTGAACAAGCAGCTAGCAGCACTAACATGAATATCGCAGACGATATTTGCCAACTATTTTTCATTAAACTTCTTCCTTGCTAGAATTGTATAAAGATGAGCGGTAAAAATTACCGGTACAATGCGCTCGTACAATCCACCAACTCAGCAGCATAAACCATCTTTTGTAGATAAGTATTCTAGTTGGGCTTTTTTGGCATAAAAATTTTTTCCTGCACGGCGGGGTGGATATAAGCCTTAATCGAAAGGTATTTTAGGTTTGTAATGGACTAAAATAATGAGTTTTTGTCGATATTGTTTACCATCGCGCATTAATAAACCCCAGAAAAGCAAATTTCACAAGATCAGAACTTTCTTAGTTTCAGGATGCCATGACGGGTACTCCTTTCAGGGCACTATATTGCTACAATAGGTCTACCCTTTTACATTGAGAGTAAAGCTGGATGCGTTTTATAGGAAAAATAGCAGGAGGCAGTCTCGGATATTACTTTGCAGGGCCTTTCGGTGCGCTCGTTGGTGTGGCGCTGGGCCATCAGTTATTTGATAATTCACCACGCACATTTTTCGGCGTTGCAATGTCAAATAGAGAAACAAAAAACAGTGTTTTTTTTGCAGCCACTTTCTCCATGTTAGGCAAACTGGCGAAAGCTGACAATCACGTCAGCGATGAAGAAAGAGAAGAGATGCAGAATCTATTCAAATCTCATTTCAAGCTTTCCTACGCATCAGAGCAATTCGCCCTCAAAATATTTAATGATGCGATTGAATCGGATACGAGTTTCGAAGATCACGCTAGTGCCTTTTACAATCAGTTTCAGCATGATCAGGAAGTACTCGAATCCATGATCGGCATTATGTTTAGACTCGCTTATGCGGATCTGGATTATGATAAAGATGAGGAAAGACTTATACGATCTGCCGTGGAGATATTTCAACTCACGGAGGTATACGATCAACTTTTGCTAATTTACCAGACAGGCACCGATACGCTAGACACGAGTTATAAAATTCTAGGTTGCTCCTTCGATGATGACATGGATGTCATTGAAGATTGTTACCACAAAAAAACATTGTTGTATGACCCAGAAAATTTACGCCAAAAAGGGGTGCCTGACGAATTGAGTAAAATTCCTGAAGATCAACTCATCAGAATCAAAAGCGCCTATACCCGTATTAAAATGGATAGGGGTTTATAATGTTTTCCCAAATTCGCGATTCAAGATTTCTCATGCCTGGCCTTATCGTTTCCGTAGGCATCCTGATTTCCCTTGTACTTTATTTCTCTACACCTGAACCAGTCCAGACGAAAAAAACTGAAAGTATTATTCTGGTTGATGCACTAGAAGTGAAGAAAGTCAATTTCACGATGAAGGTACACACCCAAGGAGAGGTAAGGGCCAAAACCCGCACCAGTTTAATTTCTGAGGTTTCAGGCGTCATTACAGAAATCGCGCCCGGCTATGTTACAGGAGGCGCGTTTAAAAAAGATCAAATATTGATCAAAATTGATGAGCGAAATTATATTTCCAGCGTCAAAAAGGCTAAAGCATCTATTGCCAGTGCGAGACTAAAACTGGCAGAACAGGAAGGCTTGGCTGAATTCGCCTTACTCGACTGGCATCGCGCTAATAAAAACAAAAGTAGGACTCCCAGTGATCTCGCCCTTCGCAAACCACAAATACTCGAAGCAAAAACCAATCTCGAGTTTGCTATTGCGGACTTGGCCAAAAAGGAAGGTGACCTCGAACGAACCAGCGTAAAAGCATTTTACAATGGTGTAGTTGAGTCAAAGGAAGCTGACATCGGTCAGTATGTCAGCATCGGTACGAAACTTGGCATTGTGTTGTCGATCGATTATGTCGAGGTGCGGCTACCCATTCCGCTACACGAAATAGAATTTCTGGACCTGCCGGAAGCGCTGGATGAAACAGTAAAACAGGTCAACGTGAAGCTCTCATCTATTACCGGTCAGAAAGACATAAGCTGGCAGGGGCTTATTACTCGCACGGAAGCTGTTATGGATCGAAAAAACCGTGTGCTCTATGCGGTTGCCATTGTCACCGATCCCTATAAGACAGGTGACAGCGGATGGACGACACCCCTTCGAGTGGGTGCTTTTGTCAACGCTGAAATAGAGGGTCGTCCTTTTGAGGACTTAATCCTAATTCCCAGGGCTGCGATCAGACCCGGAAACAAAGTTTGGACTATAGATAAAGACAGCCGATTGGAGATGCGTACCATTAAGCCTTTGCGGGCTGATGAAAAATTTCTGTATGTTAACGAAGGCCTGGAGGATGGCGATTTATTGTCCATTACACCACTGGAGAACCCCTTACCTGGTACCAAAGTGAAGTATCGATTAATAACAGCTAACAAATTATTAGAAGATTGATTCTGGTCGCATTGGTATGTACATGCGCCTAATATTTTCTCAACTTTGAGTGAAAAGATGGATATAGATCAACGACAGAGTGGTGTCATTGCCTGGTTTGTTCGCAATCCGGTCGCTGCCAATTTATTGATGTTTCTTATCCTCATACTGGGGTTTATCTCGGCGTTTTCAATTCGTACTCAGGCTATGCCTGATGCACAGCTTGAACTGGTTGTGATCGAAGCAATTTATCCAGGCGCCGCGCCCACTGAAATTGAGTCGGCTATTATCACTAAAATTGAAGATGCTCTAAATGATGTCCAAGGGATAGCCGAGATAGAAGCAGTTGCCAAAGAAGGCTTTGCCCAGTTAAGCCTTGAGGTTTCATCCGACTTTGATGTGGAGACGATATTAGACGAGGCCAAACTCGCTGTTGATCGCGTATCTGGATTTCCAGATAATATGGAAAAGTTGCGAATCTATAAGCGAGACATCAAAAGCCTCGTTATGTTTGTTCAGGTATACGGTGAACTGGATGAACGAGGTTTGAAAGAATTTGCCTATACCATTCGCGAAGAACTCAAAGCACTGCCAAGCGTAAGCTCTGTAGATTTTTTTGGTGCACGAAATTACGAAATTAGTATTGAACTCGGTAAAGCACAACTTCGACAATATGATTTAACATTGAACGAAGTGGCTGATGCCATTCGCAAATCATCCCTGGACTTGCCTGCAGGCACACTGAAGACAAAAAGCGGAAATATTCTTTTGCGCACAGAAGGGCAAGCCTATACCCAGTCGGATTTTGAAAACATTACATTAAGAACAAACGAAGATGGTACACGTTTGAGGCTAGTCGACATTGCAACAATCACAGACGGTTTTGAAGAAGTCGAGGGGTACCTGCTTTTCGACAATGCTACAAGCGTTGGTATGCAGGTGTTTGCAGTGGGCAATCAAAACGCGCTGAATATAGCCGAAGAAATAAAAAATTACGTTGCTGAACGTAGATTAACATTGCCAGATAAAGTCAGTATAGATTCATGGCTCGATCTATCCTTTTATCTAGAAACTGTTGTTGAAATGATGCTGGACAACCTGTGGTATGGCGTTCTACTTGTCTACATTGTTCTCGGCCTATTCTTACGCTTACAACTGGCCTTCTGGGTAATTGTCGGCTTGCCTGTTTGTTTTCTCGGTGCTATTGCTTTAATGCCTGCAGGGGATATCTCAATCAATATCATGAGTCTTTTCGGTTTTATTTTAGTGCTCGGTATTGTGGTTGATGACGCCATTATTATTGGTGAAAGTGCGCAGAGTGCGGTAGAAGAGTTTGGTCTAACTCAGGAAAATGTGATTAAGGGTGTTTACAAGGTTGCCATGCCCGCAACCTTTGGTGTACTGACCACCATTGCCGCTTTTACGCCGATGGTATTAATGGAAGGACCCATTGCCGGTATTGCCGGGTCTATCGGTGGAGTGGTTATTTGTTGCTTGATATTTTCCCTGGTTGAATCAAAATTGATCTTGCCATCACACCTAGCGCAAATGGCACCTCTGGAAGATATTCCCGAAATTAAAATGGCTTATATACGCCGAAAACAACACAGGTTTGCTACCGGCTTCAAGATTTTTGTATCTGACTATTATAAACCGTTTCTCATTTATGCTGTCCGCCATCGCTACAATACAGTTGCCGTTTTCATCGCTATGCTAATTATCGCAGCGGGCATTATCGCAAGCCCTCTTGTACATGTTGTATTGTTTCCGCAATTACCCCAAGATTTTATTCAGGCGAATGTCGAAGTGGTCGATGGTGCACCCCCTAGCCAGACAATTAAGATAGTCAAACAAGTGGCGGCAGCAATAAGAGAAATTAATAGTGAGCAACCCGAAGGAGAACAGTTCATTACCCACCTGTTTGAACAGGCTTCAGGCTCCAGTGGTTTTATTTTTGTTGAGCTGGCCAAAAATAAGGAAAATGAAGTTAATGCCATTGAACTTGCTGATAAGTGGCGCAAAAAAATTGGTGATATTGCCGGGACCAAAAAACTGGAAACCAACGGTTCTACAGGAGTCGGTGGAGGAACAACGTTTAACTTCAAGTTAATGAGTAATAATTATGATCAACTTGATCAAGCTGCCAGTCAGTTGGAAGAGGTTCTCGCGACCTATGAAGGTGTCTATGATATTCAGAGCACCAATAATAGCAGCGCACAGGAAGTTAACTTACAGATTAAACCATCGGCTGAAAATTTAGGGATTTCTCTTCAAGATTTGGCACAACAGGTCAGGGCAGCTTTTTACGGTGTAGAGGCACAGCGTATACAGCGTGACCTTGAAGAAGTGCGGGTTATGGTGCGTTATGATAAAGCCGAAAGAGTTTCGATGGGCAATCTAGAAAACATGTACATCAGAACCTCAGCGGGCAAGGACGTGCCTTTTCAGGCAGTAGCCGACCTAGATTTACGCTACGGTTATTCCAGCATCAATAGAAATAACGGTAAACGAGCCGTCATCATTACGGCTAACGGTGACATTAGCCAATTGGAACCAGGTCAGGTGGTGAGATCAGTTCAGGAAAAATTCTCCTCAGTACTCGCCGGCCGATACCCAGATGTCAAACTTGAGTTGGGGGGCGCCAGTCAAGAGGAGCAAAAATTTCTGCGTAATTTGATTTTCATGATGCTTCTGACACTTTTCGTCATCTACGCTTTAATGGCGATCCCCTTAAAATCCTACTTACAACCTCTTATTATTATGGCCGTGATTCCTTTTGGATTGGTCGGTGCATTAATTGGTCATATCCTCTTGGGCATGTCCTTCAGTTTCTTGTCTGTATTTGGCATCGTTGCCTTGGCTGGTGTTGTGGTAAATGATAGTTTGATTCTTGTCGATTTCGTTAACAAAGGTGTTGATCAAGGTATGGACCTTGAAACTGCCGCTGTTGATGCGGGCACACGTCGAATTCGAGCTATCTTACTTACTTCACTGACCACCTTTTTCGGGCTTCTCCCCATGTTGACCGAAACCAGTCTAAGCGCGCAGTTGGTATTGCCTATGGCTGTATCGTTAGGCTTCGGAATACTCTTTGCTACGGGCATTACCTTAATACTAATACCATGCCTTTATGTCATTATGGTCGACGTAGATCGTTCGAGAAATGTATTCGCGGAACACACTTATGAGCAATTATTGAAGGCAAAAAAAGATAAGGAAACGTAGGAAAAAATTCATATAGCTTAAGGGCACGTCAGCGACAATTAACCATTGAATAAGTTAGCGAGTGATCATCCATAAATTAACTTCAGCGGGGCTACTTTCCTTGTAAGTTTCTTATCGAAATTTACTGTTTGAAATTATCCCCTAACATATTTTCGATTTTGCAACATTCAGCCAAAGTTGGCTATTTCTGGACGGGAACTAATTAGTGTATACGAAACTGCAGCGATACCACTACAAAGTTGTCATCTCCTACAGGGGCAGCAATTATTTTGGCTGGCAGGACCTAGGTGATGACGGCAAAAAACCTACGGTGCAATTTTCAATAAGCCAGGTATTACGAAAGATCTGTAAATACACTGATTGCATAGTTTCTGGCGCTAGCCGCACAGATGCAGGCGTTCACGCCGAGGGCCAGGTGGCAAAGCTTTCGATAAGTATGGATATCCCAGCAGAGAAACTTCACTTAGGTATGAATTCTCTTCTGCCAGATGATATTCGAATTGTGGAGTGCACTCACTGTTCACCAGACTTCAGTGCTAACCGAGACAGTGTCAGCAAGATCTATCGCTACTATTTTTCTTTGGATGAGGTTAGTACGCCATTACTTAATGATATAGTCGCTCACGTTAGTTTATGTAGTGGCCCGCAGGGTGACAAAATATTATGCCTTGAGACTATGCGCGAGGCCTGCGAGCACTTTATTGGCGAATATGACTTCTATAGTTTTTCAATGAATAACAAGCAGGTTAAATCTACTGTACGCAAGATCTTACGTATTGAATTACGTCAGGCGCATTTTTCAGGATTATCTAACAACACATATTACTTCGAGATAGAAGGTAGTGGTTTTCTACGGCTGATGATTCGATATATCGTAGGTGCACTATTCGAACTGGCGAGAGGGAATATAGATATTGCAGAGATTGAAACTGCACTACACCAGCACAATGAAGATAAACTCAGTGCGAAGGCTAAAGCACGAGGACTCCACTTGATCAAGATTAACTACTGATAAGGTTGTTTGATTTTATTACACTGCTCTACATAATTTATCTCCACAATTTTTCCACATTAAAATTTACAGAATTTGTAAACTGTCAGATAGAAAGTTCGATATCTGCTGTGGGTAAGACAGCTAATTTAACTAGATTAACGTTAGATTATCCATTAGTTTGATTTACAGTATCAATTTAAGAAACGCCGATGAGGGTATGCTCCTCGAATACGATGTACAGAAGTTTTGTATTAAACGGCCTTTAACTTCGTGACGAGATTATTTTTGTGAGGGTGCTTGTTAAGTCATTATAGCATCAGCTTACTCTGTATTTTTTAGTCGTGTTCGACAAGTCTCCCATCGGCGATTATGCTGCGGGTTAATCTATGGTGAGATAAACACTGAATGCCGGATCTTAAATATTTAACTGGTAGCAAAGCTGATCGATTTGTTTTAACGCCAGGCCAGGCAACAATGAAAGCGGTGGTCACGACCGGTAACGGCGGTTACGACAAGCTTGATTATCGAGAAGTACCGATGCCAGTGGCAGGACCGGGTGAGTTGTTAATCAAGGTTCTCGCGGCGGGAGTTAACAATACCGAGATCAACACACGACTGGGCTGGTACTCGTCTTCTGTAACCAGCAGCACAGAAACCAGCAGCACAGGCGCATTTTCTGCCGAAGATAGTGAGCGTAGTCAAACTCCTGCTGATGGCGGCTGGAATGAAATGACGCCTTTTCCGTTTATCCAAGGGACCGATTGTTGTGGTGAGGTCGTCAGACAGGGCGATGATACCGAATCTTCTTGGATAGGCGCGCGGGTACTAGTGAGAGCTTGTATGCGCCTGCATGGCTTTGAATCGCTGGATAATATCTGGATGGCGTCAGATTTTGACGGTGCATTTGCCCAGTATGTAAAAGTACCGATGAGTGAAGTATTCAAAGTCGATTGTGACTGGAGTGATGTTGAGTTGGCGACGATTCCCTGTGCCTACGGAACTGCGGAAAATATGGTGCACCGTGCTGGTGTGAGTGCTGGTGATCATGTGCTCGTGACCGGCGCCTCGGGTGGCGTCGGCTCTGCCATGGTACAACTGGTCAAACGTAGAGGCGCGCAGGTTACAGCGGTAGTCGGTAAATCCAAAATTGATGCCTTAGCCGGCCTTGGCATCGACCGGATAATTGAGCGGGGTGCGGATATGATTGCCGAACTAGGAGAATCGAGTGTCGATGTGATCATGGACAATGTCGCCGGACCGGGATTCGAACCACTGTTGAAATTGCTCCGACGTGGTGGGCGTTATGCGTCATCGGGCGCTATTGCAGGGCCGATGGTGAGCATGGATATGCGCGACTTTTATCTTAAAGATTTACGCTTGATCGGGTGTACGGCCTGGGATGAGCCTGTGTTTTCGAACCTCGTCGCGTACATTGAACGCGGTGAGATAATGCCGTTGGTCGCAGAATGTTTTGCGCTTGAAGATATCGTTAGCGCGCAAAAAGAATTCTTGAAAAAAGCCCATTTCGGTAATTTTGTACTGATACCTACCTGAGAGGGTGCGTTGATTCTCGATAAGTGGTTTGAATGATAAAGCATAACCAGAATCTGGAATGTAAGGTGCAAAAGGCATGATATGGTGTTGGCCTCATTCTGACTAAGTTCTGATTAAGCGCTTATTAAAAAAAGGAGATCAAGATGCTGCTGCATTCTTTGACTGTGCCGAAAAACGAATTCGAAAACGCGACAGGCTGGACGCTAAAACCGGAAGGTGCTTGTAAAAATGATATCTGCATACCTGTCCCCAATGCAGACGCCGAGACTGTGGACATTGCTGAGCTTGCCTCAGCGATGAACCTGCCCTTAGTTGAAGAACCTGAAGCAAATCTCTGGGCCCTCGGTCCGGATTCTATCGGAGGTAGGGCATTGAGCTCTGCTAAGGCGCCAGAACTTACTTTGCCAGATCATGAGGGCAAGGAATTTAAGCTATCGAGCCTCTTAGGTAAGAAGGTGCTCATTTATGCTTGGGCCCCCTACTGAGGATGCTCTGGCGACTTGCCCGTGTGGCAAGCATTAAGAGAAGAATTAAAAGATCAAAATTTTGAATTGGTGACGGTTGGCCTCGATAGTATCGGTATTGAAGGATGCAAGGCATTCATTGATGCTGCGTCACCTCAACATCCCTCATTGATTGACCAGCATCATGTGCTTGCTGATTTATTTGGTGTCATCAATATCCCCAGCAGTATATGGATTGATGAGCAAGGCATGATCGTGAGGCCAGCTGAGCCCGCGCCTGCACCAAAAAAAGAAGGTGAAGCGAATACCCCTAATATCGAGTTGCCGAAAGAAATCCCTCAACGTGTCATTGATATGATGACCGAAGCCGCTAAATTTCCGCAAAGCAAAGGTGAGTATCATCTGGCTTTACGGGATTGGGTAAAAAAGGGTTCAGCGAGTGAATTTGCGATGGGTGCAGAAAAAGCAGTGAGTCGATCGCGGCCACGAAATCTTGAAACAGCACTTGGGCATGCCCACTTCGAAATGGCTTCCCATCTTGAAATTGTGGGTAAGCATAAACTCGCCATTAAACATTTTCGGCGCGCTCATGCGCTTGTCCCTGACAGCTGGACCTTTAGGCGACAGGCATGGTCATTAGAAAAAGTCGGGGATGGGCCGATTAGTCGATTCTGGCAGGGTCCCAATCCTGAGCATCCTGAAGACTGGCCCTACGAAGGTGATTGGTTGGGTGATGTAAAAAGTGTCGGAGCAGAAAACTATAATGACGCCTGGAAACCGTAAATGCCAGATCGTGTAAAAAATATTAAGAATGGAAGATGAAACCAATGATTGACCAGAAATTCATGGCAGACAGCCCAGCAGAAGTTGGCATAGATGATACTAAGCTCGAAGAACTGCTAAGCCGAGTGAGAAAAGAAGTGGATGAGGGTCTATTACCTTCGATTCAAATTGCCATTGCTCGAGAGGGCAAACTGGCCGCTTTTGAGACTTATGGCGATGCACCTGATGACGCTTTGTATTGTATTTTTTCTGCTACCAAAGGCATCACGTCGGCGGCAGCATGGTTGTTGATTCAAGAAGGTAAGCTGGATGTCACACAAAAAGTGACTAGCATCATTCCTGAATTCGGTGAGAATGGAAAAGCGGATATTACGATTGAGCAATTGTTTACACATACGGCAGGTTTTCCTCATGCGCCGTTCAGGCCACTGCTCTGGGCTGATAAACAAGCGACAATTCAACGATTTGCAGACTGGACACTCAACTGGACTCCAGGATCCCGTTTCGAATATCACCCCACTTCTTCTATGTGGGTGATTGCAGAAATTATTGAAAGACTGTCCGGGCAGAGCTACCAATCTTTTGTGCGTGAACGAATCGCAGCGCCACTGGGCTTGGAAGACATGTTTGTCGGTGCCCCCGAGGAGCAACATCACAGAATTGCAGAGATCAAACATGTTGGTGACCCGATGACGGCTGATGATTATCTTAAGCTGGGACTGGCTGTTCCCCCTGTGACTGAAGTTACTGAAGGGGTATTAACATCTTTCAATAAAACGGATATTCGTAAAGTACCTGTCCCTGGTGGGGGCGGCATTATGACTGCTGCCGATGTAGCCTTGTTTTACCAAGCGCTGGTCACAGGCCGCTCGTTCGATGGCGAACAAATCTGGCATCCTGAAACTTTGCAAAATGCTCGAGAAGTAAAAACGGGAGGTCTTAATGATTTACTGACCGGTAATTTGATAAATCGAGGCCTTGGTATCTCTGTAGCAGGAGATGAGAACCGCAATTTACGTGGGTTTGGACACACCAATTCACCCTTGTCATTTGGCCATGCTGGGGCAGGTGGGCAGATAGCTTGGTGTGACCCGGCAACAGGTATCAGTATTGGGTATTGCACCAATGGCCATGATCGTAATCCGATCCGTGAGGGCCGCAGGAGTATTTCTATAGGGAATAAAGCTGCTATTTGTGCAAGGCTTTGACTTGAGGGATGTAGGGGATAAAGATAAAGTATTCATTTTCTTAAAAGGCCCAGATGCCGATGTTTGATTACCGAAATGCCACCATGGAGAGTGCTCAAGAATATGCTAAGACCGCAGGTCTTGACGAACTTGATGTTTCCAACCATTTTCTGTTTCAACAGGACGCACACTGGCCGCTGTTTGAACGCCTTCGGCAAGAAGATCCAGTGCATTATCATTCTAATGGTCGCTACGGGCCATTCTGGTCTATTACAAGCCACGCTGCTATCAAGGATGTTGATACTGATCACAAGCGTTTTTCAAGCGCCAAGGGCATAGGCATAGTCGACAGTGCTGGTGCTGAGTCCTCGTCTTTTATTTCTATGGACCCGCCAAAGCACGATGGACAGCGTGCCACTGTTTCTCCCGTCGTCGCGCCGCCTAACCTTGCTAAGATGGAAGGTCTGATCCGCTCGCATGTAGAGGAAATTCTTGACAGTCTTCCGATCGGTGAGGAATTTAACTGGGTTCATAATGTATCAATTGAACTCACAACCCGCATGCTGGCCACCTTGTTCGACTTCCCGTTTGAAGATCGCAGCAAACTGACTCGCTGGTCCGACATTGGTACTATGGGACCAAGATCCGGTCATGTTTCGACTTGGGAAGCAGCAGGCGCCGAATTGCAGAACTGCCTTAAGTATTTTCAGAACCTTTTTCAAAAAAGGCTTGATCCAGCCCATGAAGGGTTCGATTTATTAACGCTACTGGCACACAATCCTGAAACACGGGATATGCCACCAAGTGAATTTCTAGGCAACATGATGCTGCTGATTATTGGTGGTAATGATACGACCCGAAATTCTATCTCGGGCGGTGTACTGGCCTTGAATAGGTTCCCGGATCAATACGATAAACTGCGTGAGAATGTAGACCTCATTCCAAACATGGTTGCGGAAATTATTCGTTGGCAGACGCCCCTTGCACACATGCGGAGAACGGCGCTAGAAGACGTAGAACTGCGTGGGAAGACAATTAAAAAGGGTGATAAAGTCGTTATGTGGTATGTCTCAGGAAATCGAGACGCAAGCGTTTTCGACAATGCCGACAAACTTATTATAGATCGCGAAAATGCACGCCAGCACGTATCCTTTGGATTTGGTATTCATCGTTGCATGGGTAACCGTCTAGCAGAGATGCAGTTACGCGTATTGTGGGAAGAGATCAGCAAACGGTTTCACAAAGTGGAAGTTGTTGGAGAACCTTCTCACGTGGTATCCAACTTTGTAAAAGGCTACTCACACCTTCCTGTCGTCTTACATCCTTTAAAGTAAATGGATAGTAATATTACCTAGGATGTAGAGACGTATTTTGATCGATTATTCGTTCGTTGTAGTATCGTCGAGATTTTTGCCGCTTGTTTCGCTCAGCATTTGAACAGAGATCAAAGTCAGAAGAGAGGCAAAGGCAATGTACATCGCAATGTAGATTGTTCCGTATTCACTCCAGAGGAATGTGGCGACAATGGGTGCCATCGCGCCACCCAGTATTGCGCCAAGTTGATAACCGAGAGATGCACCTGAATAGCGAACATTTGTGCTGAACATTTCAGCAAGGAATGCGGCTTGTGGTCCGTACATCATCGAAAGGAATATTTGTCCGCCAGACATTGCGAGTACAATCAGCCAAAACTGACCCGTATCCATGAGTGGGAACATGGCGAATGCCCAAATGCCACTGAGTATTGCGCCCAGCATGTAAATACCTCGACGACCATGTCTGTCGGAATATGCACCAGCAATAAACAAAACGGGAATTTGCACCAACGATGAAAGCAGTACCGCTTGTAGCATGATCTCCCTAGGCAGCCCCAGCCCTGATTCGCTGCTACCGTAGGCAACGAGAAATGCGATCACTATGTAGAAAACCACCTGGATAGATAGGAAGGCACCGGCGGCCAGTAGTATTTGTTTTGGATAGAGGCTGATGGCCTCGAGCACAGGTGATCGAGATGGAGGTGGTGCACTCTCTTCTACAGTGCCGATCTTGTCATTAACTGCGTTTTGTAGCTCTCGAAATGCGGGCGTATCTTCCAAGGTTAGTTGAACATACAAGCTGAGACCAATAAGGATGATGCTTGCAAGAAAAGGAATTCGCCAACCCCAGTCCATGAATTGTTCATCTGTGGTCACGGCGCTGACAGCTAAAAATGCAAGGTTCGCAAGAATGATGCCCATCGGGGCGCCAGCTTGTGCAAAAGCACCATAAAACCCTCTTTTATCTGCTGGTGCATTTTCTGTTACCAGCAACATAGCCCCACCCCATTGGCCACCAACAGCGAGCCCTTGTGAGAAACGTAAAATAGTCAAAAGAATTGGAGCTGCTGGACCGATTAGCGCATAAGTAGGCAAGCAGCCGATCAAGGTTGTTGCAACGCCCATGAGCAAAAGCGCCGTTACGAGGGCAGCCTTTCGACCGACTCGATCACCAAAGTGGCCAAAAAAGATGCCGCCGATCGGACGTGCCAAAAAGCCAATCGCAAAGGTGGAGAAAGCGGCCATCAGGCCAACCATGGGAGGCATGTCTTCAGGGAAAAATAAGGTAGGGAAAACAAGGGCTGCAGCGGTACCATAGATAAAAAAGTCATACCATTCAATGCTGGTGCCTGCCAGTGACGTCATCGCGACTCGTCGCATGCTTTGTTCAGTTGCTGCTGTTTCCTGGGACATTGGTCGTTCCAAAGTGTAGATTATGTTGATAATGCCTACTATATCGCCATTTATCGACTAATTCCTTAGTGATTGCATCACTCTGGATTTAACAGAGGGCCTGATATACACGCGCGCGCAGTTCACGACGAATAGGATAGGTCGAGGATGGTATTAATTGGGTCAAAAAGATCACGTAAAGATCTTCTTCTGGATCTATCCAGAAGAAGGTACTAGCAGCACCACCCCAATGGTATTCTCCTGGTGATGTGATGATGTGGGCTTTAACCGGATCAATGACAACCGCGTAGCCCAGCCCAAATCCAATGCCGTCATAGTTCGTTTCGCTCCAGACGGGTTGCCCCATTGCGGCCATGTCTTTATTATCTGGCAACTGATTCTGACGCATATAAGCAACCGTTTTCCTGCCCAGTATTCGATTCCCATCCAATTCACCGCCATTCAATAGCATCTGACAGAATCGGGCATAATCCGACATGGTTGACATTAAGCCACCCCCCCCGGATAAAACAGCGGGCTCATTGAAACTTGCAGATGTTGAAGATCCGTCTACCAGCTTAGTGCCGATAGAGGCAGATGAGGCCTTTGCAACACCACTCATGTCTGATCCCATGAGTGGAGAATAAAGCGCAGCAAAACGACTTTCCTTCTCCCTCGCGACCTTGAACCCGGTATCTACCATTTGCAAAGGTTCAAATATACGTGTTTTGAAGAACTCATTGAGACTCAGTCCAGACCAAATCTCTACGAGACGGCCTAATACATCTGTTGAAACGCTATAATTCCAACTAGTGCCTGGCTGACAAATCAAGGGAATCTTAGCTAGCGTTTTCGCCCATGTAGCGAGATCCGGTATGGTAGAAGGTGCAGCCAAATGAGCATGCCGATAAGCCTGATCGACAACATTGGTATTCATAAAGCCGTAAGTTAAGCCAGAAGTGTGGGTCATGATGTGTCGTACAGTGATGGGCTCTGCGGCCGGCTCAGTTTGATCTAGTGCTGCCTTCCCACCCAACCAAACTTCCATCTCGGAAAACTCAGGAATATACAAAGAAATTGGATCATCCAACTGAAAACAACCCTCCTCATACAAGGCCATTGCCGCGACAGTGGTGATTGGCTTAGTCATAGAATAGGCGCGCACGATGGTGTCTTTTTCGAAGCGCTTGCCAGCTTCTACATCACTCATGCCACTTGTTTCAAAATAGGCAACTTCACCCTTGCGGGCCACAAGCGCGCTTGCGCCGGCTAACCTTTTGGAGCTCACTTGCTTCTCTAACCATGTTGTAATTCTGGCTAGTCTTTCTGAAGAAAATCCCAGTGTTTCTGGATTTGTCATAAACAATATTTCCCTTTTATCTGAATGCTCTTTGTCTAGGTAGTCATTTGTAATGACTAATGCTTATCGCCGCTTATGCCTGTCTCCACTTATGCCTGTCTCCACCACGCAACACCATGACTATCTTCTTCACAGACCAACATCCTCCTCTCTCTGGCGCAGTGCAGATGTGCAATAGACTCGCCAGTGGCAGGGAAGAAACTCGTATCATTAATTTTGCTCTTAAAAAGCGCGGGAAAAACATCAACAGCGCGTTTCGGTGTATCACACATTTCATAGAGTTTTTCTAAAGCCACCTCATGCCAATCAATGAGTGCTGTTAAACGTTCATGAACGCCTTCATACAAACTTTGGTGTGCCGGCAGTACCAATAAATTGGGCGGTAATAGTTCTCTAAAGTGATTACACGAATTAATCCAATCTCGTAGGGGATTGGCTTCAGGCTCTGAGGGTTGCACACTGACATTGGGCGTGATCTTAGGCAGTATTTGATCTCCAGCGATGATCAACTTTAACTCGGGACAATAGAGGCAAACATGCTCTGGCGTATGGCCACTGCCAATAACTGCTCGCCATTCTCTGCCGCCAATATCAATATACTGCCCATCTTGAATGCGTCTATACCCTGCCGGTAAAGGCGCAATGCTGGCACCAAATTGGCCGAATCTACGGCGGTAATTATCCAAGCGCTCCTCAGTGAATCCCGCGCGACGATAAAAACGTATCGCGTCTTCAGGCACGTCCGACGGTCCATCTGCTGCCATCACCTTGCACATATAGAAATCACTGCGGCTCATCCACAGCTGACAATCCCAATGGCGACAAATCCAACCTGCTAAACCCGTGTGATCGGTATGCATATGGGTAGCAATTACGCGTGTGACACGTTTTCCGTCTAAATGATTTTTGAAAATTTCGAGCCAATGTTTTTTGACATCTTCGCTGTAAATACCGGTATCGACAACTGTCCAGCCGTCGTAGTCACGCAGTAGCCACACATTGATATGCGCCAGCTTGCCACCCATTGGCATTCTGATCCAAAACACACCGTCTGCAACCTCAGTCACGTTTCCTGGGGTGGGTACCTGATCTTCAAATCTATAGTGAAGTGGATCAAAACCACGCTTGGATAGAACTTCTTCCATATTCAATACCTGTTAAAATTTGTCTTTCAGCAGGCGATTATAAACAGTTTTATTGCTCGTGAGGCAGCGGATGCGTTAAAAAAAGTGCGCAATAAGTCGACTTTAGGCGAGCAAAATAATATAAGTAGTGCTTTTTTTTAATTCAGGATAAAAAAATGGATCAGGTTGCCGAAGGTTATGATATTCCTGCTGTCGAGCAGTGGGTAAAAGAGAATGTAAAAAGCCTTACCCCACCCTTCAAATGGACAAGACTACTGGGCGGTCATTCAAACCTTACTTATCAGATTGAAGATGTTGAAGGCAAGCAAGCCGTTATTAGACGGCCACCTCAGGGCATATTGCTACCTAAAGCACATGATATGAGCCGAGAATGGTCTCTGATTTCTGCATTAGGGCCCACTGCAGTGCCGGTTCCAGAAGCCTTCGGTTTTTGCGAGGACCCAGAGGTCACTGGCGCCTGGTTCTACATTATGGGGCTTATCGACGGCAGACCCTTGTACACGGCCGAAGAAACACTGGCATGGATTCCGGAAGAGAAAAGAGAAACTCTCGCCCATTCTTTCTTTGATGTATTGGCTGATCTTCATTCTCTCGATCCAGATGAAATCGGCTTAGGTGAGCTAGGCAAAAAAGAAAACTACGTAGGCAGGCAGTTAAAAACGTGGTATCGATCTTGGACGTCTTCCATGGAACCTGCTCAGTTCGACGATCCTCGTGCCCATGAACTTCAAAAATATTTCCTCGAAAATATGCCCGATCAAGGCATGGCAAGAGTCGTTCACGGCGATTATGGTTTTCACAATGTGCTCATTGATGACAAATCTGTGGTAGCTGCCGTTGTCGACTGGGAGATATCGACGCTTGGAGATCCCTTAGCGGATCTCGCGTATGCACTCAACCCTTGGCCAGACCCTTCGGACACTGCTCCTATCAGTTTAGAAGCGGCAACCTCACCCGCAGGTTTCCCTGCGAGAAGTGCACTAGCGGAACGTTATGCAAAACGCACAGGACGCAGCCTTGAGAAGCTCGACTACTATGTGGGTTTCAATCGGTGGAAAACAGCGGCGATCTTACACGGTGTTTACGCCCGTTATATGGAAGGTAAGAAAAGTACTGAGGGAGTGGATCTCGATCAAATGCGCGAGAATATTAATCTGGCATTGACGCGTTCTGAAGAAGCGGTAAATCGATTGGCTTAATAAGATCGTACCGTTCAATGATACCCAAGGTGCCATCGCACCTGGGTATAGGTTGATTCCCCGAGGGTTCTCATTTACCGAGCATCAAATGCGTCTTTGGAATAATTGTTAAGTATCCATTGGGTAATCATTCCAATACCTACTACGGTCATTATGAGACTAATCACTCCCCCAATAAAGGGTAAATTTACAGCAATTAGGACAGTCGCAAGACCTGCAAGAAGTGGTAGTGCAGGACCCTTCTCTCCTTCAGGATCATCGAATAACACCCCACCTATTAACCAGGCAACCATGATTTTGGCCAGGTACAACCCGAGGAACCAGAGCGAGAAGCCTAACAGCGTAAGGGGCAAACCAACCACGGTCATGGCTAGCAAGAGAAGTATGACGGGCAAGCTGACAAGCGCCAACACCCCAACACCTGCAGTCATGAGTCCAGATGTTCCACCATTTAGTGTCACAGTTCGAACAGCAGGAAACAACATGAATAAACCATAACCGATAATAAAGGCCGCGGCTAAACGTAGAACCTGAAATCCATAGAATTGTGCGGTAGCATAACGATTTCTCGACCTACCTTGAATGTCGTGATGTTCAAATTTAACGCTTCCTCCTACTACTGCCTCAGGAGACCGACTTAAGCTATTTTCACTCTCAGAGTGTATAGTCAAGTTGCCAACAATATCTGCATCCCCTAGCAACTTGACATCTCTTGCGTAGGCGACCATGTCTTCACCGACATGTCCTCGAAGTTCTATAGTCTTGGTTAATGTTGTGAGATCTTTCCCTACCTTGCCCTGAATCGAGGCTAGTTGCGCCGCGACCATCGCATTACCCGAGATCGTAGTTTCGCGGCTCATTTGTATACTCTCAGCAGCACCCCAAAAATCACCTTTGAGCACAGCATCCGTCAACGCTACTGTATTACCAGCGTTTACCGTGGTGCCAGATACTTGGCCGCCGATACTTAGCGACTCTGCAAAGGCAATCAAATTGCCATCCACCTTACCCGTCACAACAACCCTGCTACCAAATGCTATTAGGTCTCCCGTAACATGGCCATCTACCACGATTGATTCGCCGGTGAACAACACTGTGTCATCTATTGTTTCGGTGCTAGCGATGATGACGTTGTCACGCAAGTGTTCGATCGCCGCCGCGTCTTGAGGTATAGCCAATCCACCCCCTAGCAATCCAGTCAGAATGCAGAGGCTGAACGCTTGCCTTGACTTAATAACGGTAAGTAGCAGCCAGCTCACCAGTACAGTGAGTATTGCCGCAGCAATAAATTCAGAATAGTTTTCAATCATGACGGTTCCTTCATTGGTAAAATAGAGGATGGTAGTGACAGTTAAGTTATAGAAATCGGGTATAAAGATAGAGGTGAGCCAAGAAAATCCATCGACTACTATCTCTCCAAAAATAGCTTTGGAGGAAAATTGGGCGAACCAAAATAACAATCCAGTCAAAAGGTTGGCAAATGCGAATTCCCGCAAGCCAACAGTCTTTTTGAATTTAGGCAGTGCTAATTGAGGAAGGCGTCCAGCTGGATCGTCCAACAAGGCAGTACTAATGATCCGCTGATCGGCTTTGAAAGTCTCAATCTTGGCATGACATGATGGGCACTCACGCGTGTGATTTACACACTCAGAAGCGTCGTCTGTCGACAAAGCGCCATCCACATACATAGAACATTGCAGCTCTGTTAAATGATTCATTCTTCTGGTCCTCGATTCTCATCAGCAATGAGTCTAGAACGTAAATGTTGTTTCCCTCGAAGCAGTAATACGCCAACATGATTTCTACTAAGGCAAAGCTCGCTTGCAATCTCCTCGTAACTCAACTCGCTAAAGTAGGCGAGAACCAGTGGTACACGATACTTGTCGGGCATATCATTGAGTGCTGCGTTAAGTGTCTTGCTGTCTTCTGAATCAATGATGGCAGTCAGCGCATGGGGTCCGGGGGATTCTATTTGTTCTAATTCAGACTGCTCGTCTCCAAATAGTTGCTGCGTCTTGCTTCGCTTGCGCAGTAAATCAATGCAGTAGTGATTCGCGATAGATGCTATCCAGTACCAAAAAGGTTGGCTGCTGTCATATTTACTAAAACTTCTGAAGGCGCGCATAAATGTTTCCTGAGTTGCATCTTCCGCTAACAACGCGGAATTCAAGAGACGGCGACACAGTCCGAAAACACGGACGAAGTATTCTTTGTACAAAATTTCGAAGGCCACTACGGTCGACGCCATGCTTATTCTTCTCCTTGATAAACAGTAATACGAGGGAGATTTTTTTTTATTACAAAATTTCGAATCTTTTTTTAGCGAAGTTAATACACGTCCTTATTCCTCCAAGATTGCGAAATACATGCTGGTTTTTTTTTGGGTGTAAAAGTTTGAATGACGAGTTTCCTCGTCCTGGATCTCGCTACTCTAATCTGTGAAATCGCCTTTTACGCTTTACTTTTCGGTCGATCATCAGTCATCAACGAAGGCTTCGTATTTATCCGCGAAATCGGGATGCCATCGTGATAATGCCGGCCG
>JBLHIH010000006.1:0-55330 GCA_047616645.1 Flavobacterium sp. | reverse complement strand
TGCGTAACTCGTGCCGTCGCTATAAGGCGATTTGAGTTCAACAATGACGCTGCCGTCATTCGCCAGTGATAATCCGAAGGCGGCCCCCTCGCTCTGCAATGGCTGGGCGCGTGATGTATCGGCAAAGGCGTTCCCGCTTTTTACCTTGACCTGCTTTACAAGCAATACCCGCATGTAGGGAGAAGCCTGCACGTTTACTGACCTGCTCATCATGATGTCCAGCCTCAAATGTTGCCGGCAGTGTCTTCAAGGTCAGCGCTTTCTTGCCTGCATTCGGACCAAAAGCTAATCTGTGAGTGATCGATGCACCAATAATACTTTGTATGGCCTCATTTTCATCTGTGTTCAAGTCCAAATACTCTGTATCTAGATCTCTTATCAGATAACCCGATTTCTCAAGATAGCGAGATACCCGCTCTGCTATCTTCTGTGCGATATTCTCAATATCTTGATAAGTGGGTGATTTGACAGGATAGAAAATTCCCTGTTTGTCATACACCCCATCAAGGTAGAGCATGTGATAGTGAAGGTTTAGATTCAAAGCAGAACCAAATCGTTGGATGAGTGTCACCGAGCCTGTTTGTGGCATCGCTTTTGTGAGCAACCACTTCAGTGGCATCAATATCGAGAGTGATCTTTTTGCAGTGATATAAGGCTGATGGCAATATGCCTTGATTGACCTTTGTCCAGGCATCTTCGATTTGTGGTTGACTCCCCATCCGCCGCAGCCAATCGCCAAGGGTTGTCGCACAAAGGCGTTTCTTTAAATTCAATACCGTGCGTAATGCTTCGTCATCTTTGATATGGCGAACTTCATCTAGATGAAAGCTACCCTCATGCTGCATCAAGATAAAGGTCTTCAGTACTTCAGAGGGCAGGAATCCACGGTTACTCTTTGGCAGTGGAAAATACTTGTCTGTACGTTCTGACAAGTTTAATGAATCCATTAATTCACCAACGGCAATTAATCCTGCTCGTGAAGTCAATAAATCGTTTGTTGTGCCGAGTTCGTAAGGTAGAATTATGGTAAGCCTTGAGTTGTTGCACCCAATGGGTGATGGTCTGTTTAGTCGCTAACCATTATACAGCCAAGGCTTACTTCGTTTCAGCGTTTTCTATCTGGGGATTGGGGATTCTAGGCTATCGGGTGAGCAGAACTCGACGCCTTTTAAGAAATGAAAACGGCCATCGCTTTGGGCGACGCATGAGGCGTATGGCGTCTCGTTATAAAAATGGTAGCATTGACCATCAAGCCGTGCGTGCATCTCTACAAAGCTGGATAGGCCATGAAAGCCATGGCGAAACCGAGGGTCTACGGGCTGCTCTGTTTTCGCCGGTAGTTTTTGAACGTAATCATAAATAACGATATTTGGTGTACTTAGTATGAATTGTTCAAAATGTGAAACTGACTTGCCAGGCAATGCCCAATTCTGTTTTGCTTGCGGAAATAAAGTTAATCAAGCGCATACTTGTATCAGTTGCAATGTCGAGTCACCCCCAGAGGCGCGTTTTTGTCTTGGTTGCGGCCAGACGATATCTGCCGTTGATAGCGCTTCAGCGCCAAACAACATCCTTGGCTACTGCAAAGGTTCGGGCAGCAGCATTTACCCCGGTGACAAACACTTCAAATGCGCAGAATGTAGCGAACTTTATCTTGAAAGTTATCGTTTTTTAGACAAAGCCTTTTGCAAAAGTTGCACTCACGAAACCGGTGTTGAGACGGCCTTGCTGAGCGAGCAGGCAAACAGACAAGCTGAAGCGGCACGCCTTGCAACAGAACAGCAGGCCGCTGACAACAAAGCCCGGCAACAAGCAGCAGAGCTGGCCCGTGAGCAGGCAGCTAAAGATAAAGCACAAATACTCAAAGACACTGACTTTGTGGATATCCCTGCAGGTGATTTCATGATGGGTTCACCCGAATCTGAGCCTGAAAGAGGTGACAATGAACGCCTACACTGGATTGAAGTTGAGGCCTTCAAGATGCTGAGCACGCCGGTGACCTTTGCCCAATATGACCAGTATTGCGAGATGAGTGGAGCTGAAAAACCAGATGATGAGGGTTGGGGCCGACAAAAACGTCCTATGATTAATGTGAGTTATTGGGATGCGGTGGATTTTTGTACCTGGGTCACCGAACAAACAGGCATTAAGCATCGCCTGCCCACCGAGGCCGAATGGGAATATGCGTGCCGAGCAGGTACCACCACACCATTTTGGACGGGCCAGAACGGGACCACAGATCAGGCTAATTACCGCGGTGATTACCCATACAATGACAACCCAGAAGGGATTTATCGAGAGAAAACCACCCTCGTTGATCACTTTCCAGTCAACCCTTGGGGCTTACATGATATGCACGGTAATGTATGGGAATGGTGCGCCTCGGTTTATGACGAAGCTTATCAGGGTGCAGAAACCCAAGGCCCCAGTGGTGACAGTAATGATAATAGTCCACGGCTGCTGCGCGGCGGCTCCTGGCTCAACATTGGTGGGTGGCTGCGTTCGGCGTCCCGCAACTGCAATGAGCCTGCTTGGCGCTACTGTAATATTGGCTTTCGTGTTGTCCAGGACACGCGCGGCTAAGCGCGCTTCCCTTTTATCTTTTTGCTTTACCCTTTTTTGTTTTATTATTTTTAGTCATGGCCCGTATTGCGGATTGTCAAAAAAATCCCCGTATAGCATGATGATTAACCATATGAATAAGGAGTTGTTCACTTGAGCCAAATTTATCTGGCCCTAGATTACCTACCTGATCTCGATATGCAGTCGTATAAAACTCGCGCTGGGGGTGATCCTCGAGCCGGGTACTGCCAAGTTAACTTCTTGATGCCATCAAATCCCCAGGAATTACTTCTAAACCATCGCTGCATTTTTCCAAGACGCAAAAGATCGTAATCTAAAGTATCGATAAGTTTCAGCAGATACTAAATGGCGTCCTAAATTGAACAAATTGTAAACAGCGGCGTGAGTGTTCAAGAACCGCTGTGCTTGTTTCACAGATTTGAATTTACGCATGACTCGCTCCCTAACCCTGGTTGGTTTATGCGACAACTCAGCTCGATTATTGGCGTACTTCTCCATATTGTGAATTGTTTCTGGAATCAACTCGCGGTGTGCCACGCCATAACTTCTTAATTTATCCGTCACAATTTCCCGCGGCTCTCCTTTGTGTTTCTTTAGCATCCGCTTGAAGAATCGTTTGGCTGCCTTAGCATCTCGCCGATTCTGAAGAAACACATCGACAACCTCTCCATCTTGATCCACAGCTCGCCAGAGATAGTGTTGTTTACCTTGGATTTTAATGAATACCTCATCGATGAAGAATGTATCGCCGTACCCCTGGTGTTTTCTACACAACCTGGCTGCATATTTCGATCCGAATTTATTGCACCACAATCGAATTGATTCGTGGGTGACAATAATTCCGCGCTGAGCAAGTAAATCCTCAATATCTCGGTGACTGAGGTTGAATCGAAAGTAGAGCCAAACTGCATATTGGATGATTTCAGCAAGAAATCTGTATCTTTTGTACATTTTTGAATTATTCATTTCGGAATTGTCACTTTTTGACAGTTAACTTGCCAGTACCCAGCCGAGGCATTCAGCACTGAACCGACATTAACGTTAAGTTGGACATTTTGGATATCACCTCCGTCAATCACTCCCACCGTCTGGCTAGCAGCGGCCTTCGACGCAAGTCCCGCCGAGACATTGGTGACCGTGCGCGCTGTCACTTTGATACTGCTGTTGCTCACAGCATTACCGGTAATAACTGCAACCTGTTGTTCGGCAGTCGCAGCGCCCGCCACAGCGGCGGCGGCGTTGAGTATTGATCCTGCATTAACTGTCACGTCAGTGTGATCGATATTCCGCCCTTGTATCACCGCGACATTTTGGGTGGCGATGCCTTCACCGCCGACGCTAGCAGCAACATTGGAGACATCGTTCACACTCGCTGTGATTGATGAGTCGTTGACACTAGCTCCACTGATAACGCCGTTATTTATTCTCTGTAGCAGGCATGTAACTTGCCAACCAACAAACAATTGCTGCACGTACATCACCATTGACGCGAGCATAGTTAAGGCCGGTTTATCGAGTTTCTCTATAGTGTTGTTATATATTGTTAGTATTGTCAACGATAATGGGATTGTAAGGTAGGATGCGTCAGTATTATCCACTTGAGTCAAACGGACTGATTCAAATGACGAAGCAATAAAACACACACTAAAAAGATAATGAAGGTAGAAATATGCTAGGGCGCTTACAAAATAAAGTTGCGATCATCACCGGAGGAACCAGCGGCATAGGCGAGGCAACGGCAGAGTTGTTTATCTCCGAAGGCGCCAAAGTTGTGATATGCGGTCGCTCCGAAGAAAAAGGCGCTGCCATAGCAGATCGCTTGGGAGATACCTGCCACTTTGTATTAGCTGATGTCATGCGAGAAGACGACATTGCCAAGACAATCGAGTTTGCTGCAAGCACTTTTGGCGGCATAGATATTCTCTTTAACAATGCTGGTGGCCCTACTGCTGGGGATATTACTGATGTAGACGAGGACACGATACATTACGCCATGCAGTTGCTGTTCAGCAGCGCAGTGCTTGGCATCAAACATGTCGTACCACATATGCAGGCGCGAGGTGGTGGCAGCATCATCAACAATTCGAGTATTGCTGCGTTGAGAGATAACCAAGGTGGACTTCTTTACTCCGCAGCTAAAGCCGCGCTGACGCACTACACTAAACTTGTCGGTGTCCGTCTTGGGCCAATTGGCATTCGTGTGAACTGCATTTCTCCTGGTGCAATTGCTACACCCATTTTTTATGGAGGCTCCGCACGAGCCAACACATTAAGCGATGATCAGAATGCGGAAAAGATGGAAAAACTTGCTGGCAATCTTGCGAATGCAACGCCAATGCAGAAAACCGGTTTGCCAATGGATATTGCCACTGGCGCATTATATCTGGCAAGTGATGAAGGTCGCTTTGTGAATAGCCATGATTTGGTAATTGATGGCGGCCGAACCACTATGTTCCATGAGCCAAAATGATAATGATCACGTTGGTAAGGGAAGTTTTTTAAATCAATTTGAAGAGGAAGTACTTTGCTTGTCATCCCACCTGTCATCTCTTACTACATTAGGTAAGGGCAAATGGCTGCGTATCCAAATTCCAACGTGTCGCCTGCTCATAAGCATATGCTACCTGTAGCGTCGATAAGTCTGAATATCTTTTCCCGATTATCTGCAAACCCATTGGTAGGCCTTGTTTTGAAAAGCCAGCGGGTACATTGATGACGGGACATCCAGATAATGTTCCCGGAATAACAACTTCCATCCATCGATGATAGGTGTCCATTGTTCTTCCAGCAATTTCTTGGGGCCAGTGAATATTCGCATCAAAGGGAAAAACCTGTGCTGTTGGAAGTACCAGAAAGTCATATTTTTGAAAAGCCCTTTGGAGTGCTTCATACCACAGCGCTCTGGCAGTGGAAGCTGCAAAAATTTGGTCTCCCGTGATTTTGTCACCACCTTCGATTTCCCAAATTTGTTCTGGCTTTAACAGCTTCCTTGTTTCCTCATCACGATATAGATCTAAAGCCCTACTACGCACCATCCAGTGACGAAGGACTAACCAGGCGTCCCATAATTGTTCCATGGAAAAATCTACACTTACTTCATCAACGATACAGCCTATATCTCGAAAGCCTTGCAGGGCGTTATAACAGAGATCTAAAACACCCTCCTCCATGGCCAGATAACCATTAAAATCTCCTAACCAGCCAATTTTAGATGAATCAAAATCATGTAGTAAGGGTTGGGTAAATTGAGCAGGATCCTCATTCAGTGAATTGGGTGATGCTGAGTGATAACCTGCCATCGTGGATAACAACATCGCTGTGTCGGAAACATTTCTAGCCATTGGACCATTGCAGGATAAGGTCTCAGTAAACATATTATCTAGAGGGACGCGACCCGGTGTGGGACGAAAACCAATGACGTTATTGAAGGCCGCTGGGTTTCGTAAGGAACCCATAAAATCACTACCGTCGGCTACTGGTAACATTTGTAGCGCCAAAGCTGCAGCTGCCCCGCCACTACTGCCACCCGCTGTACTTTTTCCATCATAAGCATTTAGTGTGGCGCCAAAGACAGGATTGTAAGTATGTGAGCCTAAGCCAAACTCTGGAACATTAGTCTTACCGATAATAATCGCGCCAGCGTCTCTAATTCGTTCAACAAAAATGGAATCCTTTGCAGCCACATTATCTCTGAGAACCGGTGAGCCCTTTGTGGTTAACAAATCCTCTACATCCGCCAGGTCTTTCACCGCATGTGGAAAACCATGCATCCAGCCTCGACAAATACCTTTCGATAATTCCTTATCACGCGTCTGAGCCTCAGCTAACAATAATTCGTGGTCTCTAATTGAAACCAGAGCATTAAACTCTGGATTTAATTTATCTATTTGACTGAGGTAGGCCCTTAGCACTTCAGTACATGAAATCGTTTTAGCTCGTATTTTTGTAGACAGCGCTAATGCAGTCAGGTTGGTAATTTCGCTAGTGCTCATCTCTACTTCCGTAGCCGTCTTAATACATTCATTAGGAAAGTAACGTGTTCTCACCTCTTCAACAAGTATATTGTTGGCTATTCCTAGGATAAAATTGAGCGGAGAAATAATTCACAATTGTGTGACCCATCTAGCAATATTGCTAAGTGTTCTCTGAAAAACATTCATCGGATTCACGATGAATTGGTCAAATACTATTTCTTTTATTTCATCCGATTCTTGGAGTCCCCTACTGAGCTCTCGTAAGCTGCTGGGTGCCAGATCAAGTGCCGCCTCATGGGGTTGGAATGTCGTGCCTATTGGGTAATATTTTCCTGGCTCAGTGGTCATTTCGATATGCGATCCTAATATGGCAGCTACTTGGTTTGCCTCTGAAAATTGAACGAGACGCATAATACTTCTTTTATATACTTCCCAATTTTTCACGTAGATATAGCCGGGGTACAAAGCGTCACCCGTAAACAACCAATTTGTCTGGGGATCATAGATAGTAATCGCCTCTTCTTGATGTCCCGGTGTAGGAATAACAGTCAATGTTCGCCCGCCGAGCTCAACTTTGGCTTGACCCTTCGGCCACTCTTTAAGACCAAAGTAACGTTTCACATCGTCACCATTAGGTTTCACCATTGTGACATTGGGCTTACCCTCAAACTGTGAGTCGCCACGGCGGTGATCGCCGTGGCTGTGGGAATGAACGACCAAGAGCGCTTTATCTGCTATGACTCCTCCGCCAAAGAGGGATTTTACCGTTTCATAAAGAGAAACACCTGACGGGCTTTCAATGTCACCTGTATCAAGGACAAGGATCTTACTTTTGCCTACGAGCACGTAAATGAAAGGCGCCTCGAAGGTCACGCACTTATTTTGGCGCAATATAAACGTGGTCTGATCATGGGCGTATACTTCGATCTCAGGCTCTGAATTGATCGAGCAATCTTTAGCGCCATGTATCCACTCATGCTTATCTAAGACAGTTTCCGCAAGTAAAGGGCTAACCAAGGTGCTTAGCAGGACTATAAAAATCACAATACGCATAAGGACGGTAAGGGGTGACATGTTATGCGCCTTCATACTATGCCCATTTAACCGATTCAGGTATTTTGTGCTCAAGTCCATAAAGGTGCCGAATGATCTGACCTTCATGCATGACCTCGTGTTCAGCCAATGTAATCAAGAGCGCTTCGCGCGCCTTCGTCCAGACTGTAACATTATTGATTGCTTCCAAAACCTCTATAGAAGAACTGCTAACCTTATCCTTAAAGCTATTATGTGAAAAATCTTGTAATGAACAATTGAACCCCATCCAAGACCCAGCCTCTATAGCCCTTGCGTAACTTTCTCTAGCGCCAATCACACACCACAAGTGTTCACC
Source organism: Flavobacterium sp. (assembly GCA_047616645.1). GTDB lineage: Bacteria > Pseudomonadota > Gammaproteobacteria > Pseudomonadales > Azotimanducaceae > JAHRVQ01. The sequence goes on along the minus strand of JBLHIH010000006.1, from coordinate 47,383 downwards.
AAGTGATTTATGCTTCAAGATATCGAGCTTTTTCCCCAGTTCATTGTCATTGGTTTCTGATGTGAGATCATTATAGGATTCGAAACGTGATGTGAGTGAGTCTACTAGTAATTCTCGCATGTATTCCTCATTTTTCTCTATGCTCTCGGGCTAGATTGCATAATCCTGGCGTAACAAGCAATGAACTTATCATTGCCGACCTTGCACCCCAATGCCGACGGCATAGGACCCTTTGCATCAAGGTGGCATATTTTGGTACTAACAACCCATATCATAGGATCACTTAGCGCTTGTTCAATAAGTGCGGAACCTACGCCTCTGCCTTGATCTGATGCCAATACATACAAACGCCTGATCTCGATACCAGTTGGGTCGAGATTTTGAAGATGGCTTTGACAAACTCGATCTACGATCCCTATTTGAACGAACCCTACCAGCTTCTCTTTTCCAAAAGCATCCGAGTAGGTAGTTCGCGCGAAGGAGGCAAGAGCGTAAAGGTCATCCGGTATAGCTAAAGCGACGATCATATTTAACGGTGGCACTTATTATTCTTTGCCATCGTCATTCAAGACCATAAAAGCAACGTAGGTGCCACGAAATAGAAATACAAAGCCCAGCGCATAACGCGAAAACGAGTCAATGGCGCGAAAAAAGTAAGGCAAACTGGCGACTTCCTTGACTTCAACAAAATCAAATTTGTTGTAGTAAGACCTTAACGGCGATTCGCACATTAGCCACAGAGGACGACTACTTTGTTTCAGTAGTGCATCCATTAATATTGCCGACACACCACTACCCTGCCATTTCTTTACCACAATAAGCGATGCTAGCTCTTCAATGCCATCATGTTGTTTAATTTGACCACAGCCCATCAATTGGTTCTGCTTGTTTACTGCCACAATAAAATTCTGCCAGCTGAGACCAAAAGGATTTAGGTTATTTTGCAAAACAAGTTTATAAATAGGTAGTTGTTCCCCGGCTACTGCGGGACGTAAGGTAATCTGCTCTCCGCTTTCAAGTACTACTTCTATCATTTATACCATCTCTCTAGACTTCATACATCGTCGAGGGCGCACATTGTTAGCGTCATTCTAGACTGTCCTCACTTACCAAGTTTAGAGAAAGCCTAACTAACTTATTATTGATCGCAGCTGATGTAAAACCGACCATTTTTGTTAGTTCAATAGCTCGAGTGTTAGATTCATTGGTTAAAGCATGAAGTTTCGAAATACTCTGGCTTCTGGCAAGCTCGATAAGGGCAACAAGACTCTCCGTAGCATAACCCCTTCCCCAGTAATCAGGATGTACTTCAATACCAATTTCTGCCTCTCCATTTGGATAGCTTTCCGTCCTAAATCCTGCACATCCAATCACTTCACCTTTACCAACAAGTTCAATAATCAGTTGGAAGTTCTCACGAGGTTCCTGTGAAGCCCATTGGATTGCCATTTCGATGATCTTTTGTGTGTTCGGTGGGTGATCGTAGTATTGCAGGTACGCCTCACTACTATGATAAGAGGCGAGCGCTGCAACATCCGACAAAACAGGGTTTCGAAGCGAGAGTCGGTCTGTGTACAGTACTAGCACGGGGCAAAATGCCCACACCAAAGGCAGAGCATCATCGATGTCCAGCGCAACCTAGTGGAGCGATTTTTAATGTATTTCATAAATGTTTTTCTAAAGATCACCGTTACACTCTCCAGAACCATCATTATGGTCGACAGTTTGGCTAATATTGCTCTTATTCTTTAATGAACCTTGATGGTGAGAAAAATTGTCTCCCTTAGCGAGGCGATCGTAAAGCACTACATTTACTGTTGCCGCTAAGTTCATACAGCCCTCCGTTGGGATGTAGACAATGTCTTCGCAAAAGTCGGTGATTTCCTTTTTTAGTGTGCCGTCTTCTGGACCAAAAATGTAAAAGGCTCTGGCTGGATGCTTGTAGTTGATCAGTGGCTTGGCGCCAGCGATCAATTCAACGGCGACAGGTACACAGCCCAGCGGAATAACGTCTTCTAATTCATTGACTCCGATGAGCGGCAGTGTTTCATAGATTTTTTGGGTGTCGGTGTAGAAAGGTTTGGCGCGTTCGTAACGCTTTCCCGTATAGAAGACGGAATTGACGCCATAGCAGCCAGCGGCTCGCATCACTGAACCGACGTTCTCAGGAGACTTGGGGTTGAACAGGCCAATGCAGGCATAACTATTCTTCACTGATAAATATCTATTTTTGATGATTTGAAAAAGTACAATAATAATCTCCTTACCTACCTTAATCGAGGTATGACAACTAAGGAGATTCACCGTGAATAAAGTAGAACATCTTAGCGCACTACGTAGACAAGGCAAAGTCGAGCGAACGATGGAAGCTTATGCCAGAGCAGTTAGCGGATCACAAAGTTCCACGATATCTGCCCCGACCGATTAACCGAACAAGATCCCAAAGACTAATTCGACTCTCTCATTAGAAGCCATTCTTGGAGTGCCGTGAAGGTTGATCGCAATGGGCTGCCGCTCTTCTACAATCAGGTGCTCAATAAAAAAGTCCTAATACCGCGAGTGTCTGAAAAATATCACCAAAATAGAGAGCGTACTTAGGGCCTGTCTAACATAATATTATATGCCAATTTGGCACATATCTATGTGCCGCGTTATAAAAACCTTTATTAATCGACAGTATAATCCTCTTAGTTTATCCCTACCCCATGATACTACCGTCATTTACCAAATATATGAACGCAATCGAACACAAACCCATGAAATAAACTGCCAATTTGGCAACTGACCCCTTTGAATTTGTTTATTTTTTATACGACACAGTCATGCCGTCAGTAGAAAATAACTGAAACTACTACAATAAAATTCTAAAGATTCAGATTATAGAAGCGGTTCTAAGTGTTCGATCAGATTCTGAATATCTACATCATCATTATAATGTGCCATAGAAATTCGGATAAGGCCTTCCTCTGGATTAACGCCTACTGCTGCTAGTAAGCGAGGGGCATAAAAGTGTCCATGCGAAAGCAAGATTTTTTGATCACAAAGAATGTGTGCAAAATCTTCCACTTTGTCTTGGAGGGGAATGAAGGATACGAGGGGACATCTTTTATCATCGGCAATACTTGAACCAATCATTCGAACATTATTGGCCGATTCAAAAAAATCTAAAAGCGGTTTTACTAGCTTTATTTCATGTTCTCGCCAAAGGTCTGATACAAACTGACATGAGGCTCTTAAATCACTAACAGGCCCATCATGGTGAGCAGCTAAGGTTTCGATATATTCTAATACAGGTGCGGTAGATGCGACCTGAGCGTGATCAGGGCCAGCAGGTACAAATCGATCACTGACGTCCAAGCCTTCTTTAAAATAATGGCCTTGTTTTGGCAGCATATCCATAACGGCCTCTTTCATCACAAGCACACCTTGATGAACAGAGAAAACCTTATAAAGAGAGAATACATAGATATCCGCCCCTAGTACGCCGATGTCAGGGATATCATGAGGAACATAAGATACACCATCAACTAAAGCCAAGGCTCCATGTTGATGCACAAGCTTGATAATTTCACTGGCATTATTTTTTTGACCTACAATATTCGAGCTATGAGGGAAGCATACCAATCGTGTATTTTTGTTCAGCAGTTTTGCTAATTGGTCTATGGATAAAAAGCCAGTTTCAGGATCGACGGACCAGATAGTGACTTTCGCCCCTGCGGCGGTTGCAGCACGATTCATTGCGCCAATATTTGATTCATGATCTTGATTTGTGATGATAATTTCATCACCAGGTGACAATATTTCCCTAAAAGCGTTCGCCAGAACATAGATGTTTTGCGTTGTGGATGGTCCAAAGCCAACTTCGTTTGTCTTAACACCTAGGGCTTCGGCCCAGCGTGTTTTTGCATAACGCATTTCATCACCGGCTAACTGACTCAAGGCAAAAAGATTATCAGGCTGGACTTTGTGATAATGGTAGAAGCGTTCTAAGCCTTCTACGGTACCAATACAGGGAAATGATCCCGCTGCAGAATCAAAAAAGTGCCCCGCTACTTCAGAATCTGGCGCATAGGCGTGGAAGTGTTGTCGTACAAAAGGAAGATCAAGGTTCATGGGATAGCTTATGTCACATAGAGGCTGTTGCATTCGATGACCCGATACTGCCTGCGAGATAAGTTTCTATCTTATCCTTAGCAATATTATCAGGATCGCTGAACTGGATACCCACACCGGGAGTGTGAGGACTCTTTACACCCTTTTTGGCTATCCAGACTACTTTACCCGCAACTGGAATTTTCTCTGACTCATCCATCAAGTTAAGTAGGATAAAAACGTCATCTCCCAAGTCATATTCGGTTCGGTTGGCAATGAATAAACCGCCATTTTTTACGAAAGGCATGTAATAGTTGTGCAAAACCACCTTATCTTTGATGGTCAGCGCGATCATCGTTTTCTTCGCGCCGCCTCTGGATAATTTACCCATATAAGTTGCTCTTGATCAAAAGTGTGAAAATTCTGCCTGATGACTCGTCAATCTACAAGCTGTATTACACTGCTATGGGCTAATCGCTACTGTTTGCTGGCGGCCTAACTCCATCATCAAGCCTTCAAATAATAATGCCTCATTCGGATTTGAAGTACTTCTCAGTTTGGCGAGGTCTTTACAGGCTCGCTCGTAGGCAGAGACTAGATAAACCGCCGAACAGTGTTGAGATATCATGCTTATGTCATCTAATAAGTCATTGTTTTGTATAGCGCTATCATCATTAGATAATTTTAGTTTTACGCAATCCGCAAAAATTAACGAACACGCGATCAACAATGAATCTAGATTAGGTTTCTTAAATAATCGGACGGCGGTAAGCGCACTGCCTCTTTCAGCGATGACAGATTTGAGTGCTTTTGCAAGGGTAAGCCGAGTATTCAGGAAATCGCTGTCGATGGCCTGAGCAATAGTCGGAATACCCCCCCCTATATCTAGCTTTAAGGATGCATCCTCAAGCTCTGGACTGACGTCATTTAACCAGGCAAGGGCTTGTTTTCGTTCTGGTATGACAAACTTTTCTGCTTGGCAACGACTTCTTATTGTAGGTAATAGTTTCCCCGCTTGCGAACTCAAGAGGATAATGAGGGTATTGGGGGTTGGTTCCTCCAAACATTTTAACAAGGCATTCATAGAGCGATGGTTCATTTGGTGGGCAGGATTGACGATTGCTATTTTTAAGCCTCCCCGCTGCGATGTCTTGTTTACCCAGCTAATGAGCTCTCGTATTTGGTCTATCTTTATTTGCTTGGATTCGATGGGCTGTATAAGTTGCAGATCAGTTAAGGTATCGGCCTTCATAAGGTTGCAGGCGGTGCAATGGCCGCATGCTTCTATACCTTCGCTAGTGCCTTCATTAGTGCCGTCGTCATTTGAACAAAGAAATTTCTGTGCCAAGGACAAGGCAAAACTTAATTTCCCGATGCCTTCAGGACCTTCAATTAAAAAAGCATGCGGTAATTTTTGCTTATCTAATTGGCCGCTAATTCGTACTCGAGCGCTCTCTTGCCAGGGCGTAAAACGCATCAGTTCCATTTTCGAATCCAATTTTTGATCCATATTTCCAAGGCAGTGCTAATTTCCATCTCGACATCACTTAGGGGTTTGGATGCATCAATAATCTGAAACCTAGCAGCCTTGGCGCGTTGAAGAAAACCATTTCTCACGCGATTAAAAAAATTAACATCTTCTGTTTCAAATCGATCTAACTCTCCACGCTTACCGGCTCTTTCCAATCCGATTTCTACAGGTAAGTCTAATAAGAATGTAAGGTCAGGAGTGAATTCACCTAAAGCCAGTTTCTCCACCTGTGTGATGACATCAACATTGGTTTCTCTACCATAACCTTGATAGGCAAAAGATGAGTCAGTAAATCGATCACAAATAACCCACTGTCCAGCATTCAGTGCTGGCTTAATTAATTCCTCTACGTGCTGAGATCGAGCAGCAAACACCAATAAGAGCTCTGCCATATCACTCATATTGGTTTCATTTTTATCTAACAAAATATTGCGAATTTTCTCTGACAATGGCGTGCCGCCAGGCTCTCTTGTTGAAAGATAGGCAATACCTTCACGGGCGAGTTGCGCCTCGATCACGGATATATTAGTAGATTTACCGACACCTTCCACGCCTTCTACAGTTATGAAACAACCTTTTTTCATATCGACTTTCTAGATTCCCTATCGTAATCGTTAGTTTTGAACTTAGTGACTAGGCGCACTTTGATACTGCTCTACCCTTCCCGCTCTCTGATATCGATTCACCGCCGCATTGTGCTCTGCAAGTGTTGACGAAAATTGACTACTTCCATCCCCCTTTGCAACAAAATAATAAAACTCACTGGGTGGTGGTCGAAGACTTGCCCTTATTGATGCAAGCCCAGGATTACAAATAGGCGTCAGGGGTAGGCCCTTTATTACGTAAGTATTGTAAGGTGAATTGTGTTTTAGGTGTGAGCGTTTCAAGTTGCCATCAAAATTTGGCAAACCATAAATGGTGGTTGGGTCGGATTGTAATTTCATTCCCCTTCTTAATCTATTAGCAAATACGCTGGCGATCAAATCTCTGTCTGGCCCATAGCCTGTTTCCTTTTCCACCATGGAAGCCAATACAAGGGCATCTTGTCTGTTGCTCAAATAACTTGCGGGTTCACGCTCTGACCATTCCTTTTCCATTACGCCTCTCATTCGCTCATATGCGGCTAACAAGATCGAAACATCTGTCGCACCACGATGAAATAAATAAGTATCTGGGAAGAACTGCCCCTCTGCATAAGTTAACTCACTACCAAGTAGTGACATAATGTCTTGATCAGTAGATCGATCCAATGTCTGCTCTAGATAGGTATTAGCCACCAACTTGCTGCGCCATTCTACAAAGGCTAAACCCTCGGGAAATACAATTTGTCGTTGTACGACTCGCCCTTCACGAAAATTTTGCAGCAAGTCTATGGGTGTTATGCGATCATGTAAGCGATATTCTCCCGTTTTTATTCCACCCTCGGCTCGCGTAATGTAGCCATACGTTTTTAGGAGCAATCGAGGAGTTGAAATGACTTTTTGTTCTCTTAACTGATCAATAACCGCGTTGAGTCCAGTGCCCGATTCAATTAGAAAGTATTCGCTCGTTGGAGTCATATTCTCTGTAAGAGATAGATAGGTGTATGAAATAAGGCCTAACAATGAACCTAAAATGACTAAGCGTGTTATTCGTTTAATCATTAGATCTTTTTAAAAATCAAACTTCCATTTGTTCCACCAAACCCAAAGGAATTTGAAAGAGCAAGATCGATACCCATTTGACGGGCTGTATGCGGAACATAATCAAGATCACAACCCTCTCCTGGTTCATCAAGATTGATCGTTGGTGGTGCTACTTGATCACGAATTGCCAGAGTACAAATAGCCGCTTCAACTGAACCAGATGCGCCTAGTAGATGTCCTATCATCGATTTGGTCGAGCTTACGGCGACTTTACTAGCATCGCTGCCTAACATCGTTTTGATGGCCATGGTTTCTGCGACATCACCAAGTGGGGTCGAGGTTCCGTGAGCGTTGATGTAATCAATCTCATTTGCATTTATGCCGGCATTATTCACTGCATTTTGCATTGATCTAAATGCGCCATCTCCGTTTTCAGAAGGAGATGTCATGTGAGACGCATCAGCACTCATACCAAAGCCAGCAAGTTCACAATAAATTTTTGCGCCTCGTGCCTTTGCATGTTCATATTCTTCCATGACTAATATCGCAGAGCCATCACTCAATACAAAACCGTCACGATCTTTATCCCAAGGGCGACTTGCCACTTCTGGATTATCATTTCTAGTTGATAGCGCACGCATGGAAGCAAAACCCGCCATCGTCGTTGGGGATGTTGATTTTTCTGCACCACCTGCAAACATCACATCTGCATCTCCTGCGGCGATCATTCTCGCAGCAAAGCCAATATTATGCGTGCCGGTTGTACAAGCAGTCGTGATGGCGATATTGGGTCCCTGTAATCCGTATTTAATTGATAACTGACCTGCAACCATATTGATAATACAAGATGGGACAAAAAAGGGAGTGATTTTACTCGGGCCCCGAGTATTAAGCACATTGTGGCAATTCTCAATAGTGACGATGCCACCTATCCCGGACCCAACGGCTACACCGATGCGATGACGGTTTTCATCTGTCACCTCTAATCCAGAATCCTTCATGGCTTGAATACCGGTCACCATGCCATACTGGATAAAACCATCCATTCGCCGAGCATCTTTTTTAGATATGTACTCATCCATGTCGAATTCAGGTACAGCACCACCAAAACGAACGCTATATCCTTCAGTATCAAATGATTGAATCGGACCAATTCCACTCTTACCAGCCAGCAGGCCTTCCCAAGTGGTTTCTGGTGACGCGCCCAAAGGGCTAATCATTCCGATGCCGGTAATAACCACTCTGCGATTATTCAAACCAGTACTCCAAATACATAAGTCAAAAACATAAACAAAAGCTAACGATTAAGCTATGCCTATAAAATCCAAGCTATAAAAATCAAACCTATAAACTGAAAAGCCGCATTTACTATAAGCAAATGCGGCTTTAAAAAAGAATCATCTACAGCTTAACTGTGTGCTTCGATGTATTTGATTGCTTCTTTAACAGTCGTAATTTTTTCGGCTTCTTCGTCAGGAATTTCAGTTTCAAATTCTTCTTCTAGCGCCATGACGAGTTCAACTGTGTCTAGGGAATCAGCGCCTAGATCTTCAACAAAGGACGCATCAATCGTTACTTCGTCTTCTTTTACGCCTAACTGTTCACAAACCAGTTTCCTTACTCTTTCTTCATTGCTGCTCATTGTGTTTTTTTCACTCCTACGTGTTGCATTCTAAGGTGCAGTAAATTCTGCGCTATTTTAGTAAATTGCCTCTTAACCTTTCAAGTACTTTCTTTTTTTCTTATGTATTGACTTTATGGCCTTTTTCCCGCGGCTTTTGCATAGTTCCTCCTATAATAAGCCACATCCATTAGCCCATATACATTCCACCATTGATATGAATAGTCTCACCTGTGATATATCCTGCAAGATCGCTCGCTAGGAAGGCAACCAAGGACGCAACTTCTTCACTTTTTCCAAGACGACCCGCTGGAACCCGTGTTAACAGTGCAGCACGTTGTTCTTCAGGAAGTTCATCCGTCATATCCGTCGAGATAAATCCAGGTGCTACGCTATTGACAGTGATATTTCTTGATCCAAGCTCCATAGCGAGCGCACGGCTATAGCCCTCCATTCCTGCTTTGGCAGCAGCGTAGTTACTCTGACCCGCATTGCCCATACTGCCAACCACAGAACTAATATTGATAACTCTGCCCCATTTGGCCTTTGTCATCGGACGTAAACATCCCTTCGTGACACGATATATTGAATTGAGGTTGGTGTTAATGACGTCGTCCCATTCTTCCTCTTTCATACGCAATGCGATGTTGTCTCGCGTAATACCTGCGTTATTTACAAGGATTAAAGCAGGGTCATAATTTTTCAATTTTGTCAGAAATTGATCAACAGATTCTTTTTCACTGACATTTAGGACAAGACCTACGTCCGCAGCTTCGATGGCATTAGCACCGGCCTCAGTCGTCGCGGTACCAATAACAAAGGCACCTTGAGCGCGCAGTGATTCTGCTATTGCCTTGCCTATTCCTCGGCTCGCGCCGGTGACAATGGCAACCTTATTTGCGAGGGGTCTATTTTCAAGCATCATTTATTCAATTCCGTCAGTGTTGCACTTATTGATTCTAAAGAATTAAGTTGAAATGAAGTAATCGATTTATCTATACGTCGATTTAGCATACTAAGTACCTTACCGGGACCACATTCAACAACCGTGTTGATTCCTTGCTCTACAAAGGACTGAATCGTCGTCGTCCACATTACGGCAGCATACATTTGTTCTACCAAATTTGATCGAATGTCGTCTGGATTGGATACTAGTGCAGCATTTACGTTTTGGACGATTTTTATTTTAGGGGCTTTGAATTCTACCTCTTTTAGCATTTCTGCCATTTTCTCGGCTGCAGGCCGCATTGCCTCACTGTGGAAAGGCGCGCTTACCGAAAGCGGCATGACCCGCTTTGCACCACCTTCTTTTAAAGCAAGACTCGCTCTGTCTAATGCATCGTTATGGCCGGCAATGACAACTTGGCCTGGAGAATTAAAATTAGCTGCCTGAACCAGAGAGCCACTTTCCTTATTTGAGCATTGATTACAGATATCAACCACAAGCTCATCAGCTAAGCCAAGAACAGCAGCCATGCCTCCTTGACCAAGGGGAACAGCGGATTGCATAAACTGGCCACGTTTTTGAACGAGAGAAACCGCATCTTTAAATTCTAGAACTTCAGCCGCAACTAGGGCCGAATATTCTCCAAGACTGTGGCCAGCCACGATTGTTGGGCTCGCCATACCTTGCTCTTTGGCATATCGCCAAATTGCGATACTGGCTGTTAGTAAAGCAGGTTGTGTATATTCTGTTTGATTTAGCTGATCAGAAGTATCGTTTTGAACCAGATCCCAGAGATCATAACCCAAAACTTCAGAAGCTTGATGAAAGGTTTCGTTAACCGCAGGACTCATGTCACTGAGCATACCAACGGACTGTGATCCTTGGCCTGGAAAGACAAAGGCGCAATTATTCAGATAGTTCATTAGTGGTTTTTGACTCATTGAAAATTATTATTATTTTAATCACTTACAAGGAAGTAACCGTACAATTCAACAATATCGGAGAGAACAGATAATAACAACTTGCTACTACACTGGCGCTTTGATCAACATATGCCGATCAACATGCGCCAATTAAGAGATTAATCTTCAGCGCTTTTAGTCTTCAGAGCCTTGAACAACCTTGTTACCACGATAAAAACCATCCGCGGAAACATGGTGTCTGCGATGAGTTTCACCGGTGGTTGAATCTTCGGACAATGTTGGTCCTTTTAGAGCGTCGTGTGATCGTCGCTGTCCTCGTCTTGAACGAGTTACTTTACTTTTTTGAACAGCCATTTCTAGCTCCTGTTAATATCATTCTTTAAGTCCAATAAACCAGAAAATGGTCTATAGGTATTCGCTTTTACTGGTGTGGCATCATTTTCATGTTCCACTTGACACTTACTTTTGCCGCCCTCATCAGATAACAGATGTTTGGCGACCATGGGTAGCTCAACAATCAATTCATCTTCAAAAATGCTGACTAATGAAATCCGATCTTCCAAACAAAGGATGTTGTCCTCATCCTGAGGCGAATCCAACAAAGCTTCTTCAGATTCTACAACAACATGTCGTATAGACACTGCCAAATTATAGGACATCTCAGAAAGACATCTTTGGCACATTAAGCTAACCTTGGCCGAAGCCGTCCCAACAACCAGTGCTTTCTGCTTTCTTCCCTTTCGGAACTCTATTTTTACCTCAACTGACCCAACGTCACTTTCTAAAGATTTAATTAATCTTGAAAACTTCGCCAAAGGTACTAAACCTTCGAGTTTTCTATTCTCGTTAGCCGACTTGCGGTAATTTACTTGTTCTGGAAGAGTGCCTGTTAACATAAGGAGCGCATCTTAGGCATCAGACCCTATAGTGTCAAAAGAAAATTACACTATATCCAAAAATAATGTATTAATTCATAGGGATAAGACTAAAAGAGCAAAATATATGACCCAAAATCTAATTCTAGCCTCTACATCCTCCTACAGAGCTGCCTTATTGGCTCAACTCGGTGTTTCGTTTGACCAGATAGACCCAAGATATGATGAGGCTCCACTCTCGGAGGAGGAACCTTATGATATGGCCGCTCGACTAGCGAAGGGAAAGGCGCTTTCTGGATCTAATCAGCACGCTTCACAAACAAAAGGCACCTCGAACAGTATCATTATTGGTTCAGACCAAGTGGCGCATCTTAATGGCAGAGTTTTTGGTAAACCAGGCAACTTTGAGAGAGCGCAATTCCAGCTCGCCTCCTGTGCAGGCCAATGGGTGAGATTTACCACTGCAGTCTGCCTTGCAAACACTAAGGGTGAGATATTAAGCGAGGGCGTAGAAAACTACGATATAAAATACCGCCCATTATCAGAGGATGAGATCGAATGTTATTTAAGAGCTGACATGCCCTATGATTGTGCCGGTAGTATCAAAGCGGAAGGTTTAGGCATCACCATCATCGACGAGGGACGTGGCAAAGATATCAATACCCTATATGGCCTACCCCTGATATTACTTTCTAAAATGCTTCGCACAGAAGGCTGCGAGCTATTAAATAACATTAACTAATATTAATACCCTATTGTTATTATTGACTTATTTAATTAAATTCGTATATGTTAAAAACTTAGAATCCAATTCCGCCTCCACGACAAAAGCTTTCGAGCCAGCCTCAAGAGCGGGAATCTCTAGTCGTTGCGCATGCAACATCAATCGATTCGTCTTTAATTGCTTATCCTTGCCTTCTAACCCGTATTTAGGATCTCCAACAATGGGATAGCCGATATGCTTACAATGCACCCTTATCTGGTGTGTTCTGCCGGTTACTGGTGTTACGGCTAACAAACTCAGGTCACTGTTTTGTTGTAAGACACTTATTTTAGTCAAAGAAGGTTTCCCATCAGCAGCAATTATGCAGACCCGCTCACCACTGGCTAGGGTATTCTTTCTAATGGGTAGATCGACATGCTGTTTTCTTTTAGGCCAACGTCCATGCACCAAAGCTAGATAGTGCTTGCCAAGTTCATTCTTATTGCTAAGAAAGACATGCAACTGCTTCAAAGTATTACGTTTTTTAGCTATCATTAAACAGCCAGAGGTATCTCTATCCAGGCGATGTACTAGTTCAAGAAACTTAACTTCCGTACGTAACTGCCGCATTCCCTCTATAACTCCGAGGTTGATACCACTACCACCATGAACGGCAATCCCCGTTGGTTTGTTAATAACGATTAATCGGTTGTCTTCGTAAATAATTGATTTTTCTAGACTTTCTAAAAAACTATCTGGCGCTCTGTGGACCTCATTCTCACTAATTCTTATAGGGGGAATCCGGACTATATCGCCGATCTTTAACTTGGCTTGCGCTTTGATACGCCCACCGTTCACCCGAACTTCACCCTTGCGCATACACCGATAAATTTTCGACTTTGGCACGCCTTTTAGCGTTTTCAGTAAAAAATTGTCTATACGCTGTCCTTCAGATGACTCGTCAATCTCTACGTGTTGTACTGAGATCAGCTCAGCTGGGGTGTCTGTCATGTGGTTTCTTGTCGTAAGACGGGCAAATTTACTTGAAGTGGGATGTTAACAGATTCTTTTCAAGCTATGCTTAATTCAAGTGCCTTAAGCGCTAAAAAATATAAGACTATGAACTACTTAGGTTTTATTGCTATGATGAGGCCCGCTGATATAAACCTCTGTGGCTATCGCCAGTTCAATTAGTGAATAAACTAATTGGTAAGCACCAAAAGTTGGTAGCTCATGTGTTGGTAGCTTATATAAGGCAGATAAAGTAAGTATCCCCAATCCAAAAGAGAACTGGATACAAAGTGTAAAATTGATCGATCCCTGAATTCATGTATTGTTTTCAAGATTCTAAAGAATCATCAATCGGCCATCAATTTATCATAAAGTGATTTATCATAATCAGTGAAACTTGTAAGTGATTATTAAGAATCTAGTATCGATTCAAACTATTTAAGTAAAGTTTCAACATGAAGTTGCAAACTAGACAATAGAAAACTAAAACACGCAAGTAAGAGATTAAGTTCTCACAAATGAATTTTTACCGTTTCAGCACTATGCATATGATGTGGAGCTGGAAGTAATTTTAACCGCGATCTATGACCGCGCGAAGCAAAGCTAAATCAATTTATTTTTTGCCGATAGTTTTAAAGATTTAACAGGCGTTAGTGGACAACTTCATCTTCCCCTACCATACCGGGATGCCCACATCGATTAACCTGAATAAGAATTTGATTTTATAGGCAATAGAGTAAGAAAAAGAGATTATTAGTCAGGCTGGTACGCCAAACTATTTGGGTGTTGTACAAAGAGTTGTACAGGCAATTGATTAATACTGAAGATATAAAATTGTGGAAATAAAACCATAATTCTACAATATTTTCATTCTCGATGTTATGACCGTCAGCCATGGCTGACAGACAATATTAGTGATTTGGCGATGTCCAGAAGCGCGATCAGTTAGGTCGGTTTTATAATAGCGATATCGTAATGAAAAGAATGTTAATTAATGCAACTCACGAAGAAGAGTTGCGCGTAGCCCTCGTAGATGGCCAAAAACTGTATGACCTCGACATAGAAAATCGAGCAAGAGAACAGAAAAAAGCCAATATTTACAAAGCAAAAATCACCCGAGTAGAACCTAGCCTAGAAGCAGCCTTTGTCGATTATGGCGCAAACAGGCATGGTTTCCTTCCCCTAAAAGAAATTTCTCGAGAGTACTTCTCCGGGACACCTTCAAAAACTAAAGGTCGCGTCAACATCGGCCAAGTTGTTAAAGAAGGCACTGAAATTATTATCCAGGTTGAGAAAGAAGAACGAGGCAATAAAGGTGCTGCCTTAACAACCTTCTGTAGTCTTGCCGGTCGATATATGGTTTTAATGCCAAATAACCCTAGAGCAGGCGGTATATCTCGCCGCATCGAAGGTGAAGAGCGAGATGAATTAAAAGCAATAATTGCCCAACTAGAAATACCAAAGGACATGGGTATTATCGTTCGAACTGCTGCACTTGGACGAAGCAGTGAAGAATTGCAATGGGACCTTAATTACTTAATTCAACTTTCTCAAGCAATAGCAAAATCCTCATCAGAAAAATCAGCGCCCTTTCTCATTCACCAAGAAAGTAATGTCATCATTCGTGCGATTAGAGACTATATTCGTGATGATATCGGTGAGATTCTTATCGACACAGATGAAGCTTTCGAACAAGCGATTCAGTTTGTCGAAAAAGTGATGCCGCAGTTTAAAAGTCGCATCAAAAAATATGAAAGCGACGTCCCACTATTTAATCGTTATCAAATTGAAGGTCAAATTGAATCTGCCTTCCAACGAGAAGTCAGACTTCCTTCTGGTGGATCAATTGTTATTGACCCAACCGAAGCGCTTGTTTCTATTGATATCAACTCTGCCCGCGCGACTAAGGGACGAGACATCGAAGAAACAGCGGTTAACACCAACTTAGAAGCTGCTGATGAAATTGGCAGACAACTACGTTTACGCGATATGGGTGGACTTGTCGTCATCGACTTCATCGATATGAACGCGACAAAGAATCAACGTGCCGTCGAAAACCGGATGCGGGATGCCCTTAAAGTAGATAGAGCACGAGTACAGGTTGGCCGAATTTCACGTTTTGGTCTGTTAGAAATGTCTCGACAAAGACTACGCCCTTCCCTTGGTGAAACCAGTGGTATTGTTTGCCCAAGATGTAGTGGCTTGGGTTCTATAAGGGATATTGAATCATCTGCACTTGCAGTGATGCGATTGGTTGAAGAGGAAGCCCTTAAAGATTCTAGCAGCGAAATTAGAGCATTCCTTCCTATCAGCGTCGCATCGTTTCTACTTAATGAAAAGCGCGTCACATTGGCTGAGATAGAAGAACGAAACTCTGTTCGCGTTATTGTCATTCCAAACCCCGAGATGCAAACACCCCACTATCGTGTTGAACGACTTCGCGAAAATGAAGACGAAAGCACTGAAGCAAGTTATGAGATTTCTCAAGAAGCAGAAGCAGAAGTATTGCAGCAGAAAACAAAACCAGTACCTATGGAAAAACCTGCTGTTAATGTTGCCAAGATGGATACACCCGTACCGGCTATTAAAACTGCCAAAGAAGAAGCAAAACCAGGATTGATTAGTCGAATCATGACTTCCTTGTTTTCTGCTGATAAGAAGGAAGAGAAGAAACCTGCTGCGCCGCGAGATAACAACAAGCCAAATCGAAACAACGCAAGGCGAAATAACAAAAAACGCCCAGGTGAAAATCGCAATCGCGACAATGACCGTCAAAACGACAACCGTCAGGAGAATAGAAACAAGCCTCAGAACAAAGGACGTAATGCTGAGAAGATCCGCGCTCCAGAAAAAAGTGATGAGCAAAATAGCGGTAACAAACCTGCTGAGGCCGAAAAGAAAAATGTTAATGGCAACAGTAAAAATGCCAATCAACAAAGATCCAATAATAGAAACAGAAAAAATAGATCAGAAGAAGCAGTTGGCAATGTTGAAGTAGCTGAAAACGAGAATTCAGTTAGTGAAAGCGCTGGAAACACTAGCCCTTCAAACAACAGTCCTACAAATGACACACGCGATAGCGATAAGCGTAATCAAGGCAACCGTAGAAGAGGACAACAACACAAGAGAAGTCAAAACCGAAGTGAGCAAGAACCAAAAGTATCCGAAGAAAGTAATGCGGCAGTAGTAGCGGTAGAAAATCCTGTTGCAGCAAGCCCTGTCGTAGAACCCTCCTCCGTAGGCCTTACAAAAGTAGCTCAAGACGCAAAACCAGCTGTTGAAACGATTCCTGAAGCAAGTGTTGAAACAGGTGTTGAAACAGGTGTTAAAAAGCCAGCCGAGGCGAAAGCACCTGAAAGCGCTAGCACACCCGAAAAGGCAGATGCTGCAGATCTTCCTCATGCATCAACACAAGGACGCGCAAACAACGATCCTCGACTAGCTCCCTCTCCACTTAAAGAAGGAGAAGTTTTGTCTGTAGTTGCAGATCAAGCTCCTCTCGCTGTACCTACTCCCGCAGTAGCTACGATGACGAGAGTGGTTGATAAACAACATCCTAGTAATTGGGGTCGAACCGCCAATGATCCACGCGGCGGCGGATCTGCTCAGGTAGAAGATGACAGCCCTGAGCCGGTAGACAGCCCTGAGCCGGTAGACAGCCCTGAGCCGGTAGACAGCCCTGAGCTGGTAGACAGCCCTGAGCTGGTAGATAGCCCTGAGCTGGTAGATAGCCCTGAGTTGGTAGACAGCGTTGTACCAGTTGAAAGTCCTGAAGTGGTAGAGAACGTTGTACCAGTTGAAAGCCCTGAAGTGGCAGTAAACGTTATGCCAGAGGAAACTCCAGAAGTGGTAGATAGCACTGAGTCAGCAGACAGTCCTGAAGAAGTCGACAACTCAGGTTCAATTGAAAATACTGAATCAGCTGAAGGTATTGAGCTATCGGCGATAACTCGCGATGATGAAATTGTCAGTGATGTAGTCACACCAATTGATTCAACAACTACTGACGCAAACAGCACCGAGGATGATGAACTATCAGTTAAATCTTCTGATAAATAATGTGATCAATCGGACATATCTCAATAGGGATATGTCCGATGTTGACAACACCCCGCAAACTTAAACTAATCATTACCCAATAAGCTCTGGTTCAACCTCTAGCTCGATATTGTATTTTTGTTGAATTTTTTCCTGAATATATTCTATTAGTGATTTCACATCGCAACTGTTAGCAGATCCTGCATTGCATAAAACCAAAGCGTGTTGTGGAGAAACAACAACATCTCCTATTCGCATGCCTTGAAGCTGAGCGCCGGCTACCAACAACGCTGCGGGTATTTTAATCGTGCCATCAGTATTTCTTTTTGCTGCAGAGAGAGTAAATTCACTTTCTAGTTTTTGGTAGTGTGTTTTTGATACATGAGGGTTCTTAAAAAAGCTTCCTACATTACCAATAATGTTTGGATCAGGTAACTTAAACGATCTAATCTCAATTAGGGCATCGCTAACTTCCAGTGCCGTCACGGTTTCACTAAATCGATTTCTTAAGTCTTTGTATTCTAAAATCGGCTTATATACCCTATCTAAAGACAAGCAAATGGAAGTAATGACCAACTGATCCCTAAATTTTTTCTTAAAAACACTCTCTCGATAAGCAAACTGACAATCATGCTTATTTAGCGTGATTTCTTCACCGCTGCGCCTATCCAAGGCTTTCAATGAAACAAAACGATCCGATAATTCTACGCCATAAGCACCAATATTCTGAACCGGTGCTGCGCCGACTAATCCCGGAATAAAACTTAGATTTTCAAGACCAAAGCGGTTTTCTCCAACCATTTGTCGAACAAACTTATGCCAATTCTGCCCGGCCATGACGGTGACTTCATCCCCTTTGTACTTAATACCTTGGAGTTGGATCGAAATAACCAATGTGTCCAAGTTTTTTAACAGTACAATATTACTACCACCACCGAGTATAAAAGGGACTAAAGATTTTTTATCCGCGAAGTTTATTGCTTCTTTCAATGCTTCTAGTGATTCAACGACACAGAAATATTGGGCACGACATTCCATACCAAAAGTATTTTTCGTTTTAAGTGAAACGTTGTTTTTGATGATCAAAGACAATGGTTTGATCTCATCTAGTATAAAAGCTGATTATAACGAAGCCTCAGCCATACCTCTAATCCATGAAGTTAATATCGTCCCAATGTATACTGCTGGCGATTTTATCTAGCCACATTTTGGAAAAAGACAGTTTTATTAACTAAAGAGAGTAACTATGGACCTTAAAGACAAAGTAGCATTTATCACTGGCGGCGCATCTGGACTTGGATATGCAACGGCCGAGAATTTTATTAATGCAGGTGCAAAAGTATGTGTATTTGATTTGAATGCTGAAAATGCAGAGAAAGCTGCAGAAACTCTGGGCGAAAATGCCACTTTTGCTGCAGGAGATGTTGCGGAGGAAGATCAGGTAAAAGCCGGCATCCAAAAGACCTTAGATACTTTTGGTGCAATTCACGTCAACGTCAACAGTGCAGGAATCGGCGCAGCGGGAAGAACATTAGGCAAAGATGGTCCAATGCCACTTAAAACATTTGAATTCGTGATTCGTGTCAATCTTATTGGCACATATAACGTACTACGACTCTGCGCAGAAGCAATGGCAAAGAATGATCCGGTCACTGATGATGGAGAGCGTGGTGTTATCGTCAATGTTGCATCCGTCGCGGCATTTGATGGTCAAATTGGTCAAGCTGCATATAGTGCTAGTAAGGGTGGCGTTGCCGGTATGACTTTACCCATTGCCAGAGACCTTGTTAGACAGGGAATTCGAATTGCCACCATCGCCCCGGGTATCTTTGAAACCCCCATGATGAAATTTGCACCACCTCAGGTCCGAGAACCATTGATTGAAATGACACAATTCCCTAAGCGATTAGGCGACCCCTCGGAGTTTGCACAAACAGCGGCCTATATTGTTAATTGCGCGTATATTAATGGTGAAACAATTCGACTAGATAGCGGCATAAGAATGCAACCAAAATAAGACACTGACCTTAAAGCTTATATAAAAAAGGGCGATTAATTCGCCCTTTTTTTATCACTGACTTAACCTCCGTCACTGATGAGCACCTTAGTAAAAGCGCCTAGTACGCTCTAAGTCTTCTAAGGTATCAACACCTGGAGGAATAGAAGCAACCGCTTCGGCAACGTGAATTTTAACGCCCTTTCTTAGCGCGCGGAGTTGTTCTAACTTTTCCATAAGCTCTAGCTCATCCGCTTCCCACGCCACAAAATTATTTAACAACGATGCTCTATAAGCATAAATCCCTACATGTCGCTTATGGCACAAACTCAATTCGTCATTTTGATCTCTCTTAAATGGAATTGGCGCACGACTAAAATACAAAGCAAAATCATTAATGTCAGTAACTAATTTTACGATGTTGGGATCTAATAAATCACTTATTGAATCAATAGGTTCATACAAAGTCGCCATGACAACATCGGCAGTCTCTATATTTGAAGCAACTTGATTAATCACTTCAGGAGGAATAAGTGGCTCGTCGCCTTGCACATTAACAATGATCTCGTCATCAGCCATAGATCGCTTGTGTATCACTTCCTGAATTCTATCAGTTCCAGACTGATGATCATTCGAGGTCATGCAACATTGACCGCCAAAATCATTAACGACAGCTTCAATTCTTTTATCGTCCGTCGCGACAATGATCTCTTTTGCATTACTGAGAAGGGCTTGCTCGTACACTCTTTGGACCATTGGCTTGCCAGCAATATCGACTAGGGCCTTGCCTGGCAATCGTTGGGAGTCAAAACGAGCGGGGATGACAATAGTAAATTCCACTCATTCAGTCCTTACTGAGTTTCTCATCATTACTCAGTACTCTTGCCTCAGTATCAAGCATTACGGGAATGTCATCCTTTATCGGATAAGCTAAACCATCTGCTCGACACCATAATTCCTGAGCCTCTCGGGCGTATTTCAGTTTTCCCTTGCACAAAGGACAAACGAGTATCGCAAGTAATTTATTATCTAGTGGCAATATAAAATCCTAGGTATTGATTAAGTGGTTACTAACAGTCTTCTTAGAGCGCATCCAATCTGACTTTGTTTACAATTTTGCAACTATTTCGTTTATTAAATTATCATCTACTTCAACGTCGACGCTTAGATACCAAAAATCATCATGAACGAGAGATGTACTTAGTAAGCGACACTTTACAGCATCCTTCTCTGTCATAATAACAGGTAAGCTATCTCCAAAACTGACATCCGTAAGCGAAAATTGATGATGGTCGCTAAAGGCGTGTTCTATCACTTCAAAACCTTGAAGGTTGAGTGTATCAAAAAATCTAGCAGGATTGCCGATTCCGGCTACTGCATGTACTGTATTGCTAGATAATTCTCCTTCCAAGCTTTCATCATCATTTAGACCCTTCAAGCCCAAAGAAACTAAGTTCATTTTTTGATGCTGGCACGGCAGTTTTACTTCATTCAAACCATTAACCAGTACAAAATCTACTCCTTTTAATCTCGAGGGTGGCTCCCTCAAAGGTCCTGCAGGTAAACAGAGCCCGTTTCCGAGACCTCGTGTTGCATCAACAACGGCGATTTCAACATCCCTACCCAATTCATAATGTTGGAGACCATCATCAGAAATAACAACATCAACCTTATATTCCGCCAATAAGTGTTTAACAGCATTGACTCTTTTGGGATCAACGACAACAGGACATTCTGTCTTTTTTGACAACATAACAGCTTCATCACCGGCCAAAATAGGATCGGTCAATGCAGTTACGTCAAGTGGATAGCATGTAGACTTGCCTTGATAACCACGACTGACGATGCCAGGGCGAAATCCACGTTCTGTGAGCTGTTTCGCTAACCAAGCAACGAAGGGGGACTTACCCGTTCCTCCAACATTGATATTGCCAACTATAATTACCGGGACTGGCGCCGACCACGGCACTATTCTTTTTCTTCTAAATGAAGCAATGCTTGTATATAGAAACGATAATGGTTGAAGTATCCGTACCCACTCACGTTTAGAATACCAGGCGTCAACTAAAGCCCCCTCTCCTGTCCACGTAGATTTTTGTTTTCCAGACTTAGCTATATTCATTCCCAGATAGGGTGCTGTTTCAGCCTTAGCGTCATCTAGATCTGCATGTCGGCTATGTAAACTCGCATAATGCGCATCTCTGTGAACTAGTTCTTCATGGGTACCTTGTTCAACAATACGCCCCTTATCCAAGACCAATATTCTATCTGCATTTTCAATGGTTGAAAGACGATGGGCAATAACTATTGTTGTTCTACCTTTTGATACGGCCTCTAAGGCAGATTGGATATATCGCTCAGACTCTGTATCAAGGGCGGAAGTCGCCTCATCAAGGATAAGAATGGGCGCATCTTTTAGGAATGCTCTTGCAATGGCTAATCTCTGTCGTTGGCCGCCAGAAAGTAGTACACCATCATCACCGACAACAGTGTCTAGACCTTCTTCAAGATCATTTATAAAATTAGCGGCATAGGCTTTCTCTGCTGCTAACTCAATTTTTTCATGGCTAGAATTTCGGAGCTTGCCATAGGCTATATTTTTTCTGACAGTATCGTTAAACAAAGTTACATCTTGGGTCACAATAGCCAGATGTTGGCGCAGGTTTTCTAATTTCAAATTTTCTATAGGTTCATCATCCAATAGAATTTCACCTGAGTTTGGCGAATAAAATCGAAGTATGAGACTGGCAAGCGTGCTCTTCCCGCTTCCACTCCTACCGACAAGTGCGATGGTTTCACCTGGGTTGGCAACAAAGCTTACATTTCTCAACACAGGAACGTTCGGGTCGTCATAAGAAAAAGTGATATTTCTAAATTCAATTTTACCCTTGATATTTTCGACGCTCTTTTCACCTTCATCTGTCTCAACATCTTCGTCAAACAGTATAAATATGTCCTTCGCTGCCGCCAGACCTTTCTGAATGGTTTCATTGACTTGTGATAACTGTCTGATCGGCTTTGCTAGCAATCCGCCCGCAACAATAAATTCCACGACCTTACCACCCGTCATATTACCGATGAGTGTTGGGTCAAGTGCTAACCAAACTAAGATCGCCATGGCAAAGGCAACAAGTAGTTGAACTGCCGGAGTTGATATTGATGATGTCACAACCATCTTCATTGATTGCCGACGGTTATCATTGCTCACTTTCTGAAATCGTTGGCGCTCATAATCAGTCCCACCAAATGTTCTAACTTCTTTGTACCCTTGCATGGCTTCTGACGCTACGTGAGTGACATCTCCCATAGAATTTTGGATACGTTCACTAATAAGGCGGAATCGCCTGCTGGCGTAACCCACTACTACTGCAATCAAAGGGGCTACTGCTATAAAGATTAAGGCAAGTTTCCAATTAAGGTAAAATAAATAACCAATATAGGCAATAACAGTGAAGCCTTCTCTTATCAATACTTGTACTGCATTTGTTGCAGCACCGGCAACTTGTGATACGTGGAAAGTTACTTTTGCAACAAGATGACCCATAGCGTTTTTATCATAAAATCGACTAGGGAGGTGGAGCAGTCGGTCAAATATCTCAGTTCTTAGGTTGTGAACTAGATTTGTACTCACAATGGATATGAAATAATTCCCCATCAAAGTACCTATACCTCGCAGAAAGGCGATGGTGACAATCATTAAGGGAATAAGGGTTCTTTCAAGTTCAGTATTCTCACCAAAGAACCATTCAAGATAGGGTTTTATCGCAGAGTCGGCGACGGGGGATTCACCACCTAGAGAATCGATTATGAAACCAATCAGGCTGACGAATCCAAGGTTGGAAATAGAATAAATGGCAAACCCGACAACACTTAATCCAAATGCGATCCAATACGGCGTTACATAGGATAACAAGCGTCTATAGATTTGCCCATCTGACAATGAATCAGGAGTCTTGCTCACCGTTATTCCTGGTTGTGATACTAAGATGAATAAAGCCAAGTTGCCCAGCTGCATCCATCGCAGTAACAACGGATTGATGAGGTGTCGCAGAATCAGCTGAAATAATTAGGGGTACGGTTGTATCTCCCTCACTAACTTTTTCTATGGCGCGCTTTAGTGTTTCTAATTTAGAATTGACTAAAGCGACTTCGTTAATCGCAAATTCACCGTTTCGCGTAATAGTGATTTCGATTTGCTTTTCGACTATTTGTGCAGCGTCTCCTGCCGCCTGAGGTAATTCGATGGCTATTCGAGTCTCTTTTGTGAATGTGGTTGAAATCATAAAGAAGATTAGCAACAAAAAAACGACGTCAATCAATGGCGTGAGATTAACGGCAACTTCTTTTTGCTTTCTTCGTGCAAATTTCATTTAGGAAATCGCCGTTTCGGGCTTAGGTTGTGCTTTTTCACCACGATCACTATTGAGCACTTCGACTAATTTAAGGGCTTCTTGTTCCATACCGATAACAAGCTCATCAACTTTTCGTTGAAAAAACCGATGAAAGAACAAACTCGGGATAGCAATCGTTAAACCCGCTGCTGTCGTAATCAATGCTTCTGATATACCTCCTGCGAGTAAAGCAGCATTACCAGAGCCCTCTAATTGGATAACGGTAAATACCTTAATCATGCCAATCACAGTACCCAATAAACCCAGTAAGGGTGCAATTTCAGCAACCGTACCGAGTGTATTTAAATAACGTTCCATCTCATGTACTACTTGGCTGGCGGCTTCTTCAATGGCTTCTTTCATTTGTTCACGACCACGCCGATGATAACTAATCCCGGCGGCAAGAATTTGACCGAGAGGTGATCCCATTTTTAACTCACGGAGTCTTTTATTGTCCATCTCGTTATTCTTGATGGAATTCCAAACTTGGGAGAGTAAGTTGGCAGGTATAATTTGCTTGGTCCTAAGTGTCCAAAACCTTTCTACACAAATAGCAGCGGCAATGATGGAGCAAAGAAGAATGGGAAACATCAATAGCCCACCGGCTTGAACAAGTTCGAACACCCTTTACACTCTCCTGAAATCAATTTGCGCCACTCTAACACTATAAAAAAATCTTCTCTAGAAAAGGATTTAGGAAGCGTCCCGCTGGATCAAATTCTTGTCTGATTTTGCAAAAACGTCCAAAACTGGGGATTAAATGCGTCAGCTCTTCACATTGATGACTATGTATTTTCCCCCAATGAGGTCGTGCCCCAAATTGTCTAAAGATGTTTTCAACTTCAAGGAAAAAAACCTTATATTCCTGTTTAAAACCTTGATGGACTGAAATTGTCACACAGTCTTCCCCAGCTGTTGAACTCAGCAAGGCCTTATCTGCTTTTAGAGTACGGTACTCAAGAGGCCAGCGTACTTCGGGAAATTGCGATTTCATCAACTGGCGAATTTCTAAAAAACAATCCCAGCCCTTATCCGCGGATAAGCAAAATTCGAGTTCGTTAAATTTGAACTCTCGATCCGATGGAAATATTTCATAGGATTTACCAATTTCCTCATGCTCACTGATAACTTGTGTTTTCTTAATTTCAGAAATGTTCAAGGTTTTCATCAAACATTGGTCAGCACCGGGATCCCAAAAAAATTCCATATGGCGATTATCTGAAATGAGTGCCTGCAATTGCTTTGAACAGGCATCCACTGAGAGCGGCCAGTTTTTTTCGTGTAGGTAGAAAGCAGGCAATAGCTGCAGTGTGGCTTGCGTTATTATACCCAGTGTACCTAAACTGATCTGGGCTGCACTAAGTAGGTCATTACTGGATTCATCAATATCGTGAGTATTGCCATTCGCATCAAGCAAACGAACAGCTTTAACCTGGCTGGAAATATTACTGAGTCCATCACCCGTGCCATGTGTCCCTGTGCTGATCGCGCCAGCTAGGGATTGGCGATCGATGTCACCCATATTTTCAAGGGACAAACCATTTTGCCAAAGCACAGGACCGAGTTCGTGCAATTTTGAACCCGCCCATATCGTCGCTTGTTGTTTTTCAACATTAACGCTGATAAGACCTTTCATCTCATCTAAAGAAACTAAAGTATCATCTGTCCAAAATGGGACAAAGGAATGGGCAGAGCCGATTGCTCTAACCGTTTTTTGTTCTTTGCCAGCATTTTTGATAAGCCATTCCAACTCATCTTCACTTCTTGGCCGCTCGACCGCATCTGCAAGATGCTTTTGACTACCAGACCAATTTTGCCAATCAACAGACATATTTATATCTCAATAAAAAACCAAATAGGAAAAGCTCTCATTGGAAGCGCTCTCATTGGAAGCGCTACGCAACAATCTTCGAATCAAACAACTTAGCGATTTCGTGGCTCTGCAAACCCAACACATCCCCTAAGATTTCATCAGTGTGTTGTCCCAGTGTAGGTGCCAGTAATGGTGCCAGATTTTCCGATTTCATGAACTTAATGGGAGAAGATGGAGCCAAATACTCACCTATACCCGGCTGATTTACCATTCCAAATAAGGGGTTATCGAGAGAACAATCATTATCATTATCAATCATTTCTCTAAAGCTCTGATAAGGTCCATAGCAAACCTTAAATTTATCCATCTCCTCACATACATGGTCAGCATTATTGGCCATAAACCAGGGTGAAATTATGTCCTCTAGTTTTTCTCTAAGCTTAAACCTCTCGCCTTCCAAAGAAAGATCAACCTTAAGTTCATTTTCTAATTCAGCTACTTGCTCAGCAATGCCGCATACCTCAACAATACTGCGCCATTGTCTACTGGTCAGCCCCACTAACATAAATCGCTTCCCATCTCGGGTTAAAAAATCTTTACCGAAGCCACCATAAATATAATTGCCATATTTTTGTCTATCAACATTGTTAACCATCACTTCTGAAATATTACCTAAATGTCCCGCTGTCGCCAAGGCCACATCTTTTAGGGCCAATTTCACTAATTGTCCCTCGCCAGACGTTCTTCGATGACGCTCTGCTGCGAGCATGGCAACTGCTGCCATTTGACCTGTAATGTTATCCCAAGCCGGGAGTAAATAATTGGTTGGTTCAGATCCAGAAGGGTCACCGGTAACATCTGTAAAGCCAACGGCACAATTGACAGTGTAATCAACCGCTGACCCGCCCTTTCGATCGCCCATTACATTGACATAAATTAGATCAGCCCGATGTTGAGACAGCTTGTCATAGGCGAGCCATCCTCGTTCAGGAAAATTAGTTAGAAATAGTCCTGCATTTTCCCCGGGTTTTGATATTAGTTGTTCAATCAAAGCTTGACCTTCAGGCTTTCTGATATCAATTTGAATAGAACGTTTCCCCTTATTCATGCCAGCCCAAAATAAACTTTGTCCAGAATCAGTAACTGGCCAACGATGGTAATCCAAACCACCCCCTATTGGATCAAAGCGGATTACATCAGCACCCATTTGTGCCAAGGTCATTCCACCTAGTGGCGCGGCAACAAAAGCAGAACCTTCAATTACCGACATGCCTGACAAAATTCCATTCACTATAAAACCCTCAACACTAATTAATGTCTACACCTTAATAGAGATTGAACTTGGGGTCGATAGAGAAAAAGTGGTGGTACTCATTAGCAAAGTAAAATACAGTATTGGCATGCTGATAAAGGTTTCAGTACCAGAGTGAAGTTAATCAAATGAGTAGCTGGACCCATACACCCTCAGGAAAAACAAGAGCACGTGGCGCCGGAATTCCTTTTCAAGGAAAGCCGGGGCTTAACAACGCCATCACTGACGTTGAAGGCGTACAAGTTGGTTACACAACACTTATAGAAGGGGAAAGCATTCGGACTGGGGTAACAGGAATATTGCCTAGGCCGAAGTCTATACTTGCCACCCCTGTATTTGCTGGATCTCACTCCCTTAATGGTAATGGCGAATTAACTGGGACCATATGGATGGAAGAGGCTGGCCAATGTAACGGACCAATAACAATTACCAATACGCATTCTTGTGGTATTGCCCGTGACGCCAGTATCAAATGGCTAACAAAAAATGTCCAAGACATTAACCTTTGGTCATTACCCGTTGCAGGTGAAACTTATGACGGTCAGTTAAATGACATAAACGGTTTTCACATCAAAGAAGAACATGTCTTCAATTCACTCGACAAAGCTTGCGGTGGCCCAATTGATGAAGGCAGTGTCGGCGGTGGTACAGGCATGATTTGTTACGACTATAAAGGCGGCTCTGGAACATCATCTCGACGCGTTCAAGCAGGCGGCACTGAGATCACAATTGGCGCATTTGTCCAGGCAAATTTCGGTCTAAGACATCAATTGACTATCGCAGGCGTTCCAGTAGGGCGTAGTTTGGGAGAAGAATCGATTGAGAATGAAAGAGGGTCTATCATCGGGATCATCGCAACAGATGCGCCTCTCTTACCTCATCAATTGAAGCGACTAGCACGACGCGTGAGTTTAGGCGTTGGTAGATCAGGGGCAATCTCAGGGCACGGATCAGGTGATATCTTCATGGCATTTTCGACTGCAAACGCGGAAGCCTTTAATAGTAAAAATAAATTATCATCAGCAAGTTTTGTTCCAGACGAGCGCTTAGACAAAATTTTTGAAGCAGTAATACAATCAATTGATGAGGCGATACTAAACGCACTTTTTGCCAACGAAACAATGAGGGGTATTAACGGTAGAATTGTAGAAGCCCTGCCTCATGGTAAGGTTCTTAAAATATTGCAAGATCAAAATCGAGGGTGAACCCTCCAAAATATAAGATCGAGGTTAACAGAATAGGAAGTGGACCTATTATCTTTCCCGCTCTATCTCATGTGTTGGGCGCTAATATAAATGGTCCAAGTTTGATTAAAGTACCAAGCTGGATAGTGGAGCCTTTGGGAAAGTACTATCTCTATTTTGCAGATCACAAGGGATTACACATTAAATTGGCCTATGCAGATAACATCTCTGGGCCTTGGAATATTTATGATCCTGGGGCATTACAATTAGCAGACACGTCATTTCTACAAGAAAGCCCGACCTTACCATCTGGTTTTGATATCAGTGAAATTTCAAAGCTTAGAGGTCCGGGCATTCCCAGCCCCCTCGATGACATGACCATCCCACACATTGCATCTCCTGATGCATTTGTAGATGAAGATAGGAAAGAAATTAGACTCTACTATCACGGTCTAAATGAATTTGGAAAGCAACCCTCTCGCGTCGCCATCTCCAAAGACGGTATTCAATTTGAGAGCCTTGAAAACCCAATTGGTCATCCATACATGAGAATGTTTCAACACGATCAATTTACGTATTGCCTATCCATGCCTGGCATAATTTATCGATCAAAAGATGGGCTTACACACTTTACGCCTGGCCCAACGCTTTTCAGCCCGCAGATGCGTCATTCTGCTGTTTTGCTTATTGATAATGACTTGCTTGTTTTTTGGACTCAAGTCGGAGATCAACCAGAACGAATTTATTTTTCCCAAATTTGTTTAAAAGATGACTGGATGGATTGGAAAGAAAGTGAGGCCACAGAAATACTGCGGCCGGAATTCCCCTACGAGGGTAGTGATCTACCTCTATTACCTTCACTGAGAAGCGCAACGTGTAGAGCAAATCAACTTCGTGATCCGGCAATCTATCAAGAAGACAATCAAATTTATCTGCTCTACTGCGTTGCTGGAGAAGCAGGCATCGCTTTATCAGAAATTACCTTGTCTAAAGCATAAACTTTACCTTTCATATCCGCAGTATGCCTATATAATGCGCTCCTTTGATGATCCGCTAAATAACACCATAAATGTTCAAACTAATTAGTTATGCTGATGTATATACACCTCGATCTCTAGGCATTGCTCATGTGCTTTGCTGTGGTGAAAAAATTGTGTACGTTGGGGCAACAAAACCAGCGCTAGGGATTGGTTTAGCGCTTACTGAATACGACTTTGAAGGACGCGCTTTGGTCCCCGGTTTTATTGATGGACACACACATATTACTGGCGGTGGAGGTGAAACCGGGTTCGCTAGCAAGGTACCAACTGTTCCCTTAAGTGATTTTACCTCTGCTGGTGTTACAAGCGCTATCGGTTTACTCGGCACCGATGATATCACTCGCTCTACTTCTTCCCTTATTTCCGCATGCTTTGCGCTACGTGAAGAAGGAATGAGTGCCTGGTGTTACACAGGCGGATACCATTTCCCCTTAACAACGCTAACGGACAGTGCAGCAAAAGACATTGTTCACATTGACTGCGTGATCGGGATAGGCGAATTGGCTATCAGCGATCATAGATCAAGCCAATTGAGCTGGAGAGAACTAGCAAGAGTCGCCAGTGAAGCACACGTTGCGGGTCTAATGACCGGGAAGGCAGGAATTGTACATTTACATTTGGGAGATGGCGAAAACGGTCTCTCCCTCATGAAGAAAGTATTGTTAAAAACAGAAATACCCAATCGTGTTCTCAATCCCACTCATGTAAATCGATTAACTGGACTCTTTGATCAAGCCTGTGAGTTTGTAAAAGACGGTACCTACATAGATCTCACTGCATTTCCCATGGAAGAAGATGATCCTGGCATATCCATTACAAATGCAGTGACCAAATACATTAATCAAGATCTGCCTTTGGACAAGATCACTGTCAGCTCAGATGGTGGGGGCTGCTTGCCTGTCTTTGACAAACAAGGTGTATTAAGTAGTGTAGATTTCGGTCGTTGTAGTAGCCTAAATCAAGCCCTATTTGATCTGCTCGATATAGGCTTAAGTCTGGAACAAGTTTTACCTTTATTTTCAAGTAATGTCGCAGCCCTGCTCCGACTCAAAAATAAAGGGAACATCATCGTAGGCGCGGACGCCGATCTCGTTGGTTTGGGAAACAACCATCAAATTAGCGATGTTATGTGTCGAGGTGAATGGCACAAGCAAAATACAAAATTACTAATCAAAGGAAAATTTGAGTGAGTCGAAGTACTAGAATCGGAGGTTTGCATGCCATCCGCCGGAACTGAGGGTATAAAAAGAGGATATGTCATCGCTATCGGAGGTGCAGAGGAAAAGCTCCAGCATAGAGATATCCTCAAAAGGTTTGTTGAGCTCTGCGGCGGAAACAATGCTCAGATCGCCATCATCCCAACAGCATCAGAGTTAGAAGATACCGGGGATAATTATGTGCAATTGTTCAAAGAGCTCGGCGCTAACAAAGCAACTTCTCTGCGCATAGTTAAGCGATCTGAAGCTCAGGATCCTGCCAACATCGAAGTATTAGAACAGGCAAGTGGCATATTTATTACCGGAGGTAATCAATTACGTCTATCAACCATACTCGGCGGTACACCAATTGCTCAGTCAATTAGAAAGTTAAATGCGCATGGTGTACATATAGCTGGCACTTCAGCTGGTGCCGCAATTATCCCCGAACATATGATCGCGGGTGGTGAACCAGGTGGCACGCCTAAACAAGGCTCTGTGAGCCTATGTCCTGGATTAGGATTGACTAATCGCCTCATCATCGACCAACACTTTCGCCAACGTGATCGATTAGGCAGATTAATGTCCGCTGTCGCATATAATCCATTTCTAATTGGCCTTGGCTTAGACGAAGATACAGCAGCATTTATTGATCCGGATGGCGTACTGCACGTCGAAGGTTCCGGGGCGATAACCATAGTAGATCCGAGTGATTTGGAATATTCAGGTATTGATCGTGCTTCTCATGGTGATACTATCAGTCTGATCGGTATGAAGGTTCACATACTTACAAAAGGATGTACCTACATACCAGAGACCGGCGTCGCAGCATTTCCTTCGTAAAGAAGGTGCTAAAAAAGCAATGCGCGAATAAGCAAATAAAAATAAACGGAGCATATCCGACAAAGCACCAAGGTTAGGTATATGAAAATAACATCCAGTAATGTTTATGTTGGTCCAAGTATCTATGCAAACTTTCCTGTCATTCGGCATGTAGTAGATCTTGGTATTCTTGAGGAATGGCCTTCTGCTAAATTGGGCGCCAGTTTCATTGATAAAGTCTTGGAAAAATTACCCGGTCTTCATGAGCATGGCTGCTCATACCGAGAATCCGGTGGTTTTGTCCGCCGTCTAAGAGAAGATGAAGGCACTTGGATGGGTCACATCTGGGAGCACGTCACCCTGGAACTTCAGAACATCGCAGGTTCAGATGTCAGCTTCGGTCGTACCCGTGGAACCGGAGAAGACGGATGTTACAATGTTGTTTTCGAATATAAGCAACGAGATGTTGGTCTTGAAGCTGCAAGAATTGCGCTACAGCTGTTACTTTGCTCCCTACCTGATACCTTAAAAGTAGATTTGTCAGACGCCATTGATGACGATTTCGATATTGACGAAGATTTAGAAGCCTTCGTTCGTTTTGCCCAAAGAAAAGAATTTGGTCCGAGTACTCAATCATTAATAAGTGCCGCGGAAGACCGTGGTATTCCGTGGATTAGGCTAAATAAATATTCTCTTGTTCAATTTGGTCACGGCCGCTATCAGCAAAGAATTCAAGCCACGATTACAAGTCAGACCCGTCACATTGCGGTAGAGATCGCTTGTGATAAAGAAGATACCCACAGTCTATTACAGGATCTCGGCCTACCCGTTCCCATTCAACATGTTGTTTATAGTGATCGAGAAGCCCAGCGAGCAGCCAGAAGAATTGGCTACCCTGTCGTGCTTAAACCACTTAATGCAAATCATGGTCGTGGTGTTTCAATTAATCTGGAAACCGAAGAACAAGTTAGTACTGCATTTGAGTTTGCTAAGAAAAATGGCACCGGTAGATCCGTATTAGTCGAAAGTTACATTACGGGTTTTGATCACAGAATGGTGGTTGTTAACAATGAGCTCGTAGCGGTAGCAAAACGTGTACCTGGCCACGTTCTTGGAGATGGCAAACAAACTGTTGAACAACTGGTTGAAGAAGTAAATAGTGATCCTCGTCGTGGCATAGGCCATGAAAAAGTACTCACTCGATTAGAGTTTGATCATCAAGCAGAAAGACTACTGGATGAAGCCGGATATGATGCCAACACGGTATTGAAAGAGGGAGAAAAATTTTACCTTCGCTCGACTGCTAACCTGAGTACCGGCGGAACCGCAGTAGATGTGACGGATATCGTACACCCCGATAATAGAGAAATGGCAGTACGAGCCGTCAAGGCAATTGGGCTGGATGTCGCTGGTGTAGACTTTTTGACTGATGACATATCTAATTCCTATAAGGAAATTGGCGGCGCTATTGTCGAAGTGAATGCTGCGCCCGGTTTTCGAATGCATGTCGCTCCTAGTGAGGGACAACCGAGAGATGTCGCTGGAAAAGTAATGGATATGCTCTTCGATGTGGGTGCACCCTCAAAAATACCCATTGCCGCTATTACAGGAACAAACGGTAAAACGACTACTTCCAGAATGCTCTCGCATATTATGAAAGCAGCAGGTCACATTGTTGGCATGACATCGACCGATGGGGTCTACATCGATGGCAACCTTACTGTAAAAGGTGATATGACTGGACCAACCGCTGCCCAGATAGTCTTACGTGATCCTGATGTGGATCTCGCGGTCATGGAGACTGCTAGAGGCGGCATACTTCGAAGCGGTTTAGGTTATGACACAAGTAATGTCGCCGCCTGCTTGAACGTAACATCGGATCATCTTGGTTTACGCGGTATTGATACGGTTGAGCAACTGGCGCGCGTTAAAAGAGTCGTTGTAGAAACCGCGACTGATACGGTTATTCTAAATGCCGACGATATTCTTTGTTTAGAAATGGCTGACTATACTCAAGCCAAGAGACTGTGTTATGTCACTCTAGACCCTGCACACGCGCTTGTAAAAGAGCATATTCGTTCAGAAGGGTTTGCGCTTGTATTAGAAAATGGCATCAATGGTGAAATGATCACCATCTATGATAAAGGGGCGCATATACCCCTGCTCTGGACCCATCTCATACCCGCGACCTTAGAAGGTAAGGCGATACACAATGTACAAAATGCGATGTTTGCCGCTGCCATGGCCTATTCTATGGGTAAGTCCCTTGAAGATATCCGCCACGGCCTAAGGACATTCAATACCTCATTCTTCCAGGCACCTGGTCGAATGAACGTATATGACGAACACCCCTTCAAAGTTATCTTAGATTATGCACATAACCCTGCAGCGATCGATGCAATGTGCCAACTGTCAGACAGATTGGATGTCGCCAATAAGAGAATTTGTGTTATCTCATCTCCCGGTGATCGCCGCGATGAAGACATTGAAGCTTTAGCGGCAACAGCAGCGGGACATTTCGATCATTATATTTGTAAAGCAGATGATAATAGACGTGGCCGTGGAAAGACCGAAGTTCCCGATATGCTTAAAACACAGCTTCTAAAGGATGGTGTAGCTGAATCAGCCATTGAAATTATTGCTGATGAGCAAGAATCGATTAATAGAGCCTTGGAGCGCTGTGTTGAGGGAGATCTTCTTGTTATCTTTGGAGATTCCATCACACGTTGTTGGAAGCAAATCATTCATTTTAACAGTGATAATCAAACAATCGAATCATCGAAGGCATCCGGTCCCGAAGCCGAAATAGAAAGTCATACTGAAAAGTTCGAGCTTCCAATGGGACAATCCCTCATTCGAGATGAACGGGGCGTTCGTATAGCGCGTCATGAAGAAGGTGACGATTAATTGTCTGCCGAAGAAATCTTAATTGAAGGCAGAAGATTAACAGGCGCAAATTTTTTCTGCGATGAACCTGCTGCAATCCTCGACGTTGAGATTGATCCTGCGAAATTTGATGCTTTTTTTGTCAAATGGAAAAAAACCGTCGAGGCACTACATCTACGGTTAGAGCGAGCCTCACCTAAAGTGCTCTTTCGAACTCACAAACTCGGTCAGAGTTTAATCGTTACTGCCCCAATAGATGCGCTCTATTCAACGATTGAACTGTTAGAGGAGGTTTTTACAAAACTTACCTCCAATAACAATACTTCCCTAACAACTGAAACTTTGCACACCTTGAGCACTAAGTACAAAGCCATCTATAAAGAGGAAGAGCGCCGAGATATTAGAAAACTTCAAGACGAGGCCCTAGCAAGAAACACGCCTTTTCTATGGGATGACGATTTCCTTTCTCTGGGTTACGGAAAACACTCTGCAACATGGGCTTTAGATCAACTGCCTTCGGATCCAGATTGGAAATCGTATAAGTCGATGCCCTTAGCGATTATTACAGGGACGAATGGTAAATCTACCACCACCCGTTTGTGTAGCCAGATTTTAAAGAAAGCGAATCTAACGGTTGGTTTTAGTTCAACGGATGGCATCTGGGCTGGTGAAAAATGTTTAGACAGCGGAGACTATTCAGGACCCGGTGGCGCTCGAGAAGTCCTCAGAAATAAATCAGTTGACGCAGCGATTTTGGAAGTAGCACGGGGAGGCTTGTTAAGACGCGGCCTTGGTGCAGAAAATGCTGACATCTCTCTCATAACAAACGTAGCTGAGGATCACCTCGGAGAATACGGTGTAAATACTCTCGACGAACTTATTGAAGCCAAATTTATCATTCGTAAAGCACTAAAGCCTGGCGGATCATTAATTTTAAATGCAGATGATGCTGGATGCGTTAAGTTTGCTGAATCACTGGATGAAACTATTGTTTGGTTTAGTTTGAACAAAAAAAATCCCATCATTCAACATCAGTTAGAAAACGGTCTTACCACTTACTATGCTAACGCGGGCAGTCTTGTAGTCTCACGGGATGGGACTGAATCTGATATAGGTGAGATAAATAATATTCCCATATGTTTTCAGGGCGCGGCCAAACACAATATTTCAAATGCACTGGCGGCTTCTGCTCTATGTTCTCAACTTGGCATTAATGACAAGGCAATAAAGGCGGGTCTAATATCCTTTGATGGCAACGAACAAAACCCAGGCAGAGGTAATATTTTTACTCACCAGGGTGCATCAATCATGGTTGATTTCGCCCACAATCCACATGGTTTAAATGCAGTAGTGGATACCCTTCTTCAACTGCCTGCCAAAAGGCGCCTAGTTATGTTCGGACATGCTGGGGACAGAAGCAATGAGGATATTCACTCTCTAACAAAGGCAGCACTAAGACTGAAACCAGATCAGGTCATCGTATATGAGATGAAAGACTATCTAAGAGGCCGAAAGCTTGGGGAGATACCTACCATTATCAATGAGTCTCTCGTATCTTTGGATTTTCCTTTAGACCAAGTCATGCAGGCGCATGACCCAGTTGACGGTACAAAAAAAGCACTTGAGTGGTCTGAAGACGGTGATTTTCTGTTGTTATTAGCACTAGCAGATAGAGACGCCGTATTTAACTTACTTAAATAAGATAAATACCAGCACACCAACTTCAAGTAACAACTAGCTAGTTCCCGTCCATAAAAATAGGTAATTTTGGCTGAAAGCAGCAAAACAAAATATATGTTAGGTAATACTTTCAAGCAGTAAGTTTCGATAAGGAACTTACAAGGGAAGTGCCTAGGGACGCCTAGTTCGACGTTTTTAGTTTATGGATACACACAGGTTAGGCAAAAAACGCTGCTAACACCCAATCTAAAACCTTTATTTCGCGTGTGCCTTCTTCTAGATTGATACGCGTCACAAAGGACTCTATATGCAAGGTAACAATACCCCCATTATCCAAGGGGTGTGTATCTTGAATTGTTACTTCTGATCGCAGGATATCTTCTTCAAAAACAGGGGCGACATGATCACAGGTGAACCAAGCTAAGATTGTCACCATATTCGGAAGCACCCTTGATATTTGTGCCGCTGCCATCGAAATCGTATGACCGCCATAAACGAGTCGTTTACCATAAACACTTCTTTGGGCATCAGTGTGGGTCATTGCCATATTCAATGTTAAACGTACCAATTCAGGCGCAAGCG
This sequence comes from Flavobacterium sp., assembly GCA_047616645.1. GTDB lineage: Bacteria > Pseudomonadota > Gammaproteobacteria > Pseudomonadales > Azotimanducaceae > JAHRVQ01. The sequence continues at coordinate 11,116 of JBLHIH010000006.1, read as the reverse complement.
TTATCGTATCTCTTGCTTCACAATCGAATCTATTTCCAGTTTCTATATCTTTAAAGTGAATTCCAGGTAAGCTTTTCTTATATTCATTTGTATTCCATGACGGGATGGCTTTTTCCAGCAAACTCATTTCAATAACGGCGGGCATAAAATCAAAACTATCTAGATGCCCGGTGTTCGCCTCTTTATCTTTACAGGGGATCATGGGACAGCGCCAAAATAGCATGACCGTTTCGCCTTTTTGGTTTATAACATGCATTTGTAGTGCGACCATTCCCGAAGCTGCCCTCCCCGGTTTTAAGCTATTTTGACGTAGGGCCACGACTTTAGTTTTTGTCTTTATTGTATCTCCCAGAAATACCGGTTTATGAATAATCAAACCCCGATAAAACAAATTTCCCATTACGCGCTGTGATGGAAATGTACTTTGACCAATCGCTAAATTACAAAGCAGAGAAGGATTAACTAGGCGATCTGAGGTTACCTGCTTGCTTAAATGATGATCTAAGGGCAGTCGTAAACGATCCCCAAAAATGGCTTGATGTATCGCCGCAAAACCTTCAGTAATGGTCACTGACGGCACCATGCTAAAATCATCGCCAACGGTAAAATCTTCAAACCACGGTGCCTCTTGATGGTTTGTTACTTGATGGCTTGTTACTTGATCGCTTTGGATTTCAGTCACTATTGTGATTTACCTCTTGCGCTAATCGGCCAAATTTCCTCAACTATTCCGTCTCGATAAGGAAAATAATAATCGTACAAGTTAACAGTTGGGTCACAGTGAGGTGTAATAACAGACAATCGATCGCCAAGGCTAATAGTACGTGAGGGATTGTTAAGTTGAATAATACCGTGCTCATCACCACCAAAATGGTAAATTACGCCTTCTACATCACGAAATTCGGGATAGGCAATATCCGTTGCTAAACTCTTAATACCTGCATCCACAGTAATGAGAGTGGATTGAGGCTGACTGATAGCGGTTACCAAAACAAACAATGAAGCTTCAAAATCTAAAAAATGTACGTTGGTTTTACTTCCTACGTCTCGATATTCCACATCCATAAAAACATAAGAGCCAGCTTGCAACTCTGTCATTAGACCAATATCTGATTCCATATCATAGGTACCCGTACCGCCACCCGTAAAAACAGGAACGGCAATATCATTAGCTTCAAACAATAACCTTGTATCGAGGCCTTTTTGTAGAATAGATTGGTATTTCTTCTGCCGCTTCTCGTGACCTACGATGTGCATGCAATTTCCAGCATACATTTGCAAACCCATAAAATTTAAGTGTGCACAATCATTAACGATGTGAAGACCAAGTTGTAAGGCATCTTCGCCGGGCGCCACGCCAGTTCGTCCCATCCCTGGATCTAAATCTATGTAGACCGATAAGACTCTATTTTCTTCTTGTGCCATTGTGTTTAATAAGGAAGCATTTTCAATATGATCAAGCACTATGGCAATTTCTGAAGATTGGGCTGCCAAAGCGATAACGCGTTTCAGTTTGTCATTTGTTACAACTGGAGAGGTGATAAGAATATTATTCACTCCACCTAACAACATTATTTCAGCTTCACTCACCGTAGCGCAGCAGACACCTAAGGCACCATGTTCTAATTGTTTTTTGGCAATAATGGGGCATTTGTGCATTTTAGTATGGCATCTCAAGCCTATCCCATTCTCACTTAGATAATGCTTCATCTTAAGTAAATTGGCATCGAAGACATCAAGGTCAATGGTTAAGGCAGGCGTCGGCAGTTCATTAATTGATACGGGCTGATCCAACTTTATTGGATCTAAAAGGACCCTTGCTCGGCTATCGGTAATAAATTGCGATAATGATGTCATGCAAAAACTCTTAACAAAATGTAGATTGATAAATAAACCATTTTTCAACTTTTTTAGCAACGTGAAGCCGGGAATGAATCCTGCGCCTAAGATTATCGTCTGGCACTACCCCGTCACAATTGAAACGGTATAAACTACAACAAATATTATTGTAAGAAATTACAGCAAGGTTGCTATGGCACGACGATTCTATATAACAGATGTATTCCATGAAGGTCCCTATTCAGGTAATCAGTTGGCGACTGTAGTTGATACAGAAAACCTCAGTAGTGAGGAGATGCAAAAAATTGCCAGAGAATTCAATTTTGCCGAAACGACTTTCTTTCTTGGTGGATCTACTGTTGATGGCTTTGACGTTCGGATCTTTACTCCAGGTCAGGAAGTACCGTTCGCAGGTCATCCCAGTCTTGGAACAGCATTTCTCATCAAAAACATTTTGGCCGACTTAAAGGAAAACCGACTTACTTTAAATTTAAAAGTCGGCAAAATTAATATTGAATTTCACGAAGATGGTGTTGTATGGATGAAACAGCCAGAACCTAGTTTTGGCCAAGAATATTCCATCGAAGAAACGGCATTTGCACTTAATGTAAACATAGAAGATTTAGATGCTAATTTTCCACGCCAATTGGTTTCAACAGGCCTTGAATTTTTAATGGTACCGCTAAATTCACTTGACGCTCTAAAACGTACAAGGGTTTTGAGTTCGCCAGCCTTAGGCACTTTTGTATTTTGCCGAGAGTCATATGATAAAAAACATGATATTGCCGCTAGAATGTTTGCTCCGGAAGTGGGTGTTACCGAAGATCCAGCAACAGGTAGTGCCAATGGCTGTCTTGCAAGCTATATTCTTGAGCACAACTATCTCAATAGCCGTAATATTGATATTCAAGTTGCGCAGGGATACGAAATTGAGCGCCCTTCTACTCTTCATTTGAATGCGAGTAAAAAGGGTAATGTATTTGATATTAATGTCGGTGGTAAGGTCCGCTTAGTGGCGGAAGGAAATTTAGTATAGTAAGAGGACAATACTGAGAATTTAATTACAGTTGGCGTGAGCACAGTCCATTTCTTTTTCTACTTGGAGGGTGACGTGATGAACATTGTAATTGTCTCTTAGATTGTCCCCAATGTTAGTATAACTTTCTTCAGAATCCCAAAGCGTGTTTTCAGGCATGACCAAATGCGCTGTCATGCAGTTTTCGTTAGTACTCATCGCCCAAATATGAAGATCATGAACCTCGGTAACACCTGGAATCTCCTCAAGATAAGCACGAACTGAATCTTGATCAACTCCCTCCGGCACTGCATCAAGAATCAAATTAATAGAGTCCTTAAGTAGGCTCCATGTCCCACCTAATATTATAAAAACGATCAGTAGGCCCGCAAGTGAATCTATCCACAACCAACCACTGAAATGAATGGCGATTGCAGCGATGACAACGCCCAGGGAAATCGCCGCATCATAAGCAAGATGTAAGTATGCCCCTTTTAAATTCAGGTCGCTTTTACTGCCTTTCATAAACAATAACGCACTCCCAGCGTTAACGAAAATGCCAATTGTTGCAACAATCATTACCGGCAAGGTTTGAATTTCAGATTGTAAAAAAAACTTCTCAATTGATTCATAAGCGATGAAGCCTGAAGCGAAAATAAGTACAACGGCATTAATTATCGCTGCCAGAATGGTAGATCTCCTATACCCATAGCTATACATATTGTTTGCTTTCTTGGTGGCAAGATAGGCAGCACCCCAAGCTAATAAAAGCCCTAAAACATCAGATAAGTTATGCCCAGCATCTCCGAGTAAACTGACTGAGTTGGTGGTAAAGCCATAGAAAGCTTCAACGATGGTGAAAGCTAGATTGGCGAAAACAGCAATAAGGAAACTAGTATTTATGTTCTTAAAATCTAATTCAGCATGATCATGGCTGTGGCCATGACTATGCTCATGACCGCTTTCATGATTGTGTTTTTGATTAGAATTGTGAGAATGACTATGCATGAAAGGAATATAAAGCCTGCAGTTACTATAAGGTCAAGGACCCGTTATGGTGTAGTGTAGTGTAGATTAGTTCGGCACAATATAGATGATAATAGGTGTGAGTCAAATGCCTTACCACTAGCCTATTCATTTAGTAAACTTGCCACATGATCACCTATTGCCAGGGATGCAGTCAAACCAGGAGACTCAATGCCAAAAAGCTGTACTAAGCCGGGTATGCCATGTTCCTCACAAGATTCAACTATAAAATCTTTCACACTATCCTGAGGCCCCTGTAACTTAGGCCTTATACCCGAATAGGCTAATTGTAAGTCCTTCATTTGTACAGCAGGGAAAAAATGCTTTATCTGATCATAATACGCTTTGATTATCTCCTCTGATGGAAGGTAATCTTCCGTGCTAACGTATTCTGTATTCGGACCAAATTTCAACTGACCGCCTATGTCTATAGTGCCATGTACGCCTAGCCCAGCTCCATTGGCATCAGGAAGAGGATAGATCAGGTGTTGAAATGGATTCTTCGGGGTAAAATTGACATATGATCCTTTGCACAAATACAGTTTAGGGATTCTTTTAGTATCGATAAAATCGCAAACGCCCGCTAGATTTTGCGCGCCAAGGCCAGCAGAATTTACTATTTTTTTACATGTGAATTCATAGGATTCGTTGTCAATTAAGCTGGAGACAATAAAAAGTCCATCTAGAAATTTTATCGATACGACTTTTGTATTGAGTATGACCTGGCCGCCAGCGTTAGAAATATCGGCGACATAAGCTGACATTAATGCATGGCTATCTACAATACCGGTTGAGGGAGAGTATAGCGCCATCAAGGCATTTAATGATGGCTCTCGATGGTTGATTTTATTTTCATCCCAAAACTCTAGATCCATCACGCCATTTGCTTTCGCCTGGTCTAATAGCTTCTCTAGAGTAGAAAATTCAGTTTCAGATTGCGCAACAATTAATTTACCACAACGATTAAACGGGACATTTCTGTTTATACAATATTCGTATAGTGCTTTGTTTCCTTCTACACATAAAGACGACTTTAAAGAGCCTTCTGGATAATAAATACCAGCATGAATCACTTCACTATTTCGACTACTAATTCCTTGCCCGATGCTTTTTTCTTGCTCAAGCAAAAAGAGCGAGTCACCTCTTTTGCTCAGGGATCTTGCGATGGCCAAGCCAACAACACCAGCCCCGACAATACAAGTATCGATGTGATCTAACATAAAACGGCAAACATAGTTTATTAGCCCTGCTAATTAAGTCATCAATTTTGATTGTTCGTCATCTTTGCTTTCATCTTGTAACCTACTTGAGCTTTGCAAATAGGAAATGAATTTCTAAATTGGATGATACAGGAAACCAAAATGAAATCACCGATAGATAATAGCGACTTCGGTCTAACTGCAGATGACTACTCAAAATTTCGAGCGGGTTTTCCAGATTCTCTATTTAAGAAACTTAAGGCGTCTAACATAGGAATGGGTGATCAACATATTCTCGATCTAGGCACAGGGACCGGATCTCTAGCCAGAGGATTTGCACTGAATGGGAATCAAGTTTCAGGCATTGACCCTGCAAAAGAAATGCTCATTGCCGCTAAACAGATGGATCAAGCCCTAAAAATCAATATCGATTATCATGTCGCTCCTGCCGAGGATACGGGCTTGGATTCCAATCAATTTGACATAATCAGTGCGGGTCAGTGTTGGCATTGGTTCGACTCAAAAAAAGCAGCAATGGAAATCAAACGGCTACTGAAACCCCAAGGGACATTCTTAGCAGTTTATTATGATTGGTTACCGCTGCAAGGTAACGTTGTAAGGGAGACAGAAAAATTGATTGAACAACACAATCCAAAGTGGAAAGGAGGAAATCAATTCGGAATACACCCTACGCTTTTTAGAGATCTTGCTGAAAACGGTTTCTATAGTTTGGAATCCTTTACCTATGATGAGACTGCAATATATAGCCATGAAGGTTGGCGGGGACGCATTCGAGCAAGTGCTGGGGTAGGCGCAAGCATGAATACAGAACACATCAATACCTTCGATTCAGAGCTTGCAGAATTACTGACTAAAAATTTCCCATCTGAGCCGCTAAATGTGCCACATAGAATTTTTGTTCTAATGGCAAAATGTTCCGCGTAAATCTAGTAATACACATCGAATTGACATCGAGTGTCTGATAACCTTGTCATTGTCATTCGAGCTCTTACTCTAGGCTCTACACCCCGACCCACACTTAGGTACTTATGAAACCCCAAAGGAATGAAACCCAGAGCTTACTCATTCTTAGTGGCTTCATTGATTTCGGATTAGGCCTTATCAAAGTATTGATCGGCTTGTTCTCAGGATCCTACGCTTTGGTTGTAGACGGCATCCATAGTTTGTCAGATCTCGCTACAGACGTTATGGTATGGTTTTTTAATTCAATTGGTTCGTCTGACCCAGACGATGATCATCCTTATGGCCACGCAAGATTTGAAACCTTTGGCACCCTAATACTAGGGTGTATTCTTATGCTGTTAGCAGCATTTTTGGTTTTTGACACCTCAACAAGACTATTAGAATTGGGGAGTTATTCCATTCCTAAATGGCCTGCATTAGTGGCTGCACTTTTGTCTATCGCTACAAAGGAATGGTTATACCAAGTCACATCAAAATTGGGAAAAAAAACCCGATCGAAATTACTGCAAGCCAACGCATGGCATCATAGAACAGACGCTATTTCATCACTTATGGTATTGGTGGGCGTTGGGGCAGCGATGATTGGTTTCCCATGGTTAGAGCTTCTCGCCGCCATCGGAGTTTCGATAATGATCGCCATGATTGGTTGGACCTTAGCAAAAGACAGTGTAGCTGAACTTGTAGACACCGCGCTTTCTGACACTTATGTTGAGGACATCAAGCGAAAAATTAAGGATGTTGAAGGCGTTCGCGGCGTACACAGTATTCGAACTCGCCAAATGGGGGCGGATGCCCTTGTAGATATTCACCTCCAAGTGGACTCTTCGATCAGTGTTTCCGAAGGGCATCAAATTGGAGAATGGGTCACTAAATCTTTGTTAGATAATTTTACGGAAATAAATGATGTTATCTTCCATATCGACGCCGAAGATGATGAATTACATGATCAGACTGAGAACGATGTATTAGCACCACTTAGAAAAGAAGTCAGAGAACACCTATTTACAGCATGGCATTCGATTATAGAAGATGATCAAATTATAAAAATGAATCTACATTATTTAGAAAACAAAATTCAGATTGAAGTTTTCCTAGAAAAGGCAGATGAAGATCTATTGTCTCGCCTAAGCACAGCAACATCTCATCTACCTTGGCTAGAGAAAATCACCCTCTGGTATAACAATGACAATAGTATTTAAAAGAATAATATTTAAAAGGTGTGTTTAACGGAAGTACTCAAAGAAAGTAGGACTCATAGGAAAGTAGGACTGAGTTACAATAGAGTTGGTTGACAACAACAACTATTCACAAAGAAAGTGAGAACTGCCTGCCATCACCTGACTTAATGAAATTTGCCCCTAACCAGAACCCAGTCTTCTCTAATACGCCTTGACCTTCAGGCCTTCTTTTTGAAGACCTTGCTCTCGGAGAAAGCGTGCTTGATGAAAGCGCACCCGGTGAAAGCAACGCAGTACTAGATTTTTCGTCAGACAACATATCTAACAAATGTACACAAACTAAGTGACCCGTTTTCTCTTTACTCCGGGTTTTTCGCATTTTTTTGGCTGCAGCCATCGCCAAATCTGAGTGGCTAGATGGAGAAAAAACAGATCCCAATCTTTTATCAAGAAAGTGCTTATCGAGAAAGCCCTTCTTGAGAATGTTATTCTCGTAAAAATCAAGAACGTTGATAATTTTCATTCTCTTGTTCATGGTTTCCCCTTTTTTAGATCATAAACTACTGGATAAACGAACAGTATCAAACTACTGTATCAATATCCAGTTTTAACACCAAAAAAAATATAAAGCCGCTTATTCAGCCTTGAATTGTAACTTCGACTCAAGTTCAGAGACTTCTATGCATTGACCACTGTAGAAACCACCGGATAGCAAAGCTTCGGCAAGGGGGTTTTCTACATACCGCTGAATCGCCCTTTTTAGCGGACGCGCGCCAAAGACTGGGTCATATCCCACTTCCACCAGAAACGTCAAAGCACTATTATCAAAATGTATACCTATCCCAGAGTCCTTTAATCGTTCATTCAGAATATGCAATTGTATTTTGGCAACCTCTAATATTTCGGTTTTATTAAGAGGATGAAATACCACAGCATCATCAATTCGATTCAAAAACTCTGGTCGAAAATGATGAGCAACGACGTTCATTACGCCATCCTTCATTTCCTCATAAGTATATGAGCCTTCGCCTTCAGCATTAGTCATTGACTGAATTAAATCCGAACCCAAGTTAGAGGTCATGACTAAAACTGTATTCTTAAAATCGACCGTTCTGCCATGTCCGTCGGTAAGTCGGCCATCATCAAGGACCTGCAAAAGAATATTAAAAATGTCACTGTGGGCTTTTTCTATTTCATCCAGCAAAATCACAGAATAAGGTTTACGTCGTACTAGCTCAGTTAAATAACCACCTTCTTCATAGCCAACATATCCAGGAGGCGCACCAATTAATCGGGCTACACTGTGTTTTTCCATAAATTCAGACATATCAATTCGTATTAAGGCGTCCTCTGTATCAAATAGAAATTTCGCAAGGGACTTACATAATTCTGTTTTACCTACGCCAGTTGGACCTAGAAATAGAAATGAACCGTTAGGACGATTCGGGTCCGAAATACCTGCTCTTGATCTTCGGACCGCATTTGAAATCGCACTAACGGCTTCAGTTTGACCGATGACTTCTTTGTGTAAGGCCTCTTCAAGATGAATAAGTTTTTCCTTTTCACCTTCAAGCATTTTCTTAACTGGGATACCTGTCCATTTAGAAACAACCTCTGAAATTTCTTCCTCAGTTACCTTATTCCTAAGTAGTTTCATGTCCATCATCTCAGCTTGAGCAGCCATATCTAATTTTTTTTCTAGCTCGGGAATATCGCCATATTGAAGTTCAGACATTCGCGTCAGATCCCCTGCTCTGCGGGCTGTTTCTAAGCACGCCCTTGCATGCTCCAATTCTTCTTTAATGAGTTGACTGCCATGAAGTGCTGCTTTCTCAGCATTCCAAATTTCTTCTAAGTCATAGTATTCTTTTTCTAGCTCGTCAATATTTTCATTTAATAGTGATAGTCGATTTATAGAGCCTTCATCACTCTCATTTTTTAGTGCTTCGCGTTCTATCTTGTACTGGATAAGTCGCCTTTCCAATCGATCCATGTCCTCGGGTTTCGAATCCATCTCCATCCGAATAAGGCTGGCGGCTTCATCAATAAGGTCAATCGCTTTGTCAGGTAACTGTCGATCAGAAATATAACGATGAGATAATTTGGCTGCTGAGATTATTGCCGGATCTGTTATATCCACGCCGTGGTGGATTTCATAACGTTCCTTTAGCCCACGTAAGATCGCGATCGTATCCTCTACGTTAGGCTCATCTACCTGTACTTTTTGAAAACGTCGTTCTAATGCAGCATCTGCTTCAATATATTTACGATATTCGTCTAGCGTGGTCGCACCAACACAATGCAGCTCTCCTCTTGCCAGCGCCGGTTTAAGCATATTACCAGCATCCATTGCGCCTTCAGCCTTGCCAGCACCGACCATAGTGTGTATTTCATCAATAAAAAGGATGACACTACCCTCTTCCTTTGACAGTTCATTCAGCAAAGCTTTAAGTCGTTCTTCAAATTCACCGCGGAATTTTGCGCCCGCAATTAATGCACCCATGTCAAGAGATAGTATCCTCTTCCCTCGCAGCCCTTCGGGCACTTCCCCATTGATTATTCGTTGGGCCAAACCTTCGATGATGGCTGTTTTACCTACACCCGGCTCCCCAATTAGAACAGGATTGTTTTTTGTTCTTCGTTGCAATACTTGGATTGCTCGCCTTATTTCGTCATCTCGACCGATGACTGGATCCAGCTTACCTTGCTCGGCAAGTTCGGTGAGATTAATAGTGTATTTATCCAAGGCTTGACGTGTCTCTTCACTATTGACATCGTCCACTGTCGATCCCCCACGCACTTGATCAATAACTCGTTCTAGCGTTTCTTTTTGGATATGATGTCTACTAAATAATTTACCTAATTCTCCACGATCTTCCGTAGCGGCGAGAATAACCAGTTCACCAGAAACAAATTGATCTGATCTTTGTTGGGCGTATTTATCCGCGACATTAAATAACCTTCCCAACTCTGGTGACATGTGGATGTCCCCGAAATTGTCTTTTACAACGGGCAGGTTTGTAATCAGTTGACCTAACCCTTCTTCAAAACGGCTAATATCTGTACCCATCTGGCTGAGCAATGGCCTAGTTGAGCCACCTTGTTGTTTAAGCAAGGCACTAACAAGGTGAACTGGTGCAATATAACTATGATCGCGACCCGCCGCGATGGATTGAGCATCCGCTAATGCGCTTTGAAGTTTACTGGTAAATCGATCAATTCTCATGTTACGGATTCCCACCGAAGGTAATAAAAATGTGCTTGGATTGATTGTGGGGTTGTATTGCGACAATTCAAGTATCATTAGCTCAAGTAAAAACCAACTCAAGCCAACACTCGCTGAGTATCGACAGCGATTAAGCTGTAGACATCAATCTTTTTAAAACTGCTATATAAGGCCACCACTTGCGGACCAATCACTTGAGCCAATACCTGCATCCCCATCCCAATCATAAATGTGGGTTGAAAGATCAAGGCTAATATTCTGAGTAAGGGAATATGCAAAGCCAATTGTCGTTGTTATCCCATCCGCATCCAAATGACAGGCGGAATACGAACACTGTGTTGAACATCCATAAATTGTATCGACGACAAAGTCACTGGTTTCGATTTTTGCGCTAATTATTATGTTATTACCCGCTGCGCCGGAGGTCTGATCACCAACAGAAAACTGAAGATCAGCATATAAGGTAGACTTTGATGAAAGGCGATATTCAAGCCCTAGATTTAAAAGATCATTCTTTACTTCATAAGCCTCATTTTCTGCACTTCGCTGACTATGTTGATAATTCATCGATGTTAAAACTGAAGTATTTAGCCGTTTGTTCACACCTAAAGTAAACATCGCCATTTCTATCATTTCTATCATTGCTATC
>JBLHIH010000005.1:0-61049 GCA_047616645.1 Flavobacterium sp. | reverse complement strand
AAATCGAGTTCGGCATATTTTGGATAACGATTATAAACTGGATGGTCATAGACAAATGTATAAGAAGCTTTAAAACCTTGAAATGGTTTGAGGCTGGCGCTTGCATCTCCATTATCTACTTTGATCGATTTTTTAATTTTTATAAACTGCTTTGCTGCTTGCAGCGGTTGAATACCAGATTGTTTGATGAGATAGATAAATGGTGCTGCACTGCCATCCATGATGGGAATTTCTTCGCTAGATACTTCGATATAAAGGTTGTCTATACCGGCTGACCATATAGCGGACATTAAGTGCTCTACACAGGAAACAGTAACATCATTTTCCGTCAGGCTGGTTGCGAGCATAGTATTGCTCACGTGAGTGGCATCTGCATGAATCATCGGGCGGTTAGTTAGATCGGTGCGTATGAAGATAATACCCGTATTTTGTGGGGCCGGAACAAGGGTAAGCTGAACTTTGTCTCCTGTATGCACGCCGATTCCCACTGTGGAAACAGGTGCCTTTATTGTATTTTGTTGGAGCATTTGCTTCGCCATATCTGGTTATTTGGTTCAATAATTGAATAATTCATTCAATATTGGCAGGCACTATACGCTATAAAATGTGGAATATGAAGATAAAATGAAGAGAATGTGAATATTGTAGGAAGGGTAATCCGGCCTTATACGGGGTATATTTCCTTTTGTCTCCATTTTAATACAATGCCACTCATTATTGGTGTGGACTGTTCTTTTTGCGAGATTCGCAGTGAAATGCCCAAGAAAGCTTAAAGCTAGAATCATTAGAGGTTGGTATGAGTACAAGAGAGGAGGGTAAGACCCGCCGAAGGAAAAAAATTATACAAGCTGCACGGTTATTGATGCAGAACTCTGATGAACCCGGTTTTTCGATGAGAGCTTTAGCGGTTAAGGCGAATGTTAGTATTGCGACGCCTTACAACCTTTTTGGGTCTAAAGAGCAAATACTATCTTCGGTTTTAGAGGACGATTTAGAACAATATTGCTCTGAACTCAAGCGAAATTCAGCGGACGAACTCCAAGTTTTCTTTGATGCTGTGACACTTACAACCAAGCTTTATGCCTCGGAAGGTACTTTTTACAGAGCAATTTTAAATACGGTCTATGTAGAAGGATCTGATAAGTATCTAGCAAGCTATAGAGGGCCGCGACATCTTATGTGGAAAAATATGGTTAAGCAGGCTGTGCTCGCTGGATATTTGATTCCCGAAATTGAAGCTGATGCTTTTGCAATAAATCTAAGGCATGGGTTTCTGGCTGCAATTTTACAGTGGGCTAAAGGCGACCTTTCTATAGAAGAGTTAAAAGCGCGAGCACATTATCACGTTGCACTATCATTGGCCGCCATGGCAACCCCAATTGCGCGAGAACGTTTGCACCTAGATATTCAGAAAATTCAGATCCAATTGCAGGGTATTTGGCAAGATGGCTTACGCAAAGCCATGGCGTCGGGGCCTCTTGATGCCGTTGTCGCAGAACTAGCAGTAGATCAGATGGCATTTTTAGGTGAGTCTGTTGGAGGCTAAAACAATGCAGAAAATTCTAATAGTAGGTGCCGGTATTTGTGGCATGTGTACGGCTTTGGCCCTCTCAAGGAAGTACCTTGAGAAAGATGTACAAATTATACTGCTTGAGAGAGATTTGCCACCGCCTGAGGGAGATGCGGACGAGGCGTTTTTTCAATGGAATCGCCGCGGTGCATCTCAGTTTAGACACCCACATGCCTTTTTAGGTTTGATGTGTAATATCCTGCAAGATAACTATCCGGATTTAGTCGATACTTTTTGGGAGGCGGGTGCTCGCAAGGTAGAATTTAAGGATATGTTGCCGCCGATGCTAAGCGAGAATTATGTAGCAAAACAGGGGGATGAAAAACTATGGTTGTTGATGTGTCGTAGAGCAACTATAGAAACAGTTTTACGCCGATATGTAGAGAATCAAAGTAATATTGAAGTACGTAGTTCAGTCATTGTTAATGGTATTACGGTGGATTCAAGTAAAGATGTTCCAGTGGTTACGGGCATTTCAATTAGACCTCAAGATAGAGATCAGGACGATGAAGTATTGGAGGCAGATATTGTTATTGATGCCTCTGGACGAACCAGCAGATTCCCGAAATGGCTTGAGATGCATAATGTATTTTTAGAGGAAGAACGCGAAGCCGCAGAAATCGTCTATTACACAAGGCACTACAAGTTACTGCCGGGCATAGAAGAACCCTCTAGGCAGGTAAAAGAACGATCTGCCGGTGACTTAGGTTACATCAAATTTGGCGTATTTCCTGGAGACGGTGGGCACTTTGCTGTGATTATTTGTCTTCCTATGGACGAAAAAGAGTTACACGAAGCTGTCAAAAGTGGAGAGAAATTTGATGAGATTATGAAAGCCATTCCTGGAGTGGCAAGGTGGGTTTCAAATGAAATTTCCGAAGCAACTACACCCCCCTTTGGTTTTTCAGACATCCATGCGGTATGGAGACATTTTGTTTCCAATAACGAGGCGAAGATATTTAATTTCTTTGCAGTCGGAGACGCAGCGGTTCGAACGAATCCACTTTATGGCAGGGGTTGTAGCGTCGGGGCGCTTCACGCACATCTTCTAGCAGATGTATTGTCGGATATTAATGATCCCAAAGAGCGTGCACTTGAATTCGATAGACTAACCAATGAAAAGATTAGACCCATCTATAAAGCTAGCTTGGACGAGGATCGACGTGGCATCAAACGGGCAAAGGCTATTGCAGTAGGAGAGGAATTGGATGGAGAAAATACCTTCAAGAAACGCATAAGCTTGTCTATTGGAGATGCGATCGGTGCCGCAGCGCGGGATCAAATTCATGTATTGAGGGGCGCGATGCGCACTTTCAATTTGTTAGAAGCTCCCGGGGTGTTTATGCTTGATTGGCGGATACGATTGACTATCCTTAAGTATTTATTGAAGGGGAGAAAGAAAAATGCAAGGGCACGTTACCAACCGGGTCCCACTCGATCAGAAATGATCGACATTGCGGAGAAAAATTTCAGCGTCAAACTTAGCTAGTTCCCTTTTAAAAATAGCCAAATTCCGCTGAAAATCGCGAAGCTATAGATATGTTAGGTAATAATTTTAATCCCTTACTAGGGAAGTCGCCAGCTGAAGTGAGTATGTGGATACTTACTGGCTAGGAGTATCATTGCTCTTATAAACCGTCCATAGGTAATCCCCAAATGTCTGATGATTCAAAAATTTTGATATTAACCACTGGTGGCACCATTGATAAAGTCTATTTTGATGCCAAAAGTGATTATGAGGTCGGTGACTCTGTCTTGTCTGAGTTGCTTAGACAAGCTCACGTAAAAAGTAGCTATGAGATATCCCCAGTAATGCGCAAAGATAGTCTGGAAATGACTGATGACGATCGCTTAATCCTTCGCCGCTTGGTTGAGGAAGCTGAAGCAGAAAAGATCATCATTACCCATGGCACTGATACGATGACAGACACAGCGTCAGTCTTAGGAGATGTGGAACATAAAACTATCGTTATCACAGGCGCTTTAGCACCCGCAAGATTCGCACAATCCGATGCAACCTTTAATATAGGAATGGCTTTTGCCGCGGTTCAGAGTCTAGATTCAGGCGTGTACATTGTGATGAATGGCCAAGTTTTTGAGGGCAGTGCAGTGAGAAAAGACAGAAGCAAAAATCAGTTTATTTCTTGTTAAATATTAGAGATCTCAATGGGTAGTTGTATGAGCTAAAGGCTTAGTCCAAACTATCAATTTCATTTTTCAAATGCGTGCGATCATCTGTAATCACTCTTTCGAGTACCTGTATTCGCTCTTCCAATTCATTCAGACGTTCGTTGTTTTGTTGATTCTCTGGTTGATTGGCTAATGCTGCTTTCGCCTTAATATAACTATTGGCAACCCCTGCAATCACACTGACTGTGACTATGATTGCAACCATTTCAAATACGTGCATGTGATTAGTCCCTAATTACTGTCTGGGCGCCATACCAATGGCAGACATCTATTGTATCGATTTGTCGTAAAGTTTACACATATTGCAGTCTCAAGCTAAAATTCAGGGACCGTAAAATTCAGAGACTACAAATGAGCGGATATTAATATCTCTCGATATTGTTTAGCAGTGAATAAAATAGGGTTGGTCGAAGCGGAAGGATCTGCGACTGCCATGTCTGCGATGGAAGCGTAATTTATGTCTTCCTTGATTATCGCATCTAGGGTATTTGGTATGCCAAGCTGACACCTTAATTGGATAGTCCATTCTAGAAAGCCGTCAAATCCATTATCAATTTCTAGATAAGGACTTATTTTTTTTAAACGCTGGTTGATAAGCGTGTAGTTTGCTTTCAATACATAAGGCATCAAAATCGCGTTAAGCATGCCATGGTGAGCATCATGAATAGCACCCAGGGGATGAGCCAAGGCGTGCATTGCACCTAGTCCCCTTTGAAATGCAGTGGCCCCCATCAAAGAGGCCACCAACATTTGCGTTCTTGCATCTACATCGTTTCCCTCTGCAACCGCTTTTGGTAGGTATTCTTTGACGAGTCTAATACCCTCTATGGCGATACCTTCTGCCATAGGATGAAAGTTAGTAGCACAATAGGCTTCCAACGAATGAGACAAGGCATCCATTCCTGTTGCCGCTGTGAGTAGTGGAGGAAGGGCTAGTGTTAAATTAGGGTCCAGTATCACTTGCACGGGCATCATTTTTGGGTGAAAAATAATCGACTTTTTACATTCTTCTTCATCGATGATGACAGCCGCGCGTCCAACTTCAGATCCTGTACCAGCTGTTGTTGGGATCGCGATAGTTTGGGCTATTTTATTTGGATCAGCATTTTTCCAATTGTCTCCAATATCTTCTAAATCAAAAAGAGAACAGTTTTGGTTCGCAATTAGCGCGATTGCTTTACCCGCATCAAGCGCGCTGCCACCACCTATGGCAATAACAGCATCGTGGTTCCCCGCTTTAAAAGCTTTAGCGCCAGCGTAAATATTTGTTCCTGTGGGGTTGGGTTTTATTTCAGTAAAACTTTGTATCGCCAGATCGTGGCAGCTTTCGGATATGGCTTTTATAAAAGGGAGTTTTGCTAGACCTGCATCAGTTACCAGTAAGGGTCTTCGTATGCTGAGTTGTTCGCAAAGTGTTGGTAACTCTTGAATGCGACCCTCACCTACGCATACCTGAGTAGGGTAATTCCAATTTGAAAACATAGCTTGTCCCGGTTCAGAAATAGATAAATAGGGTTTTTTTCGCAAAACTATAGTTAGGTTAGATACTTAACCCAAGTACCTTAGAGGGAAGTAAGTTTGACTTCTTGGTATCTGGGAACGCGCCAGTGAGATCACGTTTTAGACTAGACTAGTCTTGACCCCTGCAGACCGGATATCTTGATGCTGTGATCGACCAATTTGATGACTTTGTCTTCTTCGAGATCAGTGGTAATTTTTAAGTAGGCTTCACTTCTATGTAAGTCGACTATTTCATTGTGAACTTCTGCGTCATCGAGGATAAAAGCCAGTTTTTGTGGAAATCCTTCTAACACAGATCTAAGAGCCCCGGTAGAGTGATGAGTGAGCCAGCGGTCTTGCACTTTTTCTTCATATACACGGTATCGATAAATCATGTTTATACCTTAATTTAAACAGCGATTCAAACCGCCATTTTCGCCTTTATGGCATCAAATGATTGATAATTTATTAGTTCAAAATCATCCATGACAAAATCATCTATTGTTTTCTGATTGCAGTCTCTTATTTGTACGTAAGGTGGCGCTTTTGGTTCACGACGCAATTGTTCTTTGCATTGTGCGATGGCATCCATATAAATATGCGCATCGCCAATAGTATGAACAAATTCCCATGCCTCAAGTCCCGTAATCTTAGCGATCATCATAAGCAGTAAAGAATAACTGGCAATATTTAGGGGGACACCAAGAAACATATCAGCGGAGCGTTGATACATTTGCATAGATAATTTTCCGTTGGCGACGTAAAACTGAAAGAATGAATGGCAGGGCGGAAGTGCAACATCAGTGCTACCAATTTCGCCAGGATTCCAAGCATTCACTATAATTCTTCTAGAATCAGGATTATGTTTTATCAATTCAATCGCATCTGCGAGTTGGTCTACGGTTTTGCCGTTTGATGTTTTCCAGTGCCGCCATTGTTGACCATAAACTCGCCCCATATCACCATTGTTGGTATCTAGGCCGTTCCGTTTTAGGAAGTCTTCATAGTTTAAATCCCAAAGCTTGTTGTATTGATAAATCTCTTTAAGATCGTTGATGTTGCCTGAGCCAGATACAAACCATAGTAGTTCAGAGACCATGGATTTCCAAACTAACTTCTTAGTGGTTACTGCAGGATATCCATCTTTGAGTTTATAGCGTGTTTGTAACCCAAAAAGAGAAAGCGTGCCGATGCCTGTTCTATCAGTACGCTCAATACCCGAGTCTAAAATTTCTTGTAATTGGTCTAGATAGTTTTGCATTAAGCGTTTCTATTCAAAGTACTTAAGTTCTTTAACCGCATTTAGATTCACCGCATGCAAGGCAAGTCCTGCAGCCATCCATCAGTACGGTCGCTTGGGTATTACATTTTTTACAAAGCTGCGCGCCCGGTGGATAACCTGATGCGTCATCGGTATTTGCAGCATCAGCAGTAATATTGGCTGTATTACTCTTAGTTTTAGCTATGCCCTCTAGTGCTGCTCGTTTTTCCGCTATTAGGGCTTGATGCGCCTCACTTAATTCTTCATCCTCAATAAGTCCACATTTTTTCATATGTGTTTCGAGTATATCTCCGATCTCCGCGACCAAGGACGGCATGAACCGACCGCCTTTTTTAAAGTAACCGCCTTGTGGGTCAAATACTTCTTTCAGCTCTTCTACCATGAAAGTCGCATCTCCACCTTTTCTAAATACTGCACTGATGACACGCGTAAGTGCGAGTACCCATTGAAAATGTTCCATGTTTTTGGAATTAATAAAAATTTCGAAAGGGTATTCTTGCTCATGCTCAGTATCAGTGTTTAGAACAATATTGTTAATCGTGATGTAAAGGGCGTGATCACTCAAAGGTGTCTTAATTTTGTAGGTATAACCCCTTAGTTCTTCTGGTCTGTCGATTTCTTCGTGCATCACTTCATGCTTGAAGGCAGGTTTTATCACATCCTGCGCTTCATCTTTCTTAACGCTGAAGTTGACGATTTTGCTATTTATCTTTGTTGTCATAATAGTTCCATTAATCGGTATTAGAATTTACCGTAATAACCTTCTTTAAGGGCGTCGTATAGGTTTGCAGCGCTGTGCATTTCTCCATCATATTCAATTTCCTCATTACCCTTAACCTGCACCTTTGAACCATCTTCAAGGGTGAATTCATAGGTCGTTTTCTCAAGATCAGATTCTTTGACTAAAACACCTTGGAATACTTCTGGATTAAACCTGAAGGTAGTACAACCCTTTAATCCTTGGTCATAGGCATGAAGATAAATATCTTTGAACTCTTCAAATGGATAGTCGGTGGGTACATTGGCTGTTTTTGAAATTGATGAGTCTATCCATATCTGAGCAGCTGCCTGGATGTCCACGTGGTTAATTGGACTGATATCGTCTGCGGTTCGGAAATAATCTGGAAGTTGTGCTTCGGGATCATCGCTGTAAGGTGCAGCTTTAGGATTTATCAATGCGCGATAAGCCAAGAGCTCGAAAGAATAAACGTCTACCTTCTCTTTTGTCTTTTTTCCCTCTCGAATGACATTTCTTGAGTAGTGATGAGCAAAGCTAGGTTCAATTCCATTACTTGCATTATTTGCCAAAGATAGTGAAATAGTGCCTGTGGGAGCAATTGAACTGTGGTGTGTATAGCGGCATCCCACTTCAGCCATTTCTTTAATCAAGTCCGGATCTACTGCTGCAATTTTTTGCATATATCGACTATATTTGGCATGTAGTACTTTGCCACTGAGTATGTCGCCCGCCTTGACACCATCTTCAATCATTTCGGGTCTCAGTCTTAGCATTTCTCCGGTAATGGTGAATTCTTCATCCATTATTGGCGCTGGACCTTTCTCTTTGGCAAGCTCAACGCCTGCTTTCCATCCGCTAACGGCAAGTTCTCGAGTGACTCTCTCTGTAAAGGCAACGGAGGCCTTATCACCATAGCAATGACCCATCATCGTAATGGTAGACCCTAATCCCAAGTAACCCATTCCATGGCGTCGTTTACGCACAATTTCGTTTCTTTGTTGTTCAAGTGGTAGGCCGTTTATCTCAACTACATTGTCAAGCATGCGACAGAAGATCCCGCTAACTTCCTTAAACTCATCCCAATCGAAACTAGCGTCTTTGGTGAATGGGTCTTTGACAAAACGACATAAATTTACTGAGCCTAGTAAGCAACTTCCATACGGTGGTAGGGGTTGCTCACCACAGGGGTTTGTTGCTCTGATATCTTCGCAATACCAGTTGTTATTCATCTCATTAACCTTGTCTATCAGAATGAACCCTGGCTCGGCAAAATCATAAGTAGATGACATGATTAGATCCCATAAACGCTTCGCTTTAATGGTCTTTGTTATTCTACAGGCGACCAGTCCACTGTCGTTGGTCACGTACTTGTTTTTTACTGGAAATTCACGCCATAAAACCTGCGTGCTGTCTTTCAGGTCGATATCATCATCCGATACCTCATCCTGAGTCATAGGGAAACTTAAAGGCCAGTCTGCATCAGACTTGACCGCTTCCATAAATTCTTGAGTAATTAATAAAGAAAGGTTGAATTGACGCAGTCTCCCGTCTTCTCTCTTCGCTCGGATAAACTCCAAGACATCTGGATGACCCACTTCGAAGGTTGCCATCTGTGCCCCACGTCGACCACCGGCTGAGGATACAGTGAAGCAAGTTTTGTCATAAATATCCATGAAGGAGAGAGGGCCCGAGGTATAGGCACCTGCACCAGATACGTATGCACCTTTTGGTCGTAGTGTGGAAAATTCATATCCAATGCCACAACCGGCTTTTAATGTCAGGCCAGCTTCGACATTTTTATTTAAAATGTCCTCCATTGAGTCCTGAATTATTCCGGATACTGTGCAATTTATAGTTGATGTGGCCGGTTTATGCGCTTGTGCTCCCGCATTTGAAGTGATTCTCCCCGCTGGAATTACGCCTTTACGCAGTGCTTTTAGAAATTTCTCGTTCCACTCTTCTCGTTTATCGTCGTCTTCAACATCAGACAGCGCCTTTGCGACTCTCTTATAGGTATCATCCATACTATGGTCAACTAGCTCACCTTTTTTAGTTTTCAGGCAATACTTTGTATCCCAAATGTCCATTGATGTAGATTGAAATTCTAAATCTGCTAGTGATTTTCTGCTATTAATTGATGATGTTTTTGGGTCTGGCTTTGATGCGCTTGATTCCATTGATTGTCCTTGGCGTGCCTTTTGGCAGAGTAATTTATTATTGGTCTATTTCTGAGTACAGGATATTTTTATACAAATTTTGTTTATCTGTCTGTCCATTCGATTATTGGAAGTTGCCATTAAAATCCACCTGGTCTAGAGTAAATCAGCCTCTCAAGGCATATAAGAACGTACATAAGATGCCCCATATATAGTGCCTCATAGGCTTGCAGAACACAACATGTTGACAATGTAAAATTTGATGGATATCTGGCATTCGATGGAAAATATCACAAGCGATGATTTTTAAACCTATTTCTTTTACAAGTTTTTGAACATTAGTAGTTCGAAAAAACACGATATTTATAGATTAAACTGCTGCGTTTATTTTTTTGAAATCACAGAATAATGTCGAATAAAATTATTGAATGATAGGCATAATTATTGATCATTTTTATTTTATTGCGTACATGGCATGGTCATTGATTAGGTGTTTAACCTAATTGATAGCAGGGTTATTATGTGTTTTTTTGCGATCCTACGACTTGAATTTCTAGGTATCGCAAGGCATTGTTGATATGCGTGAACTAAAACAGGTTCTGACAGATTTAATAGGAGTAGAAACAAGATGCATCCAGGCGTTTTAGCAGCCAAATACCCAGAAAAACCAGCTTATATAATGGCTGAATCGGGAGAAGTAGTGAATTATCAAGCGTTAGATGATAAGTCTAATCAGGCTGCTCAACTTTTTCGAAAAATGGGCCTCAAGCGGGGTGACCATATTGCTATCTTGCTTGAAAACCACCTGTGTTTTCTCCAAATTTGCTTGGCAGCTGAACGTTCTGGATTGCACTACACAGCTATTAGCTATCGACTTCAAGAAGCGGAGGTCGAATATATCGTTAATGACTGCCAAGCGCGAATCTTCATCACGTCGATTGATCGAGCTGGTGTCGTTGAAAAATTACAGTGCAAGACACCTAAAATTGAACAACATTATATGCTTGACGGCTGTATTGCTGGATATGCTAGTTGGGAGGAGAGCATTGCAGAAATGCCAGCTGAACAAATTACTGATGAAAGCATAGGAAGCTCGATGCTCTATTCATCTGGAACAACAGGTCGTCCAAAAGGAGTACTAAAACCATTGCCGGAAGGTGCATTTGGCGCAGATGATGGTAGCCCTAATCTCTTCAGTATGCTTTATGGCACGTCGGAAGAATCTATATACCTTTCCCCTGCACCACTCTATCACGCCGCTCCTCTTACCTTTACGATGGGTTTGATGCTGGGGGGGACTAGCTGCATTATCATGTCCCATTTCGATCCTGAGGCAGCACTATCAACCATAGAAAAATATAAAGTCACCCACAGCCAATGGGTACCCACTATGTTTGTTCGTATGTTAAAGCTAGATGAGAAAGATCGCTTGAAATATGACGTTTCTAGCCTCCAATGTGCCATTCATGCGGCTGCGCCTTGCCCAATCAAGGTAAAAGAGCAAATGATAGATTGGTGGGGCCCTATTATTAATGAGTACTATGCCGGTTCTGAGGGAAATGGATTTGTCGCTATTAATTCAGCGCAATGGCTAGAACACAAAGGCTCTGTGGGTCAAGCACTTACTGCGGTGCTTCACATTGTGAATGATGATGGTCATGAGGTGTCTGAGGGTGAAGTAGGCAACATCTACTTCGAAGGAGGCGGACAATTTGAGTATTATAATGATGATGATAAAACCGCAGAGTCTAGATCCAAGGAAGGATGGAGTACCTTAGGTGACGTAGGATATTTGGATGCTGATGGTTTCCTATATTTGACCGATCGTAAGAGCTATATGATTATTTCTGGAGGCGTGAATATATATCCTCAAGAAGCGGAGAATATAATTGTTAGTCATCCTAAGGTGATGGATGTTGCTGTTTTTGGTATACCTAATGAAGATTTTGGGGAAGAGGTAAAAGCCGTCGTTCAGCCAGTAGACTTTGCTGATGCTGGTCCTGAATTGGAGGCAGACATCATTCAATATTGTAGAGAGCAAATAGCCCATATTAAATGCCCAAGGTCTGTAGATTTTGAAAAGGCCTTACCTAGGCATCCTACAGGCAAGCTCTACAAGCGTTTACTCAAAGACCGCTATTGGAATACGGATGCTAAAATATAGATCTATTGGCTAATGGCTTTTTTAAGAAACGTGCTCTTCAAAGTGTGAAATGATATTTTGATAGAGCTTGGATTTTCCGGTCATGACGCTTTCCATGTAATGAATCGTTTCATCCAGGCTCTCATCAAAGGTCATTCTGTCTAGCAACTCTAAGCCAAATTGTGGGAACATTTTCAATTCATCTACTAGACGCGCCCGTGTGTAGAGGTACTCAATAATCATTTTTAGAAAGGCTTCGTCGCTCGCCGCGATCACTTCAATCAGGCCAGAAATTCTTTCCAATGTACTCACAAGCTCTCTTCTTTGTTTGTGAAGGAGATCGTGACTTCGGGTTTCTTCGTTTTTCATCAGTGCTTTCAAAGCTTGTTGAATGATCTCAACATAAGCATCTTGTACTAGCTGCAATGCAGACATTGTGTGACTGTAGTCTTTTGCGGACGGGGCTGTGCACGCATCATCATTTGGTTTATACAGGTCTTCAATAAGATCTAGAACAAGATTGATTTCTGTGCGCATATTCTTGATTCCCTACTTTTTTAAAAGAGCATACCCAAGTCGGCTTATTCTAGAAAAACAGCTTATACTCGGCATCAAACAACTTGGTCTAATGAGATTTTCCCTGTAACAAATTGGCAGGGTTATATTGATCGGTTAAGGGTCTTTTGTTTTGATCCCAATCCTTGAAGCGACTCATATAGCCGGGGTATCTGTCTATATCGATGCCGTAAGTGAGTAGCCTAGCACTTAGTTTTTTCGCGCTATTTTTTAGATAGTCGTTATCAGGTAAGCCGTTATTTTTTGTCAATATTACTCTGTTTCCAGTATGCGGCATTTTGAAATTTAAAAAGTCTCCAAAAACTAACTGATAACTTACAGATTCATGGTCATATAGTTTACTGGTCGAGAAAGTATTTGCTACTAGTGTGCCATCATTTTTTAGCAGTCTTTTTGATTCCTGGAGGAATTCAACTGTCATGAGGTGCTCAGGAATATAATCTCCGGTGAAAGCGTCTAATATAATCAGGTCATATTTTTGTTTTTTTATGCCTGCTCGTTTTATAAAAACTCTCGCGTCAGATATATGGACCTTTATTTTTTCAGTTTCGTTGAAATCGAAGTATTGCTTCGCAACGCGTAGTACGGCTACGTCAATCTCAACAACATCGATACGGGCTTGTGGGTATAACTCGGAAAGGGTAATAGGAATTGATCCACCACCTAGCCCAATGACCAGTACATCTTTCGGAGAACTATTCAGTAACAAACCGCCCAATGTCATTCTCACATAAGGGAATACTAGCTTCTTTGGGTTTTTGAGATCGAAGCATGTCTGATTTCTATCTCCGCGTTTCACTGTAAATAGTAAGCAACGTCGTTGTCCTGTTTCCCTCACTACAATGTTTTGGTAAAGCGATTTTTCCTGGTGGATATCCTTGGCCAAACACAAGTCGCTTGGCAGAATTAAAATAATGAAACTACTAATGATCAGCCTAAGTAACAATTTACTACCCTCGAGATTTCAATTTGTAATGTCCTAGAATGGCGATGCCACCTGAGACCACAAGAACTGCATCCATGGTCAATAGGATCTCGTTTATATCAAACCAAAGAATAAAATAGAAGGAGGTTGCTAGGGTGCCTAAGGCGCTCCCTATAGTTGAGACAAAATACAAACCTCCTGCAATTGCGCCACTTTGGTCAGCATGGGTAACCAATAACCTAACCGAGTAGGGTGCTATTAGGCCTAAGATAGTCGTGGGTAGAAAAAATAAAAGGACACTCGCCACGAGAGATCCATATCTTGGATCTTCGATTCTCAAGAAGACAGCATCCATCATATTATCTCCGAGGAGAATGGTAGGTATTAAGGTGATTGCCGCCGCGATATAGAAAAAACCATAGGTCAGTAAATTGGAGTTTCTCAGGGATAGTCTCCCTCCTAATAGATATCCGATGGCAAGTGACATCATAAAGATAGTGATGATGCTTCCCCATACGTAAATACTACTGCCAAAATAGGGGGCCAAGATACGCCCGCCAAGTAGTTCCACTGACATGATGATAAATCCGCTAATAAACGCGAGCGTTAAAACGAGGCTGTTAAAAAGTTTTGGCTGAGTCATTTGTGCTGTGGTCATTGTCAGGGGCTTAAGGATAATATTACTGATTGATGGTGCATTATACATATGCTGCGAAGGAGTGTGTAAGTCAGTAGCTAAGTATGTAAGAATGTCGGACTTTTATTTCAGCAAGTATTTTTTTTGAAGTCCTTAAGACGCCTCTTACCTTTTCTATCCCCCTACCTATTCTCGATCGGGTCAGGATTCTTTACCTTTTTTATAGCAAGATTTTTTGAAATCGCAACCATCTGGTGTGTTGCCAAAGGTATTGATGTTATTGGGCAACTAATTCTGAAGGAAGAACCCGAATATAGTATTGAGCTTGTTACAGCAGGCATTGTTGCATCCGTCCTGTTGAGAATGATATTTGTAATCCACGCTAGAAGAGCCGTCCGAAGAGTCGCCATTGCCGTTTCATACGATCTACGACAAAAATTATTCTCATCTGTGCAGAAACAAGGACACGATTTTTTTGCGCGAATGGGTGTTGGCGACATCATGACACGGGCAATTCAGGACATATCTTTAGTTCAAAGGCTGATCGCCTTTGGTGCATTTATGTTTGTTATTATGGTCTACGCGCCATTTTTTGCACTAATAGGCATGCTAAGCAAATCGATCATGCTGACACTGCTGATTTTACCGACCCTTCCTTTGATATTTCTTTATGCAAGACATATTGCTCGATTCTTATCAATATCGTCCCTAGAGGTACAAGAAAGATTATCGGATTTGGCTTCCCATGTTCAAGAGAACCTTTCTGGTATTCGTACTATTCAGGCCCAAGCACAGGAGAAGAACGAAATTGCTAGGTTCTGGCAGACCAATGATCAATATGGGCAGGCTTTTTACGAGCAAGCGAGACTAAACTCCTTAATGATGGCATGGATGCCATTTTTCGCCTCTTGTGCCCAGCTCCTCATTATTATCTACGGTGGTACCTTAGTTTTAGAAGGAAGTATGTCAGTTGGAGATCTGGTTTTCTTTCTTGCTTGTTTAGGCATGTTACTGCAACCCATTCGTATGGCCGGTATGTTTGTTACCATAGTTCAACGATCAGCTGTGGCAACTGACCGACTCTATGAAATATATGATGCTGTTCCAGAAATTGCTGATGAACCAACAGACCTGACCCCAGCTCAAATTCAAGGAGAGTTTGAACTTCGAAATTTGTCTTATTCCTATCCTAATACCAATGTCAAAGTGTTGGAGGATATCTGCTTAAAGGTTGAAGCAGGAGAATCTATTGGTATCGTGGGTCGAGTTGGATCGGGTAAGTCTACTTTACTTAAACAGTTTACAAGAATGTTAAATACATCAAGAGGTTCATTGTTTGTGGATGGATACGATGTCTGTGATTACCCTCTGTCACAATTGCGCTCTCAGATTGCTCAAGTACTTCAAGATCCATTTCTATTTGGTGAACCCTTAAAAAATAATATTAGTTACGACGAGCCAGAGCGTGAGCTTACGCTAATTTGGGATTCCGCGGATGCAGCTGCACTAAAACAAACAATTGAAGATTTTCCAGATCAAATGGACACCATGGTAGGAGAGAGGGGAGTGACCTTGTCCGGTGGCCAAAAACAACGAGCAACATTAGCAAGAGGGCTTATAAGAAATGCCCCCGTGCTCATTCTTGATGATTGTTTTAGCTCCGTTGATACAGAAACAGAAGAGCATATTCTAAGCCGTTTAAGTGCCATCAGGGGCGGTAAGACCACGATATTAGTTTCACATCGTGTTTCCACATTAAGGCATTCAGACAGAATTGTGGTTCTCGAAGAGGGTCGTATAGTGGAAGTAGGGTCTCACGAATTCTTAATACAAAAAAATGGAATTTATGCTGAATTAGAGCGAGTACAAACCCGAGGAGTCAATGCCGGTGAGTGAGACGACACGCGATCATGCCATGTTTGACGCAGAACTTTCGGGTGCGGTGCTCAATCTACAATTGCTCAGTCGCATTCTATATTGGCTTCGTCCTTACAAGCTGAAACTTTTTCTGAGTGCCATCTTAATTCTTGGGACGAGTTTTCTTACCGTCATTATGGAGGTCATCATTAGTCGAGTGTTGGTCGACTACATCATCATTGGTGAAGCTGACAGTACGATGCCCGATATGGGTATGATCCAATTGACTCAATGGGTGGAAATGCAATGTGGTGTCCCAGCACTTTATGCCGCAGGTATTTTGTTTTTTATTGTTATGAGCGTTCTTAGCGTTTTAGGGCACTATCACCGTTTAACGTTAATTGGCGCAATCGTCGAGGGGCTAAGAGATTTAAGGCAGGATTTGTTTGCTCACTTGGAAACGCGCCCCAGTTCATTTTATGACAAGGTACCCGTCGGTCGAATAATGACACGAGTGACCAATGACATTGAAGCCTTGTATGAAATGTTACGGGGCATGGGTAGTCTAGTTGGCGAGTTTGTCCCGTTCTTCGTGGCCTTGATAATAATGTTTTCTACCAGTGTTCAACTGACATTACTGTTACTGTTGTTCGTACCCTTTGTTGGGGTGGCAACTTATTTTTTCCGTCAAGCATCACGAGAAGTATTTAGGTTAGTACGTAATTCTGTATCCGAGCTAAACCAAAATCTTCAAGAGAATCTCTCTGGTATGCAAGTTGTCCAGCTAAGCGAAAGAGAGCCCCATAATTTTGATGTTTACACGGCGGTTAATAAAACCAATCGGCGCTTTGAGTATCAATCAATTAATTTGTCGACCTTTTATGGCGCATTTACCGATAGTTTAGCTTCAATTGGCCTTGGTATTATTATCTATTACGGTGGTGGGGAAGTGGTACAAAACGAAATGAGCTTAGGCGGGGTTATTCTGTTTACGCGTTTTATGAATATGTTGTTTACGCCGGTTGTTATGTTGGGTGAACAACTTAATGTACTTTTTAGAGCAATGGCAAGTGGTGAAAGAATATTTCAAGCATTGGATTGGGATGAGCAAATTCATGAGCCTGAAGAGCCCGTTATTTTACCTGAGAGAATTAAGGGAAAAATCGAATTCAGGCACCTTGATTTCGGATATACAAAAGATCAGCCCATCTTGAAAGACGTTTCTGTTGTCGTAGAGCCAGGAAAAAAACTCGCAATCGTTGGTCCAACGGGCTCTGGTAAGAGCACAATGATCCGCTTACTCGGTCGCTTCTACGATTTTGAACGCGACATGCTTTTTATTGATGATGTCGATCTCAATGATCTTGCGAGTCATGATGTGAGAAAACGTGTAGGCGTCGTACTGCAAGATTTTCATATTTTCTCGGGTACCATACTAGACAATATCGTTCTGGGAAATCCCGATATTAGTCGTGATCGTGCGATAGCTGCAGCGAGGACGGTCAATGCCCATGAGTTTATTGAAAAGTTACCAGATCAATATGAAACACACCTCGTAGAAAGAGGGTCAAACTTGTCACAAGGGCAGCGACAGCTTCTGGCTTTTGCGCGAGTATTAGCCGTTGATCCCGAGATACTTATCCTTGATGAGGCGACAGCTAGTATCGACACTGAAACAGAGCTATTGATTCAAAATGGGTTGAGAGAGTTGATGAAGGGTAGAACTTCTATTTTAATCGCTCATCGTTTGCAGACAATTCAAGAGGCTGATCAAGTACTGGTACTTCATCATGGTGTGGTGAAAGAGTATGGTACCCATGATGAATTGTTATTAATGAAGGGTATCTACCACACGCTACATGAACTGCAATTTCAAGATGTAAGATTTGATGACGAGGGTAATCCCTTCTTTGATGAAGAGATCCAAGAGAAACTTCCAGACGGGATTCAAGAGTAATATGAGTATTAGAGCTGCACTGCTGAGTTTCATCCTGAAGCGGACACTAAAAAAACAATTTGATACCATTGAAGATGTCGTATCATTTAGGCAAAAAATGACTGAGGCCGGTAGTCTGGGCGGCGATACGCCTGATCGAATTAATATCGTTCCTCAAGTACTCAATGGCGTTCCCTGTGAGTGGGTGACCACTGAAAAAACCGATCAGAATCAAGTGCTGCTTTACTTGCATGGCGGCGGATATGTATTTGGAAGTCCCGAAAGTCATCGTGATTTAGCTTGGCGCTTGGCGGATGAAAGCGGCATGAGAGTGTTGATGGTGGATTACCGATTAGCTCCTGAAAACCCTTTCCCCGCGGCACTTGATGATACTACTCAATGTTATCGATGGTTGTTAGATGAAGGTTTCTCTCCAAACTCTATCGCTATTGGCGGTGATTCTGCAGGTGGCGGACTTGCATTAGCAAGTTTGGTCAACATGAAAAATTTAGGCCTAACACTGCCCAACAGCGGTATTTTGTTATCTCCATGGCTTGATTTAAGTGTGTCCGGTGAATCGCTTGAAACCAATGCTGATGCTGACGCCATACTTACGCCTTATGCCTTAAGATCCATGGCAGAACACTATTTAGGTGGCCTCGACCGAACTGCTGCCCTAGCTTCGCCCTTGTTCGCAGATTTGTCGGATCTACCACCTCTTTTAATTCATGTAGGATCGACGGAAATATTATTGTCGGATACTGAAAGAGTGAGGGATATAATCAAAGAATCCGGTGGTCAGGTTATCACGAAAATATGGCCCAAAATGCCCCATGTTTTCCAAGTGTTAGCCTCAAGAATCCCTGAGGGTAAGGTCGCGATAAGTGAATTATCCACTTTTCTCAAGGATAATTTGGCTTCATAGTCTATGAACAAATATGACCCAATCGCAAGAGAACTCATACTCATCGGTGGTGGTCACAGTCACGTACTGGTGCTTAAAATGCTGGGCATGCATCCCATTCCTGGGTTAAAAGTAACGCTGATCAGCCCAGATGTTTTGACGCCTTATTCCGGCATGTTGCCGGGTGTTGTTGCTGGTCACTACCAAAGCGAAGAGATACATATAGATTTGATCCCACTGTGTCGATTTGCAAACGTGAGATTCATTCAAAGTAAAGTTCACAATATTGATATTGCCAATAATACTTTGCAGTGCAAGAACTGGCCCGATATAGAGTTTGATGTCCTATCAATTGATATTGGAATAACCCCCGCGATAGAGAGTGTTCCAGGTGCAAGGGCGCAAGTATTACCCGTTAAACCCATTGGACAATTTTTAGAAAGATGGACTCATTTTTTAGCGAAAGCAAAAAAAGGTGAAACAAAAGATGTTGGTATCGTTGGGGCAGGCGCGGGCGGAGTTGAATTAGCTTTTGCCATTAATTACCGCTTGCAAAAAGAGCTAGACGCTACGCTTGCGGTTCACTTGTTCACCGCTGATGATTCTGTATTAGAAGGTTATTCTGAAAAAGTTAGGCGGCAAGTCACAAAAACACTTTCTGATGTCGGCATCAGGGTACATTCAAAATGTAGAATTGTAGAGGTGGAAAACCGAAAGCTAACAAGCGACTCTGCTGAAGAGTTTACCCTTGATGAAATATTTTGGGTTACAGGCGCGGCTTCGCAATCTTGGCTAGAACAAACTACCCTACCTTTAAATGAAAGCGGGTTTATTCAAATCAGGGAAACACTTCAAGTAGATGGATGCGATCACATATTTGCAGCTGGTGATATCGCCAATATGTTTAACAATCCCAGGCCGAAAGCTGGGGTCTATGCTGTACGACAAGGTCCTGTTCTATACAAAAATATCAAACGATTTCTTCTTGGAAAAAGCCTGCTTACTTTTACACCTCAAACTGAATTCTTGTCTTTAATATCGCTAGGTAGTAAGAGTGCAATTGCATCAAAGTATGGTCTTAGTCTAGAAGGTAAGGTCATTTGGCAGTTGAAAAACTGGATTGATATCAAGTTTATGAATCGGTTTTCTACACTGCCAAAAATGAAGAGCGAGAATAAGACCGGTTTGTTAATGGAATTTGATGATCAAATGCAATGCGGTGGTTGTGGTTCCAAAGTATCTGCTGACATATTGAGTGATGTTCTGGGGGAGCTTGATATCGCGATTGATCAGATGGATGATGCTGCGATCTTTAAGGTCCCGGAAGATAAATTGGTCTTGCACTCGGTAGACAAATTTACTGGATTTATAGATGATTATTACACCTTTGCTAAAATAGCAGCTCACCATGCTTTAAGTGATATTTATGCGATGGGTGGAGAGGGTGCTACGGTCCTCGCAATTGTTACGCTACCCCGCGGAAAACCCCCAATACTAAAAGCGATGCTAAAGCAATTATTGAGCGGCGCAAAATCTGTATTTGATGATGAAGGGGTATCCATTGTTGGTGGACATACGAATGAAGGCGCGGAGTTAAGTTTAGGTTTTTCGGTTAATGGCATTGTATCCCCGGAGCATTTGGCAAGGAAGTCAGGTTTAGTTACAGGTGATGCCTTGATCTTAACAAAAGCGCTGGGGACTGGTGTTATTTTTGCTGCTGATATGCAATATAAGGCCAAAGGAAATTGGGTGACAAAGGCCTTGTGTTCGATGTCTCAATCAAATAGGAAAGCGGCTTCTATTTTTCGAAATCGGGGTGTTAAGAGTTGTACAGACATTACTGGCTTTGGTCTGGCAGGTCATTTGAGTGAAATGTTACGAGCATCAGGAAAAGGCGCCTTAATAGATCTCGATAATATACCGATACTTGATGGTGCTTTGACGGTAATTCATGAACTAGAGATAACGAGCACTTTACACGAAAGCAACCGCTTGGCTGTCACACCGCTTGTGGAGAGTCCGGAACTGGATCATCAAAATCTTCCTTTGTTGTTTGATCCTCAAACCTCCGGTGGTTTACTGGTAAGCCTGCCAGAATCAGAAAAGGATGCTGTACTCGCAGAGCTCATTGCTGCGGGATACCACTCAGCGAGTTGTATTGGTACTGTCATTGATGATGAGAGAATATCTTTTCTGGCAAATAGTTGATCAAAACGTGAAGCCAGAGGGATAGCTTAGAAGGACATGCGTTTTTGTTATAAATATTCTTAGCTTAAATACTGGTCTATCAAGTGATAAGTAAAAAACTACTTGCCCAAAGTTGAACTCTTAACGATACTGTTTTCATCATTGATCAATGGGGAAGATGTTTGACTGCGACTTGGAACTTTGGAAATATTTTTGATGAAATTGAAAAGGTTGTGCCATCTGATAGATCGGCTTTCATTCATGGAGATCGGGTGATCACATGGCAGCAGTTTTCTCAAAGAAGTAATAATTTCGCAGCCAATCTACTTAACAATGGTGCGCAAGTAGGGGATAAAATAGCCTTCTATATGCGAAATTGTCCAGAGTACCCAGAGAGTATGGTAGCAGGCTTCAAAGCTCGCCTGACGCATGTCAATGTAAATTATCGCTATATCGAAAATGAATTGATTTACTTATTAGATAATTCTGATGCGACTGTATGTGTGTACTCAGCAGAATTTTCTGATCAAGTGAGAAAAATTAGATCGCAACTACCTCAGCTGAAACTATGGATACAAGTTGAGGACGGACACCAAGGTCTTGACGACGTTATATCCTATGAGTCGTATGCCAACGAAGGGGACGGCAAAGCACTTCAGAACATGCAGCGAGAATCTACCGACCAGTTATTTATCTATACTGGCGGCACAACGGGCATGCCGAAAGGCGTAATGTGGAGTCATTATGCCCTATGGAATGTCCTAGGTGGTGGCGGTAACGCGCGCGCGGGGGTGCCTGCCTGTGTTGATTTAACAGAGCTCGTTACGCGAGTTTCTAATAACCCGCTACCGCCAGTGACTTTGCCATTACCACCTATTATGCACGGTACAGGATTGTTATCTGCGCTTATGTCCATCGCAGCTGGTGGTACTTGCATAACGCTAAACTCAAAAAATTATGAGGCTGATCTAGCCTTGGCTGTCATTGATCAGCATCGTGTTACGACAGTGACGCTTGTCGGTGATGCCTTTGCGAGGCCTTTGGTTGAAGCGCTTGATCGCGATCATAATAGTTATGATTTTTCATCAGTAAATTTGATGACCTCAAGTGGCGTTATGTGGACGAGAGAAGTAAAAGCCGGTTTGTTATCTCACAACGAGAATTTGATGTTGGTTGATGGATTTTCATCCTCAGAAGCCATCGGTCTAGGATCGTCCGTTATGACAAAGGATGAAGTTATTGATGTCGCGAGTTTTTCATTAGGACCTGCTTGCAAGGTGTTTAAGGAAGACGGGACTGAAGTAATTGCAGGTTCAGGGGAAAAAGGCATGGTTGCTGTTTCTGGGTTCTTACCCGATGGTTATTATAAAGATCAAGTAAAAACAGATGCGACATTCAAAACCTATGATGGTGTACGTTATTCCATCCCCGGAGATTTTGTTGAAGTCATGCTTGATGGCACCTTAACCTTACTCGGTCGAGGTAGTAACTGTATAAATACGGCAGGTGAAAAAGTATTCCCAGAAGAGGTTGAAGAAGCCCTGAAATTCCATGACAGTGTCGTAGATTGTTTAGTTGTTGGCTTAAGCCACGAAAAATGGGGCCAATCTATCACGGCTGTTGTTGAGTTGATTGAAGGGCATGTTATCGATGAGGCAGAGCTTAGAGAATTTTCTAGGCAACATTTGGCTGCCTATAAAATACCAAAAAAAGTTTTATTCAAAGATAGTTTAGAGCGAGCGCCGAATGGGAAAGCGAATTATAAATTAATTCAAGATTTTGCCGAGACAGCGCTAGCATGATAAACCGTTATATGTGATGTTTATACGAGAGATGTAAAATGCCAAGTGTACCAACAATAGATTTATCCGCTGCGGAAGAGAGTCAATTTGATTTCTCGACCATGGACCTTGCTTGTCGCGAGCATGGTTTTTTTCTTTTAAAAAATCATGGTATGGATAAAGAAATTCTCGATATGTGGCGCTTATCAAAGCGTTTTTTTGGCTTGTCATCATATGAAAAACGCAAAATATTACGGGACAAGGAAAACCCACTTGGCTATTACGACCGAGAACTGACAAAACAAAAACGTGATCTAAAAGAAGTCTTCGATTTCATGCTGCCAAAAGATGAAATAGATAAGATCAATCAATGGCCCGAAGGAAATGAAGAGTTTCGTATAGTGATGCTTGCTTTTTTTAACGCGGCTAATGAAGTTGCCGAAAGAACGTTAAGACTTGTCTATAGGGCACTTGGAGGAGAAGCAGTCAGTAAGCTTGAACTACCCATCGGCAGTGTCCATACCAGTAATGCGAGACTAAACTGCTATCCAACAAGCGATCCGCTTGATGAAACCGAGGGTAAAGATGTCGTTTCATTGGGCGATATGGCGTTACATCATCACACAGACCCTGGCGTCTTAACCTTGTTGTTGCAAGATATGACAGGTGGTTTGCAAGCGCATTCTCGTTCTGAAGGTTGGATCGATGTGCCGCCAGAACTCGGAACAATAGTCGTGAACTTAGGCGACGCGATGCAAGTGTGGACCAATGACAAATATAGATCAGCGGTTCACCGTGTTCTACCAAGAGATACGACGACTCGCTATAGCACACCTTACTTTTTTAGCCCGACCAGAGATGCCATGTTGGAACCTTTAGAAAAGTTATTTGATGAAGGAGAGCAAGCAATTTATCGTTCATTTACTTGGAAAGATTATATTCAAGGAAGGATAGATGATAACTATGCCGATCTCGGCGAGGAAGATATCCAAATTGATCAGTTTAAACTTAAAGCAGTAAGCTGATAAATATTTTCATTTCCTTTGCCATTATTTGATAGACTCCTCGGCGGTAGAGCGTCGCTCCCGGTGGAGCGTGCGGCCTTCAAAGCCGTTGAGTTGCTGTTAAAGTGATTGGTGGGTTCGACTCCTACCTCTACCGCCACTACTCCACCATCACACCTAAGAGTCTCCTGTCGATTCCACATTTATTATGTTTATTATATCTTGTTGGCTTTTCAGGTAAAAATGGGCACCCGGAGCTCCCAGACAGGTCAGCTTCAGCTCAATTTCATAAGCACAGTAGCAAGTCACTATCCTCGGCCAAAACCCTGTTTGTTCTAAATTTTGTGTTCGAAAAAAACTCAATATGCTAAGCGTCCTCAACTATTAATTTGACCAACAGGCGTGGTTAAATTGTCCATTAATTAGCTAAAACTCTCTTTTTTTTTACCAACTGTTAATAAAAATAGTAAATTCCCATTAAAATCAACGATATAGATTGTTGGCATGGAATCTGTTACAGATCTTATATTGGTACTTATATTGGTTCAGCGCGCTTACCTTTCTTAAAAGCGCCAAGGATAGGAATTGACATGAGACGCAGAAATAATAGTCATTCTGTTGTGGTTGGTTACATAGCTTGGATATTCGGTTTTATGGGGGCTCATCGTTTTTATTACGGTAAGCAAATTACCGGGACAATATGGTTTTTTACACTTGGATTGTTCTTTGTTGGTTGGATAGTGGACTTTTTTCTCATTCCTGCGATGGATGCAGAAGCTGACCGAAAGTATATAGAGGGCGATATGGATTACGCTTTGCCCTGGATTTTATTAGCCATACTCGGTATTTTTGGTGTACATCGCATGTACATGGGCAAGTGGGTCAGCGGAATAATATATCTTTTTACGCTGGGGTTATTTGGTATCGGATGGCTTTACGATCTCTGGACGCTTAATGGTCAGATTGATGAGATCAACTACCGGGAGCAGGAGGATTATCGTTATGAACGACGTAGAGCATACTATTAAGGAAACCATGGCTAAGGTAACCATGGCAGTTTCGATTTTGACGCCACGTTCCCTAATATCGCAATCTTTGCTATTATTGCCTTGCGGTCTTCATCTCGCCTGTGTTGAAACTCGAATAGATCAAGGGGATTAAAAAATGAAAAGCATTTCACTTCTACTTACTCTGGTCCTGGCGTTGCCAGTGTTAGCGGTGAACCCAGATCAACATGTTGAAAATTTTGAACTTCTGGATCATGCCGGAATATCACATGAGCTATATTACCTATCAGATGCCAAAGCGATTGTGTTTATGGTTCAAGGCAATGGCTGTCCCATAGTTCGAAATGCGTTGCCAGATCTAAAATCCCTTCGCGATACCTATGCCGATCAAGGTATCGAATTTCTTATGATCAATGCCAATATCCAAGATAATCGAACCACAATCGCCAAAGAAGCTGAGGAATACAATATTAATATTCCTATTCTTGTTGATGAAACTCAACTTATTGGGGAATCTTTAGGCCTAGTTCGAACCGGTGAAGTATTCGTCATCGATCCAAAAACGTGGTCCGTTGTCTATACCGGACCCTTGAACGATCGACTCACTTATGAAAGCCAGAAAGCCACGACCAAACATCACTATCTTAAAGATGCATTGGACGATCTGTTAGCAAATGAAACAGTTAAAGTGACAAGTGCTGACCCAGTCGGTTGTTTGATCAATATGCCAGAAAACGCAGAAAAGAGCAGGGTAGCCCATCAGCAAATTTCTTACTCTGAAACCATAGCGCCCATCATCTATAAAAATTGTGTCACCTGTCACAGAGCAGGAGGTATGGGACCATTCGCAATGTCCAGCTATCTCGTCATCAAGGGTTTCTCACCTATGATCCGGGAAGTTTTGCGCACTAAGCGCATGCCGCCCTGGCACGCAGATCCCCACTATGGTGAATTTGCCAATGATCGATCTTTATCCACCCAACAAATTCAGAATATGGTGCACTGGATTGAAGCTGGTTCACCTCGAGGTACGGGACCAGACCTGCTGGCGCAAGATGATCGGGACTGGCCAAAATACCGTATGGGAACCCCAGATTTTGTGATCGATATTCCGGCAACGGACGTGCCTGCAACAGGTGTTGTCGATTATCAGTACAAAATGGTAGACAACCCCCTGGACGAGGATGTGTGGGTTTCTGGGACTGAAGTGATTCCGGGTGACTATCAGGCGCTGCACCATGTTATTGGTATGTATGGTAAGATCAATCCTGACGCAGAACCAAGGCGCCGTTTTGTTCCTATGGGGGGCATGGGCGGGTACGCACCTGGCACGGACGCAGGCTTTTACCCTGATAATTCCGGTACTTTCCTGCCAAAAGATGCGAAGTTCTCGTTTCAAATGCATTACACCTCTTTCGGGAAGGCGGTTATTGATAAAACGCAGGTTGGCGTTTGGCTACACAAAGAAAAACCGAAGAACATTATGCAAGGCCAGTTTATTGCCAATTATCAGATTAAAATCCCGGCTAATACGAAACGCCATACAGAATCTAAAGAGTATACTTTTGAGCGTGAAGCCCTACTTTACAGTGTGCTGCCACATTCTCATTTCCGAGGTATAGCCTCAGATTTTGTTGCGATCTACCCGGATGGTAGCAGCGAAATGCTGCTCTCAGTACCTAATTATGATTTCAACTGGCAGACCGACTATACCTTCAAGGAACCTAAGGTGTTGCCTGCTGGCACCAAGATTATGCATACAACCACTTATGATAACTCAAGTCAGAATTCGTCAAACCCGGATTCGACAATTGAGGTTACATGGGGAGAGCAGACCTTTCAGGAAATGCTGTTTGCATCATTCAGTTTTAGATATCTGGACGATGCTAGTGTTGATGAAGCTTCAATTGCAAATATCGGCAGCGAGTGAAGCCGGGTTGATTAGTGATATAGCTGAGACATAAGTTTTGTCTACTGGATCAAAGTAGAGCAGTGTGACCCAGTATCACGTTTTGTATCCAGATACTGATGATACTTATCGTTAGCAACTGCATATTTGGAGAATCCAATCCTTACAAAAGATTACTCAGACTTACATAGCCAAGATATCATTGCCAATACACCTGATGAAAAGGAAGCATTACTTGCAGTAAATGCTTATATGGATCACTGGAATGCGCGAGATGTTACTGGCCTTGATGATACCTTACACTTTCCCCATATCAGAATTGCCAGCGGAAAAGTGGTGACGATGAACAGGGGAGATAGTGGCTCCGACTTCTTCGAAAAATTTTCTGAACAAACCGGTTGGGAATACACTCTTTGGGATTATCGACGAGTTATCCAAAGCGGCCCTGATAAGGTTCACTTTGCTGTGCAATTTACTCGGTATCTCAAAGACGGAACAGCGAGTGGTGTTTATCCTTCGGTGTGGGTTGTTACAAAAATAGATGGCAAATGGGGCATTCTAGTGCGTTCCAGTTTTGCCCCTTAGCGTAAATGTCTAATACACTTTTGCATTAGTTAAATTCTACGGCAGTTGTTCAAGAAAAAAGTACATGACATTCTCGCCCATTACTTTTCTGATTTCGCTTTTTGTAAACCTGCTGTCGAGCATCGTCTGGGTTAATATGGCAAGTTCTGAAGTATCAAATTGTACCTCAGTAGTGCCGTCATAGTCTGAGCCCAAGGCAACATGATCAACACCCAGGAGGTCAATGGCATAACGAATTGAATTAACTACACCCTGAGGGGTGAAATCGCAAATAGCACCGTCCCAGTAGCCAACACCTATGATGCCGTCTTTCTTTGCTACTGCTTGCATTAATGTGTCTTCTAGATTTCTGCTGCTATCACAGTGTCCTTTTAAGCCCCCATGGGAAAGTATGACGGGTTTAGTTGATAGGCGTAAAACATCTTCGACCATTTTGGGAGAAGCATGAGCAATATCAATTATTAGGTTTCTCTTATTCGCGCGTTTAATAAGCTTTTTTCCAAAAGAGCTTAGACCTTCTCCACTTATACCGTGTAATGATCCCCCTATGCTGTTGTCAAAAAAGTGTGTCAAACCTGTTATGCGCAGCCCGTCATCATACAGTTGATCTAGTTTTTCTAATTCACCTTCGAAGGGATGCGCTCCCTCAATTAGATAGATAGCGGCGACGACTTTCTCTCCCTGCAAGCGTTGAGAGAGAAATGCCTGCATATCCTTTTTATTTTTAAGGACTAACAGTTTACCTTCGCTTTTAGCTGCAAAATGATGGAGCTTAGAGAGTTGGTATTTTGCACGTTCAAAAATGCTGAACCAGGTAACCATAGGCCAAAGTTGTGCCATCGCTAGGGAAGTAATATTGTCAGAGTCAGCTGAGTTACTGTCGTAGTTTTGACCAGAAGGACTCTTGGTTGTGGCAGAGAAGACTTGCAGCGCTACATTACCTTTTATTAATCTTGGTAAGTCCATATGACCTATATCACTTTCTTCGAGTAGGTTTCTCTTCCAAAGTAGGGAATCGGAGTGCAGGTCGGCGATAAATAGCTGGTTATGAAATTCTTGAACCTCGGGACGAATTTGATATGGACTATGAGGAGTGACAATATTCATGCTGGATTCGAGTTTGCTGGGTAAAATCCAGTGTAGAAAAGTGAACCCTACAATAAGAAGCAGCCCGACAATAATGCCTGATATCTTAATTATCTTCACAAACACTCCTCATATAATGGCCGTAATTGATGCTTATAATGGATGGTTACATTTTCTTATTCAGATGATTGTACAGTCTATGCATAATGCCAATCAATTTCTCACCTAGCCTTATTACTAATTCAGAATCTCCGCGTTATACTGCTTAAAATGATACCGAGTATTAGAATTGATACATTACATAAAAGTAGCTGGCCTCGTTTTTATATTTGTCTGGTTTTTCGGAGGTGGAGTAGGGCACTTTACAAATACGTCATTTTTTTTAGCGATTGTACCTCCATGGGTACCGTATCCGCTTGCTGCCGTTTACTTAAGTGGTGGTATGGAAATAGTACTTTCTATCTTGTTGTTTGTTTCAAAAATCAGAGCCTGGGTAGGTTGGGGCATTATTGCACTAACAATTGCTGTTACGCCGGCCAATATCCATATGTGGATGAATCCCGAGTTATTTCCTGAAGTATCTCCATCTTTACTGAGTATCCGCCTTGTCGTTCAAGTATTCTTGATAGCCCTAATTTGGTGGTGTACGCGAGATGAAAAACAAACGCGCTCCTCAGAAGTGGTTGATAGTCTTTAGATGATTTGGTTAATTTCGAAATACTTGATAACCGCAGGTATAGTCGTTCTCGTTTCTGAACTTGCCTTGCGCAGTGATAAGCTCGGTGCCTTTGTTGCAGCGATGCCGCTCGTTACTGTATTGACCTTAATTTGGTTATCGATTGAAGGGCAACCGACGAGCAAAATCGCCAACCATGCTTACTACACATTTTGGTACGTTGTTCCAACGCTACCGATGTTTTTAATCTTTCCAAAGCTGCTGACACAGTTTGGGTTTTGGTCTAGCCTGCTTATTAGCATGTTCATCACGTTTTGCTTGTTTGTAGTCACTGCCGTTTTGTTAAAACGATTTGGCATTGAACTTCTTCCTTAGCTATTCTCTTTGTTCGTGATGAGTGAAGTGCAAATCGCAAATAAATGCTCTAATCTTGGACTTCGTAGGCGATACTCGCGTCATTGTTTTTAAAGAGATAAAGCATCAGTTGGCTTAAAACGATATTGCCGTCCGCGCGATAGGTTCCTGCCATAAAGGCATCCATTCCATCTATGCGGCCTTCTAAAAGTCCCCAGCAAGTGTCGGGATCTTTTACATTCAGTATCAGTGTCGGGTTTTCATGGATGCCTGGAGTAAATTCAAAATCTTCTGTGTCTACAGTCAGAAAAAAGGGATCTGTCTTTTCAAACATAAACTGAAAAATTGTATTTGGCCTGTCTAGGAAACCCGCTTTAAAATTAGGTGCCAGTTTTTCCTTCTTTTCCAGTAACAATTGCCTAAGCATTTTCCCTACCTATTACCTAATAAAGGTGAAGAGTCTACCACTTGAAAGCAATAATTTGTGGTAGCATATCGAGCTTTCAAATTTGGGGTGTAAAGTCATTGGAATTTCTTTTTGAGTACGGTCTTTTCTTTGCAAAGACTATCACATTAATAATAGGTATTTTGCTCGTCATTATTGTCGTTGTTGGCCTTGGGCAAAAAGCTCGACCCTCCGAACGTGGACATATTCAGGTCACGAATATTAACGAGAATTTCGAGAATATTACCAATACGCTTAAGCAAGTGGTGATGGACGCTGAAACGCTAAAGGTTGAACACAAAGCAGAGAAAAAACGCCTAAAGTCGAGCGAAAAAGAACAGAAAAAGGAAGCCAAATCCGGTTCTACGGAACGGAAAAAACGCTTGTATGTCCTAGATTTTGAAGGTGATATTCAAGCCAGTGCGGTTTCTCAACTTCGCGAAGAGGTCACTGCCGTTTTGTCCATCGCAGAGCCCCAGGATGAAATTTTACTACGCCTAGAAAGCCCTGGCGGTGTGGTACACGGTTATGGACTCGCAGCATCTCAATTGAGTCGTATCCGAGATAAAAAAATCCCTCTAACAATCGCCGTTGATAAAGTAGCGGCGAGTGGTGGCTACATGATGGCCTGTTTAGCTGACAAACTGATTGCAGCACCATTTGCGATTCTTGGATCCATAGGTGTTGTTGCACAAATTCCTAACTTTCACCGTTTGCTTAAAAATAAAGATGTTGATGTCGAGATATTAACGGCGGGGGAATACAAAAGAACCTTAACCATGTTCGGTGAGAATACCGAAACTGGCCGAGAGAAGTTCAAGGAAGAATTAGAAGACGTCCATACGCTCTTTAAAGATTTTGTAACAGAAAACAGACCTATTGTTGATACCAGTGTCGTGGGAACAGGTGAGGCTTGGTATGGAAAGAGGGCACTTGAGCACAAGCTAATCGATTTTATTGAAACGAGTGATGCCTATATTTATGATGCTTGCCAAGAAGCTGATGCCTACCAAATTAAATATGTAGAAGATAAAAATAGGGTGGATAAAATTCTTGATCGTATGACGTCTATCTTGTTTAAAATCACGGGTCGAGATGACTACAAGATGCACAATCGGCACGTCTTTTAGAACACATTAACGCTTTATAATTTTTTTGGTGAATTAGTATGACGACATTTACAGCTTTGGTTGTTGAAAAAAACGAAGACGCTATGAGCAATAGCTTGATAGAACGAAATATTGATGACTTACCGGAAGGTGAAGTACTCATTAAAGTCTCATATTCCTCGATAAACTATAAAGATGCAATGTCGATCAGTGGTATCCCTGGTGTCACACGCGCTTATCCACATACCCCTGGGATAGATGCCGCCGGTGTTATAGCAGAATCTTCAAATGAAAAATTTCTTGTCGGTGATGAAGTCATTTGTATTGGCTATGATTTGGGGATGAATACCGCTGGTGGTCTTGGTGAATACATTAGGGTTCCGGCTAACTGGCTTACGCCTTTGCCCAAGGGTCTAAGCTTAAGAGATAGCATGGTGATTGGAACAGCAGGTTTTACCGCAGCCCTTTGTATAGAAAAGTTAGAGCAAATGGGTGCAAGGCCTGAAGATGGGCCTGTATTAGTGACTGGGGCAACCGGTGGAGTAGGTTCTGTTGCCGTTATGCTGCTCTCACAATTGGGTTATAAGGTAGTTGCGAGTACGGGTAAAGAGATACAATCAGATTTTCTACTAAGTCTAGGTGCAGAGTCTGTTATTGGTCGTGCTGAGCTAGAAAAAGCCGATAAACGCCCTATGCTCAAGCCAATTTGGGCTCATGCTGTTGATTGCGTTGGGGGTGAAATTTTGAGTAATGTCATTAAAGGATTATATCCCCAAGGCAGTGTGGCAATTTGCGGTCTAGTGGCATCACCTAGTTTTAGCGCGACGGTACTTCCGTTTATATTAAGAGGTGTGAACATTCTCGGAATCGATTCCGTAGAAATTGATATTTTGGCCAAGAATAGAATATGGGATAGGCTAGCAACTAACTGGAAGTTAGTGAACCTAGACACGCTTTGTAAAGAGATCACACTTGCCGAAGTTGGACAAACAATTGATCACATACTTAAAGGCGGACTTACGGGAAGAACACTCGTAAATATCTCAGCCTAGTCTCGACTTTTAGTCTCTCCTCAGTTTTTCAGACACCGCGATAGGTGTCGGAAATCTAAGTACAACGATGTATGAGGATATCAAAAAGGTAATGATTGCTGTTGCCTGTATGAGGTGACTCACGTTTAAACTGATAATGGCCTCGCTTGTTGCAATAAAGGCA
Source organism: Flavobacterium sp. (assembly GCA_047616645.1). Classification (GTDB taxonomy): domain Bacteria; phylum Pseudomonadota; class Gammaproteobacteria; order Pseudomonadales; family Azotimanducaceae; genus JAHRVQ01. The sequence continues at coordinate 29,276 of JBLHIH010000005.1, read as the reverse complement.
ATGAGCAGAGAAAACTCGCTTATTTGCCCTAGTCGAAATCCAATCTCCCAACTCTTTTGACTTGTTTCGCTGATCCGAAAAAGCAATAGCCTGAAAACGATAGGCTTTAGAGCGAGGACGACAAGGGCAATTACCAGGGCTGGTACGATAACGTGACCGAGCAAATCCAAGTGGAATCCTGCCCCTAAAGAGAAGAAAAAGAGCACTAGGAAAAAATCTCGCAATGGCTTTAAGTGATTTGCTATATAGAGGGAAATTGGACTTGTGGCCACAGTCACACCAGCAATAAAGGCGCCGATTTCGTGAGACAGTCCCATATAATCCGCGAGTTCAGCTAAGCCTAAACACCAACCAATAGCGACAAGAAAAATGTATTCGTGAATGGTATCAAATTTCGCGAGCAGTCTTAGCAAGACAAATTTAACAAAAAGTCCTGCACCTAGAATAAGCAATGGAAAGGCCACGAGCACTTTAACGAGTTCTAAATAGCCATTTGATTCTAATAGGCTACCATTGAGTACCAACAAGACCACAATTGCGATCATGTCCTGCAGTAGTAACAAACTGACGACAAGTTCGCCCGTCCTTCTATGGTGGAGCACGGTTGTTGGTAAAAGTTTAATACCAATAATTGTGCTTGAAAACATGAGGCATACGCCGATTATTATGCTCTCAGGTAGTGTATACCCAAATATAAGTCCGATAGACAGACCGACACCAAGAAATACCAACGAACTGGTAATGCCGACAAATAAGGCATCTTTTAGCATATTACCGAGCTTTGATGGTTGCATATCTAGGCCAAGGAGAAACAATAAGAAAATAATGCCTATTTTTGCGATGCTACTGATGAGTGTGGGATCAGAAACGAGGGATAAACCTGAAGGTCCAAGAATAATACCAACGGCAATGTAAGAAACGATTAAAGGCTGCCGCGTGAGTAGGGCAAAGGTCGCAATGACAGCCGCTGATGAAAAGATCAGAAAGAAGGAAAATAAAAGTGGATCGCTTTCCATTGGTGTCCAGTAAAGTGAATACAGCGCCTATGATTACAGATATGGCACCTTATTCCTAATTACTTAGCTAGTGTACAGCCATAAATAAAAAACGTCGGGGGTACTTCCCTTGTAAGTGCCTGAATATGCTACCTAACTTATTTATAGTTTCTTAACTTTCATCTAAAGCACCTATTTCTGGACGGGAACTAGCTAGTGTACATCCATTAATCAAAAACGTCGGGGCTTCTTCCCTTGTAAGTGCTTGAATATGTTACCTAACTTATTTATAATTTCTTAACTTTCATCTAAAACACCTACTTCTGGACGGGAACTAGCTAACGAACTCTAAACAATGGATTGGGATCACTGACAGAAGCTTGATATTGATAACTAAAAGCGCGCGAAAGGGGATTCTTTTCTTTGTCCGAGTCGAGAATAAAACTATCAAACCCACACCTTTGCATTTCCAACAATTGGTCTTGACGGACATCACCACTTGCTCGGATCTCTCCCTCATAACCGAATTCTTGCTTTAGCTGCACAGCTTTAGAATAAGCCCTACCATCGGTGAAATGAGGGAAGTTCAGCAAAATTAGAGGAATCTGTTTTAGATACTCAACAATGTCCACTACCTCTTGGTCGCTATCCAAAAATACGGCCACATCTTGGCGATGAGAAAGCTGGTTTGCATTATCTAAAAATTTTAATAATGTCAGTATAATATTGTCTTCCGTCAACGATACTTCATCGTCAATAAAATGGTAGGGACAGTCGATTGCGTGATTCTTTTTAATTAATGTACTCATGTCGTTTTATATACCGCATCTTTGAAGGCTTGAAGCCCGATTCTTTTGTAGGTATCTAAAAAATTCTCTAGTTCCTGCCTTTCTCTAAGATATAGATCTATGATCTTCTGAATAACATTTGGAATTTCGCTTTGTGCAAAGGAGGGACCAAGTATCTTTGCGATGGATGTTTCGTTAGATGCTGATCCTCCTACCGACACCTGATAAAATTCTTTACCCTTCTTATCAACACCAAGTATGCCAATATTGCCCACGTGATGGTGTCCGCAAGCATTCATACAACCCGAAATGTTGATATCCAAGTCTCCTAAATCATGGACATAGTCTATGTCGTCAAACTGATCTTGGATGGCATCTGCTACTGGAATAGATTTGGCGTTAGCTAGGGAGCAAAAGTCTCCGCCAGGGCAGCAAATAATATCAGTCAATAGTCCTAGATTGGGACTTGCTAAATCCATTTTGCAAACTTCTTTCCACAATGAGAATAGTTTATCTGTAGGGACATCTGCCAGTGTGACATTTTGTTCATGAGTGACGCGAACTTCGCCAAAGCTGTAATCATCACTCAGATCTGCGAGCGCATCGAGTTGCAGATGGTTGATGTCTCCTGGGGCTACTCCCTTTGTCTTCACCGATAAAGTTACGCAGCTATACCCATTTTGTTTATGTTCCTGAACATTTCTACTAAACCACATTTTAAAGGCAAAGTTATCTTGCAAGTCTTTTTCTAAGACTGGACTCTGGTCAGGAAGATCTTGATAGGTCGTGGCGGTGAAGCAGGAACGTACTCTTTCTATTTCTGTATCTGTTAAGGTTTCAGAACCGTCCTTGATTTTTTCCCATACCTCATTCACTTTTTTAGCGAAAACTTCCGCTGACATTGCGCGAACAAGAATTTTTATTCTCGCTTTATATTTATTATCTCTGCGTCCATAGCGATTGTAGATTCGCAATATTGCTTCTAGGTAAGTCAATAAATGTTTCTTTTCTAAGAAGGGATTTATTAGGCTCCCAATGACAGGGGTTCTGCCTAATCCTCCACCAACATAAATTTGAAAACCAACTTTACTTTTATCAATATCGTCATAGACAAGTCGAATTCCTATATCGTGGACTTGCACTGCAGCTCTATCTTGCTTTGCACCAGTAACGGCTATTTTGAATTTTCGTGGTAACCAATTGAATTCAGGATGAAAACTCGACCACTGTCGGATAAGTTCTGCCCAAGGTCTACTATCCTCGATTTCATCCGGTGCAACACCTGCAAATTGATCACTGGTTGTATTTCGAATGCAGTTTCCACTCGTCTGAATGGCATGCATTTGCACACTGGCAAGATCTTGTAGTATGTCCGGTACATCCTCGAGTTTGGGCCAATTGAGTTGTACATTCTGCCGTGTTGTAAAGTGTAAATATCCTCGATCATATTGCCGAGTGATGCCAGCGAGTTTTCTCAATTGATGACTATTCAGCATGCCATATGGCACCGCGATTCTTAGCATGGGCGCTTGTTTTTGAATGTACAGTCCGTTTCGAAGGCGAAGCTGCTGAAATTCCTCATCTGGCAATTCACCTGCTAGATAGCGAACTGTCTGGTCTCGATATTGTTCGACCCTTTCATCAACCATAGATTGATCATAATCATCATAGATGTACATTACTTGTCACTTGCAGCTTAGAAAGGAGCACAAACTATCAGCTCTTAGGAACTTATTGAACGATCTTTTTTTTATATCGTTAGATCAAAAGCACCAAAACCGTACCAATACCAGTGTAGCAGCCGTATACTTCACTTTTAAAATTAATGGAAGAGATGACTTATGAGCGATGTAGAAAAAACTGAAGCAGAGTCCGACAGTTTTGTTGACGCAATGAGCGTGGTTTTAGCAATCACAATTGCGGTGATAGGTGTTATTTATTGGATAACCAACCAGTAATTTGGTTCGATATTGTCAAATGAGTGCAGAGCCATCAAATATTATGGCAATACAAGCGAGACAACACCCGCCAAAAAGAGCACAAACAACACAGTAAATATGACCCCACCAATAATAAATGCCAATGGATTGCCATTGGCGAAATCTCGTTTGTGATTCTTATCTGATTGGACGCCAAATGCAGCGGCGATGACGCTCATGGCTATTTGGAAGATAGTGGGGCGATTTTCGTTGTTGTTCACAAATTGAGCTCACTTGGGCATTAAGTCTCTTTAATTATACCAAAATCGAATTTATCTAGCACTATTTATGAAATATTGGCAAATATCGGAACATTTTGCCCTTAGCTTGGTCTAAAACTGCTAATCCAGATTGACTATAGGAAAAAGCCCTATATAATCGCCTGTGCCTGAAAGTAGGTTTTATATTTATGTGAACAATTTCGAACTCTGTGCTTTAGTACCTTGTCCTGATCTTCATAAGTAGCAGCAAACTTCCAGCAAAACGCCCATTTAGGGCACTATTACTAATGAATAAACGGAAAATATTATGTCTGATACTGTAACTGGTACTGTTAAGTGGTTTAATGAAGCGAAAGGTTTTGGTTTTATTGAACAAGAGTCTGGTCCTGACGTATTTGCTCACCACAGCAATATAGTTGGAACAGGTTTTAAAACTTTGGCAGACGGCCAAAAAGTTGAGTTCGTTGTAACTCAAGGTCAGAAAGGTCCTCAAGCTGAGAACATTACTGCAGTCTAATTGATTTTAATCGGTTAGAATCTTAAAATTAACCTCCGGGTTGATTTTAAGAATAAGAAAGCGAGCTCTAAGTAGTTCGCTTTTTTTTGCCCATAGATTGTAGAAAATAGATTGTAGAAACAGATTTTACAAAAAAGTATTACTAGACCCCGATCAACTAGCTTAACAAGCTGGCCAGTGATTCTTCTGCGCTAATTCGATGATTAAATACTTTTACGCTTGCTTCAAATTGAATCTCTTGACGAATAAGTTCAGCAAATTCACTTGCAAAATCAGTATCGCTAATCTCACTTTGTCGATTGGATTGTATACTATTTCCATTTTCGATTTGTCCTACCTGACCCGCTATCGCGTTCTGCTGTGCGCCAACGTCAGCGCGTGCGAGGCTAAGCTCATCTTGAATTTCACTGAGGGATTCTTGATTTATAGGTGCATTGCTGCCTCTTATAGAATCTAGCTTGGCTTTCAAATCTTCAATGTTTATTCCTGATTCTGAAAAGAGTGATGTGCCGTTAAATTCTGCTTCTTTAATGACAGTAGAGACTTCATCTAGGAGACTTAAGCTTTGTTTGTTTATCGTTTCTCGACCTTCAGGCGAAAGACTACCGTTATTGGATTGAGCGCTAAACGCCTGAATTTTTTCTATCAACTCTGATGCCTGACCTAGACTGTGATCGGCTTTTTGGAGGGAAGATATCTGGTTAATAGCGTTTCGAATGGAAACAGTAGATTCGCCTATAGCGCTATCTAGTCTTCCGGTAATTGCAGCTTCTGCTGCATTATTTTCGTAACTAACCTGCTGTCCACTACTTATGCTATCCGTAGCTTTATTTATTCCATCCAGGGAAGGTAATGCGGGTCCAGAAGGCCCTGCTATTGAAAATGGCATGGCGTTTCCTCTTTAAATAGGTCTACTTACTATTCTTACTACATAGGTACTATTTTAGAATATTATTCAGCACTTGGCAGTACATAGATCAATATTAAACAACCGTTCGTCTGTCAATTTTCGTTTTTATTACTAAATATGTAATGTCCTACGTGCCATTCATTTCCTTGGTTATAAGCGAATAGCTCCTCGCAGGCCATAAAAAACATGCGCCATCTATTCATTAATACAATTTCAGGCGTAGGATCATCGCTAGTTTTTAGGATATGTAAAACAAGATTTTTGTTTGCGTCTAATTGATCCAACCATGCTTTACTTGTTTTTGCGTAGTGTTTGCCGTTGACTACCCAACGATTTTCAAGCTTTAAGTTCTTTTGCATATTGAGCGGTAAGTCATAACTTGGCATTAATCCGCCTGTAAAAAAATTGGTGGCCATCCAATCTGAATTTCCATCTGTTTCAAAAAAATAGGGGATATTTTTGTGACAGAATATATGAAAAAATAATTTCCCATCCGTTTTTAACCAACTAGCAATACGCTGGAATAATAGTGCGTGATTCCTCATGTGTTCAAACATTTCAATGGAGACAATACGATCAAAGTTTTGTGTGGTCTGAAAATCATTCATATCACAGGTAATCACTTCAATGTTATCTAGGCCCCTTTCCTTAGCCGTTTGGTCGATAAAGGCTTTTTGTGAGTTAGAATTACTCACAGCAGTGATGCTTGCATTCGGATAGTGGGTTGCCATCCACAATGTTAGAGATCCCCATCCGCAACCTAATTCAAGTATGTGCATTCCATCTTTAAGATCTGCTCTTTCACAGCTGATGCCTAACATTTCTTCTTCAGCGGTAGAAAGATTCGTTACATGGGAATTAAAATAACCGCAACTATACTTTTTGTGTATGCCAAGGGTATGTTCGTAAAATTCTGTTGGCACTTCATAATGTTGTTGGTTGGCATCAATCGTGTTAATTGCTAGAGGACTGCCGTCCATTTGATTTAAGAGTGATTCCAGTGCTTTTGGATCTTTAAAATTGCGCCTTTCTTGGTGTAGACGTTTCTTTAGTAAACGACGTATGCCTTTCCTCGTGATCCAATCTGGAACATATCCTTGCTCCACTAAATCTATCGCTGTTTTCATATAATAGTTCTATCCCTATCGTCTCGATTCGAAATTAGTGTAGGTTCAGGTGTTTATTAAATTTTTGTAGGCAGGCTTATGAAATTCAAGCTGTATGCAGCCAATGGCCCGTTCATCAAACCCGCCTTCGCAATAACATAGGTAGTACTCCCACATTTTAAGAAATCGATTGTCATAACCAAGTGCTTTAATTGATTCGATATTTTCGTAAAACTTCTCCCGCCAACGTCTCAGCGTCAGAGCGTAGTGTTCTGTTATGTCCTCAATTGCATAAATTCTTAGATCAGTTTTTGTAGTAGCAATGGTAGAAAGCGCCGTGATAGAGGGTAGGGCTCCTCCTGGGAAGATATATCGTTGAATGAAATCAACATTATGTTTGGCACTTTCAAAATTTTGGTCGGCAATGGTAATCGATTGAATTAACATATTACCATTTGGTTTTAATAGCGAAGCACATTTTACTAGATAGCCATCTAGGAATTTTAGCCCAACAGCTTCTATCATTTCGATGGAAACCAATTTGTCGTAATTTCCCGTCAAATTACGATAGTCTTTCTGAAGAAGGGTAATATTATTTTCTAGACCTGCTTGTTTAACTCTTTCCTTTGCAACCTTGTATTGTTCTTGAGAAATAGTGGTTGTTGTCACATGGCATCCATATTGAGAAGCAGCATGAATTGCAAAAGATCCCCAGCCTGTTCCAATTTCTATTATCCTGTCGTCCTTGCCCAACTTTAATTTTTTACAAATTCTATCCAGCTTCGCAATTGACGCATCTTCCATACTCTGTTTGTCGTCGGAAAAAAAGCCGGAAGAATACGTGAGGGTTGGATCAAGGAAAAGTTTAAAAAGTTCGTTGCCAAGATCATAATGTGCTGCAATATTTTTCTTGCTACCTATTTCCGTGTCTCTATTTAGAAAGTGGATGATTTTAAAAAAAGCCTTTTTAATGGCTGTTTGATCCAGACCTGATAGTACATTTCTATTGCGTAACAATATGTGGACCAATTGTGTTAAATGCTCGCAGGTCCAGCAACCATCCATGTAAGACTCCGCGCCGCCGATTGCACCGCCAAACGCTAATGAACTATAGAAACGACTATCTACAACTTTGATTGTGACTTTAGGATGTCCATCACCACAAATTACGCTATCGTTTTGATCAAGAAAAGTAATTTGACCAAATTTTATTTGCTTCATGTTATCGTAAAATCGGCGCTTTATTTGTCCCGCTAACCAGTCACTTTTAGCGCGTACTTTTATGGGTGCATAATCTAAGGTCAGTGTTTTCAAAATCTAGATTCCTACTAAATGTTTTCATTATTTATTATTTTAACATTCTTGTCTGGGTGGCCATAGAAGGGGACCTTCTTTATCCAAAGCTTCAAAGCGTGGAAGTATATCCCTACAATCATTCTAAAGGCTTGACGTACATGTATAAATATAAGTTGATTCGCCTTAGTAATTTCAATTCGTTCCAAGGCCAAGTTTGCATTAAATAGTTGTTGGTCCTTCTGACTCACCTGTATGGATACGTTTAGCGACTCTTCCGGATCACCTATACCCCATTTGTATGTTGTGTCCATGGGCATGAAGGGAGATACATGAAATTTTTTGTGTGTTTCATCGTTAAAATTGGGGCCACTTAACAAATAGGTATGACGTTGATTCCAAGGTGTATTGTGAACTTCTACAAGTACATGGCGTAAATTAGTTTCTTTATCAAAACAATAAAATAGCGTGATGGGGTTCATGCAATAACCCAAACTACGCAATGTCGCGAGCATATAAACTTCCCCAGTGAAGTTTTCTCCCGATATCTCTTGTATCTTATAACAAACCTCTTTTTTGAGTTCTCGCGTTGAAGGTAAATAATCCTGCCGTTTAAAACTCACCCAGTTTGTTTTGTTCGCTGACCAGAATACCGATGTTGCAAAGGTAGACTCGATTTCATCTAAGTTTAGATAGATGTAATCAAGGGTGTAAATAAAGCTATGCATCACGGGCATAAAACGTTTGTGAAAAACTTTGCCTCGATAGATACAACTATTCAAAGCCTAAGCCCAAATTGTTCACAAACTCTAAGTGCGCTCTTAACACCATCTTCGTGGAAACCGTAATGCCAATAAGCACCACAATAATGCGTTCGATTGCGCTTGGATATTTCTCCATGTCGTTTTTGGGCTGATAAAGTATCATGGTTATAGATAGGATGATGATACTCATACTTACCGATAATCTTGTTAGGGTCAATTCTATCATTATCATTTAGTGTGACTAATATTTGATCACTTGATTCTATTTTTTGCAGGATATTCATATTATAAGTAAGCGTCGCATGATCTTGACGCCGACTGTCTTTCAAGTAATTCCAACTCGCCCAAGCGAGTGAGCGTTTAGGTAGCTGACTAATATCCGTATGCAGGAAGGCATTATTCTTACTATATCGTATGTTACTTAATATTTCGGATTCCTCATTGCTTGGCTTATCTAACATTGCCAGAGCATCACCACTATGTGTTGCAATAATGACCTCATCAAAATCGTGTTCTTGACTGTTGACTTGGATACAAACACGATCTTCATAGCGCTTGATAGATGAAACCTTGGCATTAAGTTGGTAATTACCTAACTTATCTTCCATAGCTTTGATGTAAGTGTTCGAGCCGCCTTTTACGACATACCACTGAGGACGATTTTTTAAATCTAACAATCCGTGATTTCGGAAAAAGTCTGCAAATGCACGCACTGGAAATCGACCTACGGTTTTGTCTCCTGTTGACCATATTGCCGCAGCCATGGGTATAAGGTATTGGGTTCTAAATTCAATCGAAAAATTATGCCGCTTGAGGAATTCGTCTAAGGTTGAGTTATCCTCTAAGGGGATTTCCTTTGCTACTTTATTAAAACGAATAATGTCCCTAACGAGCCGTATAAAGCTAGGTCTAATAATATTTCTGCGCTGCGCGAATAGCGTGTTTAAAGTATGTCCATTGTATTCTAAATCTGCTTCGTCATCTCGCATAGAAAAGCTCATTTCTGTAGGTATTCCACTACAGGAAAGTTTTTCTAACAATTTTATGAAGTTAGGATAACTTCGATCATTGTACACAATGAAGCCCGTGTCCACTGTGATCTTCTGTCCCTTTAGCTCAATACTGTGAGTATGTGTATGCCCACCTAAGTAATCATTTGCTTCGAATAGCGTGACGTCATGAGTTTCCCCAAGAAGATAGGTACAAACTAGACCTGATACACCACTGCCTATGACTGCAATTTTTGACATCTTGAACAACTTGTCCTTTTTTAGGCCGTATCCTAATGTACTCTGGGCAAAGAATAAATAAGAACATCCTCTAGTTCACGCTAGCCAAAAGGTTTAGTATAAGTTTAATGTATACGTAGAAGTTTCATTATTGGTTGTATTTATGATTGAAAAAATAGCGTTTGGCAATACCGGTCACTTGAGTTCTAGAATTATTTTTGGTGCCGCCGCTTTAGGTGGGATGCGACAGGATAAGGCAGATTCAACATTAGAATTAGTCTTAAAACATGGGCTGAATCATTTTGATGTTGCTGCCAGTTATGGTGATGCGGAGCTTCGCTTAGCACCTTTTCTTCAAGACCATAGAGAAAAAGTATTTCTTGCTACCAAGACTGGCGACAGAACGCGTGATGGCGCCATGAAAAGTATCGAAAGTTCTTTGCAAAGGATGGGAATTGATCAAATAGACCTTATTCAATTCCATAATTTGAATAATGAAGCAGACTGGGAAACAGTAATGAAGCCCGGTGGCGCACTAGAGGCTGCAATCAAGGCTCGAGAACAAGGATTGGTTAAGTACATTGGTGTAACCGGGCACGGGACTAAGATCGCTGAAATGCATCTTAAAAGTTTAGCAGCCTTTGATTTTACATCGGTTCTTCTGCCATATAGCTATATGTCTCTGCAGGATCAGAAATATCAAAGTGAATTCGAACAATTATATACCCTCTGCCAAGAAAAAAAGGTCGCAATGCAAACCATAAAAGCGATCGCCCGTAGACGATGGCGCGACAACGATGAATCTAAGAAGTTTAGTTGGTATGAACCACTGCGGGATCGGTCAGCAATACGTCACGCTGTTTTCTGGGTTCTCAGTCGCCGTGGCTTATTTTTAAACTCAAGCAGTGATGCAACATTACTAAAACTCATTTTTGATGCTGCTGAAGAATTTGATCTTGCCAAGGCAGTGGGGCTAGACGAATTAGTAAAGTTAGATGCTGAGACTTACAGCCAAGAGCCGCTATTTATTCGTGGGGAAATTGAGAATGTTCAATAAGGCGCAACGCGTGAGCTTGCCGGTATCCCGAAACTTTAATTGTGTTTCACAATTGATTTAGAATTCGAATGGCTGCACATGCAGCACCGTAGCCATTGTCAATATTCACAACCGTCATACCTGAGGCGCAACTCGCCAGTAAAGCATGAAGTGCAGTTTCACCCTTTCTTGACATCCCATAACCAACTGAGCTTGGCACAGCAATGATGCTTGACGGAATTAAACCTGCTAGTACCGTTGGTAGTGCCGCATCCATGCCCGCGACACAAATAACAATTTTCATCGATGATATCTCATCTAAACGATTCGTTAATCGCCAAAGACCAGCAACACCGACATCATTTATTTGAATACTGTTAATACCATAATAGCGTAGTGTCATATTGGCTTCTTGAACAACCGCTATGTCGGAACTGCCCGCGCCTACTATGGCAATATCGGTGTTAGCGCCTCTGCTACCTAGTTTAGCGGGTTTAGAAAAGCCAATCCTTGAAATGTCATCATATTCTATTAGTGCGGGATAGCGCTTGTCTAATTCACTAAACATTGATAATGATAGACGCGTAAACAACATTGAAAGGTTTTCTTGATTTACCTGTTCACAAATTTTGGTAAGCTGACTAAGGTTTTTACCTTCACAAAATATTGCCTCGGACAATCCAGTTCGCTCGCGTCTGGATAGATCTAACAATACATCATCAATATCATCATTATCCAAGTTCTATCGCCTCTATTAGGAAAGCACTGCCACGTTTATATGGCTCTACCTTTATGTTGTTGGTGAGGTGATTAAAATCGCTGAAAACTTCAGAAGCAATTTTAATACAATCTTTCGCATACTTGGCTTGAGTATCGATATGGCTTTTACTTTCTAATTCTATGACAAGGCCGCCTTGCCTTTGCCTGCAGCGGACGCCGGTTAACGCAAATGAACTCTCTATTTTTTCCCATATTAACTGCTCAGCTTGGTTAATAAGCGGCAGTAAATCCGCATTGATGGCTATTCCAGTTTCAATTCTACTCGACAGACAAGGTGCTGCAGGCAGGTCATGTAAATCAAGCAGATTTAGTTCCTTAGCAAAGCTACGAAGCTCGGCTTTCGAAATATTCACTTCAACATAAGGGTGAAGAACATTATTTTGAGAGGCGGCAATCAAGCCTGGTCGATAGTCACCTAGATCATCGAGATTAGTTCCTGAGAGGAGTTGAAAATCAGTACGCGATCCTAGGGCTTCGTAAAGATGAGTTTTGCAAAAGTAACATCGATTGACCGGGTTGGATAAGTATTCGCTGTTTCTAATTTCTCCAGCGTCAAGCACATTCAAATTCCACTTTTCACTTATTGCATATCGTTTAACACGATCTGTTGCTTGGCTTGGAACAGCGGGGGAAATTGCATGAAACATGTGTGTTTCGGCATTAACCCTATTAGCGATCACCGCCAGAGTCATACTATCAACCCCTCCGCTGACGGCGATAGCGATGGGACCTAAATTTTGTAAATATTGTTCTAATAAAAACCGCTTATTCAATTTTCATCTTCTTTGTTAGTTTGACTCGACTCGATTTCAGATTTTAGCTTTTGAAGCTCTGCATGACTACCTGCATCTCTTAAGTAGTCAATGTCCGCCTTTTTAGTCATACCGCCCGGACGCTGTGCTGATTTCACTTGATAGGATTTGTTTTCTATATGGACTGTTATTAATTCTCTCTTTAATTCTGAACGACGAGAAGCAGTACTGCGAATACCTAAGGTTGTAGTGTATCTAAAACAAGCTTGTGTTATTTCCACTTCTTCTGATGGTTTACACAGTATGCGGATGGCTGTGGTTAGTCGATTTTTCTTTCCTGCTACAGCATATTGAATGACATCTAGTACGCCAGCGATTGCCCTTATTTTTTCTAAGCCCAATGCGAGTTCTTCGGGGCTTTGATCATCAATCTCAAATTCTAGACTGCTAACAAATGAAGATTCGGGTTCTGGTTCTGATGCTGCAGTTTGGAAATGTAAAATTCTTAATACGTTAGATATTCCATTCATTTTTTTCGATCCAAACCCAAAGCCCTGAGCTTTAAGTTCGCCGTGATAATTTGTTGTTGAATGGTGACTCACTAAGTATTTTAAAATGGCAGCACCTGTTGGCGTAATTCTTTCACCTAGAATGCCATCATCATGGAATTGAAACCCCTCAAGGATTAATGATGTAGCTGGAGCAGGAATGGGCAATATGCCATGGGCTGAGTTTATTCTCCCTCCACCCAAGGGTAGGCTTGAGTGGCTAACAGTATTCACTTGGCATGTTGATATTAGATAACTTGCACAGATGACATCAGCAATCGAGTCCCAGGCTCCAACTTCATGAAAGGCGACATCATCTACTGCCTTGTTATGAATTTTGGCTTCGGCAATAGCAATAATTTTGAATATTTGCAGTGCAATTTTTGAAGTAGCGGTGTCTAGTTTGGACTTGTTAATGATGTCTCTAATTTCACTATGATGGCGATGATGATGACCTTCTGCATCGATATCTGCGTTAACCTTAAAACTTTTCCCAAATAGCACGCCATCTCCAAATTCTTTGTGACTTATAGAAACGAGCTTTGGAAAGCCTGCGAGTACAATTTGATCCTCAAGTTCCGCCGCTAAACTGGGAAATACATCTAGCATTGCTGCAATAAACATATCTCCAGAAATACCGCCCACTAAATCGAAATGTAAATGCATATTAAGACAACATCAAATGTGTTGGACCGCAAAGTTGACTAACATTGATGCCGTGGGTACAAGCATTTTGACAGGGTTGACCATCGCAGGACAAACAGGCACTAGCATTATTATCTAAATCTGCATATTCGCTTTTGGCGAAGCTGAGGTTTTGATAGTCAGTCGCATACATTCGCGTTCTTAATGTATCGGCGATGGGTACGTTGTAGGGACAGGCGCCTTCGCAATCATTACAGGCATGACGACAATACGTCATATCAGTAAGTCGCGCATATTGTTCAAGCAATTGAAAATCAATCTGGCTCAACGCTCTTACGCCAGAAGCTTTAATGTATTCATTTATTTTTTCTTTAGATGTCATTGAGACAATTGTGGCATCCAAGTCTGTGTTTGACAGTGCCCATTTAAATGCAGCTTGTGCATAGGTATAACCTTCTTTTTCGAAGATGCGCATATCATTCAACTTTGCGCCCCTTAGTACTTTCATTCCTATAATGCCAATATCATTCTTTTTTGCTTTACTGATAACCCGTAACATATCTGGTTGAACAGCGACGAAATCAAAGGATCTTACAAATTGTTGGTAGAATGCTGGGTCTTGGCCGAAGTTATAACTCAGTAATAATACGTCCACTAGATTATTATCAAGGGCATAATCGACACAATCGATTAAGTTACCCGCGTGACCGGACATACCCGTGTATTTTATTTTTCCCATTTTTTTTGCTTTAGCCGTAAACTCAAACCATTCATCGTTTTGTAGTCGTGATCTGTCATTAACAGCGTGGTTAAAGAGGATGTCTACATGGTCAGTTTGAAGCCTAGATAAACTGTTGTCTAAATCTCGCATCATCTCTTTTCGATTGCTATCTGCAGCGGCTCTAATCTTTGTAGCAATGATGATATTTTGTCTATGTATTTTAAGTGCATTTCCCAGCACTCGTTCTGATTGCCCTCGAGTATAGCTGTCTGCAGTATCAAAATAGTTAATGCCTTGTTCTAAGGCATGTTGTACAAGGTATTCTTGACCGGTTTGAAGTTGGCTAGAACCGAAGGAAATATCAGACATTTTTAATTCTGTACGACCCAGTCGAACATATTTTATTTGTTGTTGGTTTGTATTTGATGAAGCTACTTCTGTCTTTTCAGAAGAAGCCTTTGATAGGGACGTACCTGCCAGAGTCGTTGTGGCGCTTAATTGTAAAAATTTGCGTCTATTGATGTGTATTTTAGTAGTCATAGCCTGTGTCTCATAAAAGAGGGCGACGTGATGAGTCTAACCATTGCCTTATCGTAAACCAAGTCGTTTAAACAATCGTGTAAACTACCAAAGTACTCGAGCAAGTCTAATTTATGATTGCTTTTGACCTGAGCTCTGCCAGTTCATCGTCTTTTAAACCATGTTCTTTTAGTATGTTCTCTGTGTGTTCTCCGATAAGGGGAGAACGACCTCTAGGTTTTACATCGGCATTTTTAAAACGCATGGGAATCGCTACCGTTTTATATGTCCCCATTTCTTCATGGTGAATTTCTGGAAACAATCCAATAGCCTCAGATTGAGGGTCGCTCGGCACTTCGTGTAAACAAAGAACTGGCCCCCAAATCAAACCTTCTTTATCGAAAATTTGTCCCCACTCATCCCTGCTTTTTGCAGCTAATATTTCATCAATTTGGGGTACAAGTTCGTGCATGAGTCGAAAGCGGCTTCGCACGTCTTTTAATCTTTCGTCGGCTAACCAATCTTCTTTCCCTAGGGCTTTACAAAATTTTGGCCAACCAGAAGCTTCTGGCATGTTGAACACAACCCATTTTCCATCGCCGCAAGGATATCTATTTGCAGTCGGAAGGAACATTTCGTCCCTCGCTCTTCGTGTCACAGGGGCTTCATCGATTGCAGTTGTTGCATAGTCCGTTGCTTGCGTCCAGACGGCCGTCTCGAACAAGGAGGTTTCAACAACCTGACCTTCTCCCGTTTTATCTACCACTCTCAGTGCTGCCAAAATGGCACTTAACAAAGCAAGCCCTGTTGTATGATCGCCCTGTGCTGGTCTTGCCATGGGTACAGTACCTGTTGAGCCTTCTCGCATAGCGTCATAAAGTCCTGAGCGACCAAAGAAAGCGGTAACGTCAAAGCCAGGGCGTTCTGATTCTGGGCCATTAGTTCCGTAGCCAGTTAAGGTGGCGTGGACCAATTTGGGGTTTAGTGCCAATAGGGTGTTTGGGTCAAGTTGGTATTTCGTTTGGCGCCTTCCAAGCAAATTACATATGAAAATATCTGCTTCTTTACAAAGCCGGTGTACCACAGAAATACCAGCGGCTTCTCTCAGGTCGACACAGATAGACTCTTTTCCTCTGTTATCCACATCAAACTGAAAGTCGTAGTTTTTAAAAGATTCATTGTCGACTTTGGGCGGACGGGACATGCCTCGCATTGGATCACCCGTCATAGGTTCAATTTTAATTACTCTGGCACCAAGATCGGTCAAAATAGCTGCGGCACTGGGGGCCGCCATCCAGTTATCTATTTCTACTACGGTAATACCTTCGAGGGGTGCAATCAAAATAATGCTCTGAGTTAAGGATGTAGATCCTAGTCTACTTGATTTATTGAGGTGGGAGGAGTATCAAACAAAGGTGTGATCTTGGGTCAACATTGAAACTTATTCGTTTCGAGTCTGAGTGAGCTTTAGTCGTGTTAATTGACTATGTTTTTGTCATTATTCTTGAGCTTATCTAGGTCTTGGAGGGATATATTTTGGAGATCGCAAGCCTCTTCAATTGTGCTGACGATTTTTGTAACGTTGCTATCTGTCCCGTAAGCTGCATATAAGCGAGATAAGCCAAAAATTAATTTGTTAGGGATCACCGTCACAGTGTAGATCGGGGTATTGATTAGAGGTGATTTTTTGATGATGGCAATAAGTGCATCACCGACTATCTGCGAGAAATCGGCATCCTCTTCAAAAATGACAATGCATCTAAGGTCGCTAGCATGAGTCATGCTAGCGCTAACGTTGGCCATATGTTCTAAAAACATTTTAGTGGTGATGACACCGTAAAATCGATTTACAATAATTTGCAGGTCAAGATCGATTGAGTGTGTGATTGCCATAATATTAATATGCTTAGCTTGTCTGTTCCAGATGCTTGTTAATGAAGCGCTGGTTCATATAGTTTGCACGACGTTTAAGCTAGAGGCTTTTCCGCTTTGGCATTCATGTAGAGATAAAGCTGCCTATCATGCCGGCTCGTTGCAGAAAGTCGACCCGGTCTGACCCAAGGTTCCCATTTTTGTTCGTTGCAGCCTTCTACTTCATCACCCATGATGGTCACTCTTTGGATGATTCTTTCTCCTGAAAAGTCGTTTAGAACAAAATGTTGGGTACAGCGATTGTCCCACATACAGATGGTTCCTTTTGTCCAACTGTAGCGTACGGTGAAACGTGGGTTACTTACCCAATTTGTTAAAAATGGGAGGAGAGCATTACTTTCACTTGCATTTAACTCAACAATGCGGCGGGTGAAATGCTCATTCACAAACAGAGCTTTTCGTTTTGTAACGGGGTGTATGCGAACAACAGGATGGACTGCCATTATTTCTGGTTTATTATGGGGTAGTGCATCATGTAAGGCAGTTAAATTCTCACATAGTGCTTTCATTGGCTCTGACAATTCATCGTACGCTGCGTATAAGCTAGACCACATTGTATCTCCCCCTACTTTGGGAGTTTTCATCATGTTGAGAATAGACATCTTTGCAGGTTTATTTTGGAAAGTAATATCAGTATGCCATTCATCAGCGACACCGCCCGTAGTCGCAATTAGTTCAAATATTTCAGGATGATCCGGGTAGGGCACACCTAAGTTTGGATGACCTTCTAACTCGCCGAAATGTTGACCTAGGGATACATGGCTTTTCTGATCTAGACCTTGTTCTGGAAAGAAAAGTACTAAATGTTCGTGTAATAATTTTTTAATCTTATCGATATCACCTGTGCTGACATTACTAAGTGATAAGCCCGTAACTTCAGCACCGATATGACCGGATAATTCCTTAACTTGCCACATACGAATTCGTCCTCTATGTGTTTAGCTTTTTAAGCGTTCTGGCTTTAAGACTTTAGTTTAGAAAGTCGTCAAAGAATTGTACCCGGACAGGTTCACCGCCGCCTTCCGTATCAGTAATAATCAATGAGTAAATACCGTTCGCACTAAGAGATAGTGGTTCGGGCCCAAATAGTGGCGTGGTTTGTCCTGGTGCGGTTAGTACTAAATCGAATTCATTTGGTAAAAGATCGACCGTGACTGATGTAAAATCGGCAAGCGATTGTAAAACTGGAAAACCAGATACATCTCCACCACGCTCTAAGAGGTAAACATCGAGTAGCCCCGAACTTGGTGAAAGACGCGTTATGTTTAAGGATGTCCGTGTAGTGACACGGCGTCGATCATTAACTGTAAAGGCCGTACTATTTACCGTATCAAGCCCAGCAGCGCCTAGCGTATAAAAAGTACCTGGGAGAATTGATCTACTTGCTGAAGATAATATGTCGTTGGAATCACCCGAAGTGGTGACTGCATAATTCGTTAATCCATTAGGCGTATTTAGATAGCTGGTAATATCTCCAAAATTAAGGCCGCTCGCGATGGCGTTGCCATCGGCAAGTACATCTAGTGCGCCTCTATCTGCGGTCATATTAACGAATCTAATTTGACTCTCTAGTTGCTCATCAACAAATAGTCCGGCATCTACTTGCTCCGTTATGCTAAACATTCTAACTGGATTACTTCCTGGACCAACATAGTCGATTAGGAGTAGGAGTCTTTCAGTCACTTGTGTGAAGTTAAACAAACCAGAATCCCACAGTAGGTTGTTACTTGTAGTATCACGTACTTCAATTCGTGACCCTGCGCCAGTAGCCACTTGAATAGGGTTTGAAGTTACATCTACTGGAAGATTAATCGTCTGCGAGTTTGCATTTGGATCTGTGATAGTGACATTCACGTTAGGGGCCGCATTACTTGCATTTAATAGCACAACACGGCTTTCAGTTGCACTGAGGTCTGTTGAAAGGCTAGCAATACGCGTTACCTTTGGCTCAGCCATAGTGCCACCATATACAACGATTCTTGTGTTGCCTATAGCAATATTTTCGGTAGCTATGATGAGGGTCCTAGCGTTGCCATCCGCATCGAGGAAATCTGCGCTAAATGGGACGTCAATTTGTGGCAAGACAGTTAATATGCTTGAAGCTTGTCCAAACTGGATTCTTCCAAGAAGCGATCCCCGTGAAGTAATGCTCAATTCAGGAGAATCAGGAATGGCGTTGACGACGACGATGAAGGCGGTTGGTACTGCATCGATAGTGAATCCATCGTCCGATCCGCAGGAAGATAAGAAAAATAGAATGCTTGCTAGCAGGGTCAAAAAATAGGGTCGTCTCATATTTACTACTTGTGATTTATGTATTGGGTTAGAACGCTGGGCGCAACAATAATTCAATGTTTCTCAATGGTCAAAAGAAAAGCGCGATAGTGATGATTTTGTCTAGAAAATTGAACGAAATGCAACGATGCTGGCAGTAATACTGACATTCAGAGACTCAACATCATTATTAAGCGGGATGTGAGCGAGTTCATCACATAATTTTTTCATTTCTATCGATAAGCCCTTAGTTTCATTTCCTAGGACAAAAATGGTTCTTGGATAGGCCTCCAATTTGTTAATTGAGGTACTTCCGTCCAAAGATAAGCCAATGAGTCTAAACCCGCGATCCTTCAATTCTTTTAGGCCTGTTATTGCCTCTTGGCAGTGATAAATAGGTACTTTTAAGGCCGTACCTGCACTGGCTTTGATCACCAGTGGATCGATATTTGCATTTCCTTTTTTCGGTAAGATAATACCTTGGCAGGGTGATGCGCCCACAGAGCGTATTGTCATTCCAACATTTTGTGGGTTGGTGACGTTTTCTAAAGCGATATATTCAGCATTACAGGTGGTTTCAATTTTACTGGTGGGTAAATAACTTGGCGCCTTAATGTCTAAAACAACGCCTTGATCTTGTTTACTGTTTTTTGAAATACGTGAGAGCGCTTGTCGACTGTGATATTTCACTTCTATTTTTCGTTGAGAAGCAATATGTAGCATATTCTTGATAATATCAGATGGTCGATTACTTTCTGCCAAGTGGAGCCTGAATGGGACTATATCCGGTAGCGCTAAGGCTTCTAATACGGGTTTTCTGCCATATACAGTGAGCATGCTTGAAAAAAGCACTTTCTTTTCATCATAAGACATGTAAATGTCCGAGCTGTCTTCTTGTGGGGGAGTCGTTTCTTTCATGTGAGTATTTTACTATTTATGTGAGAGGACAGCACGATATCTCTCTTTAAATTAATGTGTTGATCTCAAGTCAGCTTCCATAGAACGCATTTTGGATGTTTTCTATTGCGAGGAGGCTAGTATTGAGTTTGCAAAGTGTTTTTTCCTATTGAGTATGATTGTTTTTAAAAAATGTAGCCTTGTTTGTTCTCTTCTATTATTGATGGTCGCTTTTGCGCGTGCTGAGATTGCTGAGACAAATAATGTGGGAGGTGATAAAAAAGCCTTGGATCGCATGGAAACCATGTTTCAAAAATTGGGTGGAAGAGAGGTTTGGGCAAAAGCAAAATCAATCTACACAGTTGATAGGGTGCGCCATTATAAATATGGCGATGGCATTATCGAAACGGTCTGGCGAGATCTAGAGAAACCTGGTGCGAGCATTAAGCTTATGCACCCTAAATTAAACTTAGTTTACGCTTGGGATAGTGATTCAGGCTGGGTCTCCCGCGAAGGTAGTTTGAGAGACCTTAGTGATGACGAAATAGATCAAAAAGAATCTCAGTGGCACCGCGACTTGTATACACTTTTTCATCAACTTGCCCTTGGAGAGCGTAAGCTGTCTCTAAAAGTATTAAAACCCAATGGCTTTAAAGTGTTGGATGAAAATAGGAGGAAAATTGGAGAGTTTGCATTAACGCCAGAAGGCGAGCTTTATCAGTGGCAACGTTTTGGGGGCGAGGTGTCAATCACCTATATCTACGGACCTTACAAATCATTCGGTATGATTAATTTCCCTGACTGGAGCACAACAACTGATGGTCACTGGGGTTCGTATATTGTTCAAATTCAACTTAATGAATTACCTTTTGCTGCTAATGCTTCCTTAGAGAAACCTGAGCTTGATTGTGCGGTTTCAGATTGGCAAGGTGGCGCCGTAAATACTCAATGCGCGGCGAAAAAACCCTAATCCAAATTGACCAATTTGAGCAATTCGAATGTGGGTTATATATCTAAGCCTACTTGCTCATATACTAGAGTAGTGCTTCTAGCATATCCGCAATGTCTTCTGGTGGCGTCTTAGGGTGAAATCTCTTTACAACTTTACCCTCTTTATTGACTAAAAACTTTGCGAAGTTCCAAGCGATCTCTTCATTGCCATCTTCGTCTTGCTTTTCTGATTTTAACCACTGAAAAAGAGGCGAAGCCCCCTTACCATTCACATCAATTTTGGCAAACATGGGGAAATTAACATCATATTTTTTTTGTGCAAATTCGAGAATTTCTGCATTTGATCCTGGTTCCTGAGCGCCGAATTGGTTGCAAGGGAAACCGAGTACTTTTAGACCATCGACATTGTTATGTAATGTACGCAGACCTGCGTACTGCCCTGTAAGGCCTCATTGACTGGCGAGATTTACAATGAGTAAGGCTTCATCTCGATATTCACTAAAACTGATAGCTTCGCCGTCAATTCCTTCCATTTCTAGTTGATAGATATCCATATAGTTTCCTGTTTTATTCTTGAGTTTGCCTGTACCGACATACCAATATCTTGTTTGTCAGATTGTTACTTAGGAGAATATACCGTGTAAGTACCATTGTTCGAAAGCAACATATTGAAAAATCCAATAAAGACTACCATCTTCCTGGCAGGCGATATAATAATCTCTCGTGAGCGGCTTATCCATAGCCTGGTCCCACCAACCATAATCAATTCTTTCTGGGCCCTTAAGTAAGGTTAATTCCCCTGCTATTCCTCCTGCACCCAAACCTTTAACTGTAAGGCGCTTCATTTCTAAGCTTTTTATCTCTAAAGAAGGGCGCTTTTCTAATACCTTAAATGCTTTAGGTGTATTAAGTAAAAAACTGGGGCGTGGTAGTGACGCTTGTGCCCAACTAGGCTCTTTGTTTCTAGTAGGCTCTTTATTTCTTATAGCGCGCGCCTTCCAAGCTTTTTCTGGCCTATGATCATTTGCTTGAGATAGTCCAAAACATTGCTCAGGACCTAACTTTGCATTCAATATATTGAGCAGTTGGGAGTGCTTGTCGCTTATATCATGTGAAGAGTATTTGTTTACCAAGTACGTAGAATCCTGGAACAGCATTTCATTGTAAGCTTCCACTGTATGGAAATGACTTACAGAGAGCGTGATGCTATCAACCGCCTTAATGTTATTAATTTGATCAAGTTTAAGTTGTGTCAAAGCAAAAAACGCATTGTATTCATTAATTGGGCTTGCCAGTGAAATGGACATCTTTCGTAAGTTAATTGCAGGCTCAGGGTCGCTTGACGAATTTCGATGAGACAAATGCCAAGTGAAATGGTTTATACAAAGTTGTCGAGCACTCAAAAAATCACTTAGTTCTATCAGTAGTCTCTTTACTGGAAAAACAAGCGAGCTGAGATTTGTCACGTCAAACAAAAAATTAATCGTAGATGAAAACTGGGTACTAGGGTTGATGATATTTTGCGGGTCTGCTTTGTTGTCAACTAAACGTTGTAAATAATCACTAAAGTCTGTGCCAAATCGACGGCTTAATCCGCTTGGTGGTAACGAAAGTAAGTCTTGAAGAGTAGCAATACCCATTTTTTTTAATGCAGTGATTATCTTCTGGTCAGCTTGTAGGTATTGAATGGATACGTCCCCAATGCTGTGTTTAAGCTTTTGTTTATCTGTATTAATTAAAATTTTGCTTTGTGCTTTGGCCATGAGTAAGGCAGAAAGGGGACTTGAATTAATGGAAAGTACTGCTTGAAACCCAAGATTATTCAGGCTGTTTGTCACCTTTTTTATTAAATTATCGAGGCCCTTGAATAGCTTTAAACAACCGCTGATATCAAGCAGCAAGCAACCAGGTGATTTGATAGAAACCTTTGGTGTAAATTGATAAGCCCATTGAGCTAGATAGGCGAGGGTGCTTGTTTCTTTGTCTTCATTACGCTCAAAGGTAATCAGTTGATCGCTAAGGCTATAAGCCGTATCCATATTGTTACCCAGTTGAATACCAATAGCTTGGGCAAGTTCGTTCATGTGAACTATGCGCTGCTTTTGTAGAATAACAACAGCATGTTGGTTTTTTTCTTTATCGACTCTTGAAAAAACCTCAAGAGGCAGGTTTTTGAAATATAGACACATCCACAAGTTCTTCGTGTGTACAGAAGTATTTTTCACAGATGTCTACTTAGAGATTTACTTTGTTCTACATCGACAAGTGAGACCTCAATATCCGTTTTTTCTTGTTTGCTGTTTAATTGCACATCAACGCTTAATTCAGAAAAGTTTGGTGTGATGAGGTTGAGGTGGTCATTAAATTCAACGTTAAACGTATCTGTTGGCCAACCGCCTTTTCTTTTTAAAATTTTCAACTCGAGTCGAGAATGTTCGCTTACAGATGGTTGCGCTTGTAATTGAATTCGGAGTTCAGCAGGAGAGGAATTTTTTGCAGCATTGTAATTTCGAAACATAACACCGAGGCATTGGCCTTCTTTACTAGCGACTTGTAGTCGCCGGAGATGCTTTTCTTTGAGTAAGCTTTCTTCCCTCTTTTTAGCATTATGGCTAGGATAGTTGAATTGATAGTCGGGCCATGCAAGGACTGCAGAACAGCTTTTTGACCCAAGTGCTTTTTCTATAACCCATAGCGTGTTTGCCAATGTTGTTGTTTTAACGACAAGTACTTTATCTAAATTGATCCCTGCTTTGGCTAAAGCTGGTGCATAAGGAATATAAGGGGGAGAAACCCAGAGTAGCCAGCGATTTTGTTCTTGACTCAATTTTGCAAGAGCGGGTGTTAACAAACGTAGCTCCCCTATGCCCAGTTTATTCAGCAATAACTCCGTCAAACCACCGCGAGGCCAACCTCCACCATATAAATGTTGATCGAGGAGGTGATAAGTACTGGGTATGCCTTGGATGACATTCTGATTAATTTTGGATGCCCGCCAAATATCATTTCTCTTAATGAGGTTTTCTAAGTCAGGTTTTGGTTTTAATGTTTTATTCATAATACTGTAAATATATACAGTATTATGAGAGGAGACAAGGATTTTGCGAAGACAAAATGGTTCAATGTTATTTGAACAGCTAAAGATGGAATTCCGAGTACATATTTAATGATTAGGCTATATTCGAAAGCCATACATGAAAGCAATACTGTATTTCAATAAGCTGATATATAGCAATAAAGGATACTGAGTCTCTAAAAATTCTACAATAAAGGTCGACCCTGAAAAAAAGTAGTATTGGTGAAAGTAGTATTGAGAAAGTAGTATTGGACACCCATGAAAATCTCATTGGTGTCCTGATTTTAAAATAAGGAGCAGAAAACAATGGTTAAAGCAGTGCAAATAGAGGCCACCGGTGGTCCTGAAGTGATGAATTTAACCGATGTCGAAGTGGGTGCACCCGGGCCCGGCATGGTGACTGTAGTGAATCGGGCCATTGGTCTTAACTATATTGATACCTATCACCGAAGCGGTTTATACCCATTAGCTTTGCCTACGGGTATCGGTCTTGAAGGGGCTGGAGAGATTAGTGCGGTGGGAACCGATGTTGATCTTCAGGTCGGAGACAGGGTGGTATACTTCGCCGCGGGCTTTGGTGCCTATGCGCAAGCGTTGAATTTACCCGCGGCACGTCTGATAAAAGTGCCAGAAGGCGTCGATCTAGATGTTGCAGCTGCTGTTGCATTAAAAGGCACAACCACTGAATATTTATTGCAACGTACCTACGCCCTGCAAGCTGGCGAGAGCTGCCTGTTTCATGCGGCGGCGGGGGGAGTAGGCTTAATCTTCGGCCAGTGGGCTAATAGCATTGGCGCGACGGTTATTGGTACAGTGGGCTCTGAGGAAAAGGCTGAATTGGCCCGCGCCCATGGCTATACCCATGTGCTGAACTATCGCAGCGATAATGTGGTTGAGCGGGTCAGGGAGATTACCGAGGGTGCCATGCTACCGGTGGTATACGATGGAGTGGGTAAAGATACCTTTGAAATGTCGCTGGATTGTCTGCGGCCGCGCGGATTGATGGTGAGCTTTGGTAATGCCTCCGGCTCTCCTGCTCCGGTAGAATTAGCAATGCTGACAGCCAAAGGCTCTTTATTTATTACCCGCCCTTCACTAATGAGCTACACCGCAGATACCGATGAAATGCGTCAGAGCATGGCAGACGTTTTCGCGCGTGTCGAAAGTGGCGCAATAAAAGTAGAAATCAATCAGCGCTACGCACTTGCTGATGTTCAACAGGCGCACCGAGATCTTGAGGCTAGAAAAACCACTGGGTCGAGCATTTTGGTGCCGTAAAAGAAAAGGCCAGTAAAGTATCAGGATATCCACCATTACGCGCTAATGACTATTCGGTAGTATTGGATTCATTTTGCGAAAGCAAAATGGATCAATGTACTTCAAATAGGCAGAGTTTGGGTTTCTTTTACTTCTTCCATCACAACGTAAGTCCTTGAATCACTCACCCCGGGCAAAGTTAGCAAGGTTTCACCTAATAAGCGCCTATAAGCTTTCATATCAGCCACCCTCGCTTTAATAAGGTAATCAAAGTTGCCAGAGACCAAATGACATTCTAAAACTTGGGGTAATTTCATCACTGCTTCACTGAAATCTGCAAATACATCAGGAGAAGTTCTCAATAGGGAAATTTCGACAAAGACCAATAAGCCCAAATTAAGCAGTTTTGGGTCTAAACGGGCTTGATAGAGTTGAATGAGTCCACGTTTTTCGAGGTTCTTAACACGCTCAGCGCAAGGTGTGGCGCTAAGGTTTACAATTTTCGCGAGCTGAGTATTGGAAATGCGGCCATCTATTTGTAATCTGTTTAAAATTTTCCGATCAATACGATCTAGTGGTTTAGTCTGTAAATTTATATCATTGTAGGGCATAAGCAGTATTCAAGTTAAATTCACGAAGAATTCCACTATTATCCCCAATAAATTAAGTGAGATCAACTACCATTGTTTTAATATACTTTGCACTTCAAATTTACTTACCTCTCAACTTATTTTGTTGATTTTGGAGATAGATATGCGCGTAGGTGTACCCAGTGAAATTAAAAACCATGAGTATCGTGTAGGGCTTATTCCTGCTGGTGTGCGTGAGCTTGTGCTTAACGGGCATGAAGTAAAAGTACAAAGTAATGCCGGTACAGGAATCGGATACCTTGATAGTGCTTATGCAGCAGCAGGCGCGCACATGGTAGAAACTGCGGAAGAAATTTTTGCGGAATCGGACATGATCGTTAAAGTGAAAGAGCCCCAAGCTGTCGAACGCCAAATGTTACGCCCAAATCAAACACTATTTACCTATCTACATTTGGCGCCAGACCTTCCTCAGACGACAGACTTAATTGAAAGTGGTTCAACTTGTATTGCCTACGAAACAGTGACAGATGCGATGGGCCGTCTTCCCTTACTCGCGCCGATGTCAGAAGTTGCCGGTAGAATGTCAATTCAGGCGGGTGCAATGTGCATGGAAAAATCTCATGGTGGGAGAGGTATTTTACTCGGTGGTGTACCGGGTGTTGCTCAGGGACAGGTATTGATCCTTGGTGGCGGTGTTGTTGGTCAAAATGCAGCGCAAATGGCGGTAGGCATGGGTGCAAGAGTCACTATTGTTGATCGCTCACTAGACGTTTTGCGTCGTTTGGATAATATGTTTGGAAACAAAATTCAAACATTGTATTCAACTCAAGATGCCGTAGAGGAAATGGCAATGAAGGCTGATTTAATTGTTGGTGCAGTATTGATTCCAGGTGCTTCAGCGCCAAAGTTGATTACAAAGGCCATGGTCAAGCAAATGCCAGCGGGAACCGTGATGGTAGATGTGGCCATTGACCAGGGTGGATGTTTTGAAACATCCCATGCCACTACACACGACGAACCCACTTATATTGTTGATGATATAGTCCATTATTGTGTTGCTAATATGCCGGGTGGGGTTGCACGAACATCGGCTGCTGCCTTAAATAATGCGACCCTGCCTTATGTTTTGGAATTGGCAAATAAGGGTGTTCAAAAGGCATTACTAGATAACGCTCACCTCTTAAATGGTTTGAATGTGTTCAACGGTGAAGTGACTAATGAATCTGTTGGCGCCGCCCACCATATAAAATACGTAGATCCTAGATCTGTTATCGCAGCTTAAAGATCATCTGTTTCCCCTAAGCTTGATCGATTGATTATTCCTCAACAAACGACTTCGTTTTGTAGGGGAATAATCATTTCTATTTGACCCCCTGCAACCATGCCTGCATAGTGTCCAACTTTAACGCGTTCTCTTAAACCTACCTTTCATATAATTTGCTTTGTTGTTTATGCATCGACCGTTTTCTACTTTCAGTATTTTTACTTTTGTTGGCTTGCTGCTCTCAGCTTGTTGGAGTTCTCATGAAGATAAGACAGTGTTAAGCCCTCCAGTTGCAAAAATTTTACCCCACAAGCTCACTATTCATGGCGATGAGCGTGTCGATAATTACTTTTGGATTCGAGATGACGATAGGCGCGACCCTGAA
The DNA here is from genome assembly GCA_047616645.1 of Flavobacterium sp. GTDB lineage: Bacteria > Pseudomonadota > Gammaproteobacteria > Pseudomonadales > Azotimanducaceae > JAHRVQ01. Next base: position 1,847 of record JBLHIH010000005.1, on the reverse strand, counting down.
GTACTCGCGCTTTTAAAGGAGGAAAATGAATATACAAAATCCATGCTGGCGCATACCCAATCCTTGCAAGCCACACTATTTGACGAGATAACCCATCGCTTGACCAGTGATGACAGAACGGTCCCTGTTACATTAGGAAATTATGATTATCACAGAGAGTATCGCTTAGGGGGTGAATATCCCATTTACCTACGCCGCAAATTAGATGAGCAAGAGGCAGAAATATTACTAGACGTTAACCTGCTGGCTATGGGACACGATTATTTCCAAGTAGGGAATTGGGCTGTTAATCCTTCTGCCAACAAATTGGCTTTTGCATCAGATGATGTTAGTCGTCGAATTTACCAAATTAGGTTTAAGGATTTAGATAGCGGAGCGCTCTTACCTGACATTATCGAAAATGCCTCTTCAAGCCTTGCTTGGTCAAATGATAATAAAACGCTGTTTTATGTTGAAAAAGATCTACAAACGCTTCTGCCTAAGCGTGTAAAACGCCATGTATTAGGCCAGCCTGTATCCGAAGATGTGATCGTTTATGAAGAAAGTGACCAAGCCTTTTCAACTTCTCTTTATACAACAAGAAGTGGGGCCTACATTGTCATTAGATTGTCGGCAACTGACTCCACTGAAATAAGACTAATAGATGCTAATCACCCAGAAAGTGAAATGATGACTTTTTTGGATAGAGAAGTAGGTCACGAATTTCAGATCCGACACATCAAAAATCAATTTTATATTTTAACAAATTGGCAAGCAGAGAACTTTCGATTGATGTCTGTTGATGACCAACATTTGCAAGATAAAAAATATTGGCAAGAGCTTATCCCCCATAAGACCGATGTTTTGTTACAAGATGTTGAGGTGTTTGAAAACTTTCTGGTCATAGAGGAACGAAAAAATGGTTTGCCCAATTTGAGGGTAATCAACAGAGATACCTTTGAAGAAAACCTTATTAAATTCCCAGATGAGACTTACCATGCTCGTCTGCATTCAAACCCCGAAATAAATTCCAAAAAACTGAGATATGTTTATTCAAGTTTAACCACACCTGAGACTGTATTCGAATACCATATGACAAAAAAGACCTCGGTATTGCTAAAACAAGACAAGGTGCTGGGAGAGTTCGATATCGACCTTTATCATTCTGAACGACTCATGGTTGAAGTCAGGGATGGCACAATGGTGCCAGTATCCCTTGTTTATCGAAAAGATAAAAAACGTGAGGGCGAGAATCCATTATATCTATATGCCTACGGTTCTTATGGTTATTCAACAGAGCCGACATTTAATTCGAAAAGGTTGTCACTGCTTGATCGCGGGTTTGTCTATGCGATGATTCACGTTAGAGGCGGTAAAGATCTCGGTGGACATTGGTATGAAGAGGGTAAACTGCTGAACAAGAGAAATACTTTTTCAGACTTCATCGATGCAGGACGCGCCTTGATTGAGAGAGGTTATGGAGATAAAGAGAAGGTATTTGCAATGGGGGCGTCTGCTGGGGGTTTACTGATGGGCGTAATTGCTAATGAAGCACCAGAGGACTACTTAGCCATAATTGCTCATGTACCTTTTGTGGATGTCATTACGACAATGTTAGATGAAAGCATTCCTTTGACGACGGGGGAGTTTAAAGAGTGGGGAAATCCAAAGGAGAAAGCATCTTACGACTATATGCTTTCGTACTCTCCTTATGACCAAGTAAAAGCCCAACATTACCCCAATTTATATGTCACAACAGGTCTACATGACTCGCAAGTGCAATATTTCGAACCCGTAAAATGGGTTTCCAAATTAAGACAGTTTAAGCTTGATGACAACCGTCTATTGCTTGATATTGACATGGATAC